>CBKWLJ010000182.1:0-16523 GCA_966675205.1 uncultured bacterium
AGTCGTTCAGCTTTAGAAGCATCGCGCAAAATTGTGGTGTTAGAACAAGCAGAAACGATGGCAGAGGCAGCCGCCAATGGTTTGCTCAAAACGCTGGAAGAACCAGGACAAGCTACGTTGATTTTAATTGCCCCTAGTACAGAGGATTTATTACCAACGCTCATTTCTCGATGCCAACGGATTCCTTTTTACCGACTAGCACAGTCTGAAATGGAAACAGTATTGCGGAAAACCGGTCATGAGGAGATTCTCAAGGAATCGTTTGTATTAGCGATCGCTCAAGGCAGTCCAGGGGAAGCGATGGCAGCCTTTACCCAACTCCAAGCACTCCCCAAACCATTTCTCCAAGACTTGATCGGGCTTTCTCTTTCACCCCGTAAGGCTCTCGAACTGGCTAAAACCATTGACAAAACGCTAGATACAGAAACTCAACTCTGGTTAGTGGGTTATCTCCAACACTGCTACTGGCACTCCCAACATCAACCCGCTATCATCCAACAGCTAGAACAAGCTCGAAAGTACCTTTTGAGCTATGCCCAGCCACGATTGGTTTGGGAAGTCACCTTATTGAAGTTGAGCCAAGCTGCTGGTTGTTAACGAAGAGGTACAGCAGGAGAGGCAAAAAAGGCTGGGAGCTCTTTGTGCCAGTCAACCCGAAGATGCAACAAAAGAGATTCGGGGAGTGAATGAATCTTTACAAGCAGAGGTAAGAATTGTACCGCAGTTGCCACAACAACAACTGATCAATTAGCTCTGCGTGATAAGACTATATTCATCCAATCTGAATTCGAGTCGGTTATGGACTGACACCTCTTTGTAGAGAGTAACTTAGAGGTGCAAAAACAATGCGAGTCAATACTGATGAAATTGCAATGAGTTAAAGGAGTACTTTACCCACTTTTCCCTCTAACCTGTAAGCGAAGGGTTAACACTCTTAATACAAGCAATGAAGGTTTTAAGCCTATAGACAACTGAAACAAGCAAATAAACGGGTAGCAGAATTAAAATTCCTGATTTTCAGGAGATTGTTGCAGTTGAATCAGTGCTGAATGAGCGACTGCCAAAGTTAGCCGTACTTGTTCCATCGCAGAGAGTTCTACCCAATCTACTGAGCGAATGCCATTGGGTAACTCTTTTCCTGATTCACAGGTACTACGCATCGCATAAGCTAAAGGACGAGCTAAAACAAATAAATCGTCTTCTGCCCAGTTGGGTAATAAGGGCTTGACACACTGTACCAGTTGGTCTGCCAAAGATATATTGGTGTGAAAAACTTGCTGAGCTTTGTAAGCGATCGCTTCTATCCACGCTTGAGGCATTAAAGCGGCAAATTTCTCTGACAAAGACTCACTCAACTGAGTTTCTTCCACCCAGCTAGGGGAGTCCCAGAGCTGATGCAAGTGATTAAATAAAGACTGCGACGCTTGAGTAATTTCCTCGTGTTCTAGCCAATGATCCAGTGAAATTTCTTGTTCGAGTTCAGCAAAATATGCTTCTGCTTCAGGTTCAGTGGGGTTCCAGGGATAAAAATCCGCTTCCGGTTGTAAGAGTGCTTCTAATAGTTCTCCTTGTACGCTGCTCACTGCATCCTCACGATTTTTGTATTGCATAGGTTGACTAGACATATAAACCCTCCTGTGTGGGTAAGTAGATGAAACCTGACATGGGTAGCTACATCAGCACTCTAGGAAGTTCCGTAACAACTCCTAAAATAGGATATTTATGCCAAAGGTTCTGAACTTTCAATTACAAACTCCACAGTTTGACCTTGATTACTGCCAAACTTTAACTTGCTACCCGATTGCAATGGCACTTCCTGATGGTGGATTTTTTGCCAACCTCGAACACCACTGCCTCCCTTTAATTCTTGGTTCATTGCTCCATTAACGTGATCAGGAGGTAAAATCAGCGTCCCATAGCGAGAGAAGTCTCGCAAGAAATATGTAGGACGAGCTTCTTGGGAAGAGGTATCATCACGGCAGATGATTTCTGCATGTTGTTGACTGACCCATTGCTCGTGAATGACTAAATCGTTCTCCTGGCGACGCCCTACCCGCATGAGGCCTCCCCGAATCCGCCAGACTTGAGTGGTTGAGCTCAAAGAACGCAAATAAGCCGCAGGCGTAGGGTTTCCGACCCAGCTGGGTGTCATACTCGGAAGTTCGGTAATGCCTTCTTCAATAGGTTTAATCAGCTCTCCTTCAAACTGAGGATGCATGTAGAGTACAGGCAAAGTCCAGGCAGGTTGATTGTACTTATAAATGGTCAAAAGCTGCTGTCTTGCCACTGCTACAGCTTGGTCAATGGGCATCCGGGTTGCAAGGGCTTGGGCAAGGGTTTGAATAAAGGTTAGCGCTTCTTGATCAGCAATGGAATCCCGCATTCCCAAGACAGCAGGAACACCGTGGTGAATGAGAACCTCCGCTAAACTACTGCGCGGAATGGCTTGGGGCCCTACTTGGTCGGGTTGGGCACCCCAACAGGCATTAAATACGGCTAAGGTGACTTGGGTCCGCACGAGAACTTGAGCCAGTTCTGTTCCGTTGATGCTTTCATCCGGTCGTAGAAAGAGTAGCCCCCCGTCTGGTGCCGGTTCACCATGACCTGCATAAAACAGGATATTAAAGGCACCCGTTTCTAAGGCATCAATCAGTTCTGTGGGTGTAGGCTGTAGTAGGGTTTCCACATTACAGGCAACAGGAGCAATAAATTTATCACTGGTAGGATTGGGTTGCCCACAAGCTTTGAGGACATTAGCCAGTGCTGCTGCCTCTTGTTCCAACTGCAAACCCGTAGCTGAACGGTTGGGTCTTTGGACATCCTGCCCTAGAACCAACAAAATATTTAATGCTTGGTTGGAGCGGGTAAAGGGTTTGAGTACGTCAACATCGCTGGTTGTGCGACTAAACAAAATTTGCTGAGACAGAGAGACAGCCTGTTTCCCCGCCATCGGTTGCATAATTTCCCAAGGGAGGGGAATGAAATCTGGATCGCGAATTTCCAGTCTCAAGCGTAGTGGTTTATTTTGCCCGATCGCAATTCCTTGGCTTTGAGCTAGGCTATTGCGAATTGGGCCGTCAAACAACCATGCCCACAAGTCAATGCCTAAACGCTGCATCAGACGACTGCTGTAACTAGTTGTTTGACCCGTTGCACCGATATCGCTATCTGGGGGCAAAGTTTGAGCAGACTGGCCAGCATGATGAATTAAGGGGAAATGAGGCAAACCCCGCAAGGAAAACATTTCCTGCCACGCTAGCCAAGTCCGAGTCAAGCTTTCTGACCATTTTGTGTGGTGCAGAGCGTAGCCCCCAGGATAAGGGGATTTGAGAACCCATACAGCGAAGTTTTCTGCCCCAGCGTTTGACAGACGAGCGATCGCAATACTGAGGTAAGGATTTTCGTTACCAGACATTAAAAGCCCACCCGAAGAGCGGCTGTAACTGTTTTTTTATCAGTCTACCGAGTCTTCGCTTGGTTTGGGTCTAATTTGACAATCGGTTGAGGGTTTGTTCGGCAAAGCCGTTCGGTGAAGGGTAGGTTAGAAAGTTGTTAGCGCAGCGCATGGACGGCTGTCTTGAAAATAGGGTGTAGGGGGTAGGGTTTGGGGGAAGAATGATTTTTATCCTTTGTTGTGTCCAAAAGGCAGGGCGTCTAACTTGCTAACTTTCAACCTTCCAACTTTCAACTCCTATGGAGTTTGAGTGGGTTTTAGAGCTGGACTGGATGGGGTAGAAGTAGTTGGACTGGCACAGGTACTCTGCTGAGTAGCTGTCGGGGTGAAATTTGGGTTAATTTTTGCTAAAAATCCAGCTTCTTGAATCCATCCTTCCTCTCCAGGTTCTACCTGTCGATAAGTCACGGAAGCCGAATTCAAGTTACCTCCTCCAGGAGATGGTTTCACTTCGCCTTGAGGGCGTTCCAGTCCTGTTTGAGCAGGTGGTGAAGGTTGAATTTCTGACTCACCCGTACCCAAAGTACAAACCCTCAACTGTAGCCAATTGTTGGGCGACTCGTCGGATACTTTATTGATGACTTGCAGAACGCTACCACTAGGAACGACACCCACTACGGATTGATCTTGGGGAGGTAAACCGCGTCGTAGCAAAATCGGTAGATTCGTCCCTTGAGCCGTTGTTGGAGTTGCATCGATAACTTGAATCACTGATTTTGGCTGCAAGGAAGGGAGTCCTGCTGGAGATAGATTCGCCTCTGGAGTAGTGACTGGAGAAGAGCCCGTAGGTTGGTCAGCAGTGCTAGCATCAGGATTTAGACCAATTAGTGGATCGACCCAGTTATTGACGCCTGGGACTAAAAAGTAAGCCATTACTCCACCTAGCCCAAGGAGAAGAATAATACCCAGCAACAGACCCCAAGGACGCTGTTTGGCAACAGGATAAGATAGCTGCTGTGTTTTCATTTGGGATGGTGCAGCGCTCGTATTGAGGGCTGGTGCTGTCACAGGTGAAGAGCTAGGAGCTGAAGGAATCTGTGATACGGTCAGGTGCGAGGGCTCTTGGTCTTGAGAGGATGTCACTTTGCAGTAGACTAGAGCGATCGTGGCATTGTCGTGACCATTTTGGGTATTGGCAATCTGAATTAGTCGGTTTCCTGCTGTTGCTAAATCAATTTGACCATTGAGAATAGGCAAAATTTCTGTTTGCCAGTATTGATCCACCCGGTCATTATCACTGAGTCCATCCGAACACAGAAGGAAAACGCAATCCTCATCTAAAACAAAGCGCTGTACCGTTGGATGCAGGTTGGTGGAAGAGGCCATCCCTAACGCTTGAACTAGGGAGCCAGATGTAGGTTGTTGTACAGCGTTACGGTAAAGAGCATAGCCGAGACGCACCTCCCGAGAGGCTAAATCGTCATCCAGTGTCACTTGATGGCAGTTATGGCGAGTCACCCAATAGACACGGCTATCTCCCACATGGGTAATGTAGATTTCATGAGCAACCGTTCGAGCCATGACGAGTGTGGTACCCATCCGTTGCCTCTCAGCCCGATTTTCTCGATCATTTTGCTGGCTGATTAGGTCATTGGCAACACAAGTTGCTTGTTCTAATTCCAGTGTTAAAGTAGTCGGATTCCAATGTTCTGGGTCGCTGGGGAGTTTTTCAACTTGTTCCCGGAGGGTGTCAATCGCTAAATGGGAGGCAACTTCACCTCCTTCATGACCTCCAATCCCATCACATACAATAGCCAATGCGCTGCTACCTGTTGGAGGACTGAACAACTGTCCAGTGGGAGGATAGCAGGCGTCTTCATTATGGGGACGGCTCGGACCAGAATCACTGCGAGTGAAAATTTGATAGGTGCGATTTTGCGATCGCCCACACTCTTGAAGCGCTCCATCTAGCAAGGCAACAAGCTGTTCAGCCGTCCGAATTTGTCCTTGATTTAACTGACTACAGAGTTGTTGTAAAAATTCTGCGATCGTTGGTGATGCGTCGGAGAGCAGTTGAGACCAAACTTGACCTAGCTGTTGCAGCGTCGGTATTTTCTTAGAGTCGGACTGTAATTCTAACAGCCGGATAATCGAACCTTCTACTCGCAACAAGCTAGAGGACAGTAAGCTGGAAGCTACGCCTTCACTGATAAAAGGTTGCCACAGCGTTGCTATTTGCCACAGCCAATGGAGCTGGCGAACAGCCGCTGCATTTTTCCAGACACTCATCAGTTCAGGTAGCAATTGTCCTTCAACTAGAGGCTCTTCTTTCCTGCCTTGAGACTCCCGTCCAACTGAATTGTTACCGTTTCTTGGAAAGTAGGCAAGGCCACTATTGGCGTAAATCGGTGCATTCTCCAGCAACCAAATTTCGGAGTAGTTGCGCCCCTTCAATAGCGTCAGCCGCCCGTACAATTGAGGAAGGTGCAACCCATAAGGAGTCAGCCTTAAATAAGGCGCAAGTTCTGATGGAATATCTACAGGGGTTTCCGGTGGTATCCCTGGTGTTGTGTCTAAAAAAATGTGAGGCTTTATGAGTATGTAACGCTCTGCGACTAGATCTCCTACTTTTACAGCCTCTATCCCCTGCCCAATCCCCCAGAGGTAGCATTTGACAAGCGGCGTGCGACATTGCTGGCAGAATTTATTGCTCTGGGGATTAGGAGCCTGACAGCGAGGGTTAGAGCAGTATATCGTTGCCGCCGGATTTTCCATGAAAATTCTTCGCTACGTTTAGCCGTTGATAATTGGGCTACAAGTCACACCTCTTTTAGATAGAGACTTGCATCTACATCTAGAAGTGCCTTGTGTTTTGATTACCGATTGTAGCGTCTGATTCCAGCCTAAGTTGATACGCTGGTAATCAATCTCTTTCGAGAGGAATAAAATCCTGTGAAGATTGCTAATGCTCATCCCAACTACCTATTTGCTTCATTAGTCCCGGCCAAATCAGTAAAAAGTAGATCCACCAACATAAAATCGGTAGGGAAACCAGCACTGTTACCCAGACAGTTTTTCCCAGTACCCAGCTCCCCGTGATGATCATTATTCCAGTCAGCACAATTGACCAAGGCTGACACCACCAAGGTTTGTAACTCCAAGGACTTACAGGCTTCTGTACAGACAAGATTCAGACTCGCCTTTTGTTTTTAAGGTCTTACTGCTGCTAATTCTAACAACTCTAGGGATTGAACGTAAAAGCCAGAGGAAGTTTAGGATTGACGCAGGCTTAGGAACTATCACCTAACCTAAGAAAGAGATTAGATACTGATTCACCCTCTAGAGGTTGTATTTTATTTGGCAAGTCACTTAGTTAATTGTCCGTTTCGTTCCCGTTTGATCAGCCTGTGCTTTCCCATCCATTACTAGCCATGCCTAAACTTGATTCTGACACTTCTTCTGATGAGCAACTGTTCGCTGACTTTAACTCGCCTGCCGCTATTGAAGTTCAGCAACTAATCTCCCAGCTCCAGCATTCACATGAGCTGTGGTACAAGATGATTAACTTGGAATCTTGGGCGCTTGCCTCAACTATGGATAATTTTCTTCCAGGTTTTTGGAGTCGCTTTTTAGAAAATCGCCGCATCGCTCTTAAGCAGTTTCTCAAACAAAAGCGTATGAATAATCTCCCTAATGAGGCTACATCCGCTGTCTTTCCTAATTCTGAGCAAAATCCTGAACTCTAGAACATGGGTTTACTAATAAGCAAGAACCTGATTGTTCGTTATGGATGAGCCCTCATATTCCCATGTCTAGACCCGCTTGACGAAGTTTTTCACTTAGACATAGAAAAGCTTGCGTGGACTCCAACTAATGGCTGCTGCTTAACTCCAACCCTAGAAAGAGGCGATCGCTCTCTCTTTTTTTTACTATCAACCTAGAAAGATCAAGTGTTAAAAAATTTGGGGTTTTAATGAATAAGCAAGAGAAATTCAATAAAAATACTACTGCCAATTCGGATGAGCAAGCTACTCAAGATATAGGTCTTTCTATGGATAAGCCAGAAAGACCTAATAGTAACGATGCCGTCAATCCTGGCGATCGGATAAAATCAGGCACTCAAACCATTGAAGAAAAGGCCCAGCAAGTTGCTGTTGATGCCCCTGACATCACTGGCGATCACATCAAAGTTCCCACCTATTTCGTGGTTGACGAACCCGATGGTGAGCAAAAGGCACTGCATCATGTTCAGGATGCCGAAGAAATTTCTGATGTGATTCGCCAAGCACGCACGGATGAAGAAGGGAATCGTAATTGGTGGTAGTGTGCCTACTGACCAGCAGGCGGTGCTACTTGCGGTAATCCCATACTGTAGTTAAGTACGCGGCTTTCTAGGTTGTAGCTAATTTCACCGCTCTGCAAAAGCGATCGCATAAAATGCTCTAGGTCAGAACCAATGCGGCGCAGGTTGTATTCCGTTAAATCTGCTCCGCTGTAGGATTCTACCAACTCATCAAACTTGCGATACACCTTTTGCAGGGCATCTTCATTCCAATTCAATTCATTATCAGGGTCAACATCCAAGGTTAAAACATTTTGGCTCTCAACCAATTCGTTATTCTCCACTTCGGCCGTATAAATCCGAATGTGACGAGTCGTAGACTTTAACAGCATGATCGCTCTCCTAGAAACTCTAAATATTTTTAAACTAATTGTAAACTTTGTGAACAATTTTACGATGAGTGCAAGCTAATCCGTAACACAGAGTGAGTACTTGTCCAAAAATAACTTTGCCCTTTCTTTGCCTTCTGCCTTAGATCTTGGAGCCTTCTTGCACTAGAGCCAATTTTGGCTATTAATTAATAGTCCACGACCTATTGTCTAGAAGTTTCACCGAATTTCAGTTCGGAGGTGAGCTGAATCCAAAATTTTTCTTTTCTTTTTTTGAAACTTGCTATATCAGCACTTTACAGATTCTCAATTTTATGGTTCGCTATTCAGTACTCAATTAGTAGAGGTAATGTTGCACTTTTCTCCAGCATGAACACTGAATATGAAGTTGTGTTCTAAATATAGTAGTCCAGACAGACACTCCAGAGACTCCTAAAACTTCAGACGCTCCTGACAATCCATAGTTTACGTATAAATGTAATTTTTCAGAAACTCATATAAGTTTCTTATAGACTTCATGAGCGCGAACACCCATGAACAGCCTGGTATGAGGTATTAATAATAATCTTACAATCTGCGTTCATCTATTGCCTGATCGTCCTCCTTAGGTCAAGGATAAGGTCTATATAGGGTACAATACGTCGGTTAAGGCTGATACTTTAAATAAAATCAGGTATTGCAACCCAGTCTACAGTTCAAGAAAAATGCCCCACCCAATGGATGACATTGCTAGACAAGCTCGCCAGGGTAGTGTTGCGGCGATCATTCACACACTAAATGAAAAGCTGGCAGATATCGGTGTTAGAACCCGTGCTGTTTTTGTTGACGGGGTCTTGCAACTTTTATGTGAGGCGACAATGCCTGAGCAGCTTGATCAGTCTGTATTGGTGGTGAAAATTCGGCAAATTCTCGAAGAAATTGCACCACATAATATTCGCCGGGTTAATATCAACAGCCGAATTGTGCGCGAGCAGCAATTGCTTTGGTTAGAAGAAATTAGCCGTGACCCGGAAAACCAGTTGCTTTGGTCTGAAGAAATTAAGCTTACCAAACCGAAATTCTTTAAACAACGCCTGGAGAATCAAAAGCATTACAAAGATACTTGGAGCAAGAAACCTCCTTTATCCAAGACTTCCTCCCGCTATCTCAAGGAAAAAAATCCTTACTGGCGAGGGATTATTAGTGGTGCTGGTTTAAGTCTGCTTCTGGTGTTAGTTGGTTGGTTCCTTCATGAACAAAATGCCAGGATCTCAGCCTCCTCATCCAACCGCAGTACAAACACCTCAATGAAATCAGATACTGTATCAGCGCCGATTCCATCTCCCACTCCTGATCCCTTTGCCCAGGCAGTACGGTTAGCGGAGCAAGCTTCGGTGGCAGGGAAAACGGTTCAAACCTCTGCTCAGTGGCTGGATGTGGCAGCCAAGTGGGAACGAGCGTCTGATTTGATGAAAGCAGTAAAGCCTGATGATCGTCGCTACAAAACAGCTCAAGACCGTGTGAAGCTGTATCGCCAAAATAGTGAAGCAGCGCAGAAACAAGCAGCCAAAAGCCGCTCTTAAGGGCGTGGAGACAAAAGAAACATCAAAAAATTCTGCTCTTCTTGGTAAAAACTCTATCAAACTGGGAACACTAAGGTTGAGCAGATTGCTTGTTTAACCCGTTGCAGCAAAAATTCCCTTGTCAAATCCTCTGGGATGGGGGGAAGAATCGGCGCAAAGCGGACAAAGGGACAAAGTTAGAGGGTAATGGTTAAAAAGTGGGTGTTGGAATTTCTGTACACACACTTCCTTCCCTTTTAGCTTTCCTCTCTACTCGGAAAAGTTCAACAAGGAATCTGATCATAATTTAGGCTGTGAAGAAGATTTTATCTTTAACACGACAGTTGATTGAGAGCTTGACGGTTATCAGTAGCGAATTAGCCTAATCTCGAGGATGTGCTGCTCATTATAGCCCTGCTCTTGTGAGAGAGTGTGTTAAGCGGAGATAAAAATGTGTGAGCCAGTGATGCTAAAACCAGCGATCGCTATACGGATTTTGGTGTTGTCGAGCCTTTCTTCGCCTGCATGATCGCAAAGAGCGTTCTGAATCCTTCGTCACAACAGCGACGTTAAGATGATGTGGCTCACAAGCATCATGGAGACAAAAAGCCTGATATCCTCACTCTCAGCTTGGTTTTTAGAGCTACTTTACTCCCTCTGCCCCCATGATCCACTCTTCAACTTCATGCCTATCCGTCCCCGTTGAACCAGTTTTCACGCAGGAGCAAAAGGGTTTACGAATGCAGTACACAACCCCATCCGCTCAGATCGGGCAACATATTACCCAAATTATTCTCACTAACCCAGAGCCGCAAACATTGTTGGCAAAAGTAGCTCAGGCTTTAGGCGTAGAATTCCAAGTAGAAGTCTGCTTTATTGTGGCTTTAGCTAAGCAGGATAATCAATCCAAGGTTAATCCAGTTGCGATCGCTCAAACCGCTTTATGGTGTACTGATGACTTCCCCGAACTCTCTTGTAGTACTCAAGCACAACTTTTGGAACATCCAATCTTCAAAACGGATTGGGGAAATTGTCTGCCTTTAGCCATTCAAAATCTACAGGAATTGGATGATCAATCGACCGGACGTGATGTTTTTGAGACTTTACCAATGAAGGCAATACTCAAAAACCACACTTGGTTTCAGTCTTCAGTCAACGGGATAATTGTATTGGGGCGATCGCAACCGCACGAATGGACAACCTCAGAGCAAGAACAGTTAGCGAGCGTATCAGACTTTGTTGCTGTTGCCATTTCTCAAGTCCAACTCACTCGACAGGTACATAACTTGGCTTGCGGTCAGTCTCTACAGCAGCAGTTGAGTCTCGCCATGCGTAAAGCTCTCGCTCTTGATGAAATTCTTCAGTTAGCGATTACCTCTACAGCTCAATCGCTTCAAGTGAGTCGCAGTTTGCTTTTATTATTAAACTCCCCAGAGCCTGTATCAAATAACTGGCTTTCAGAATCTCTTCCCAACCTTGAAGTAAAAGTGGCAGGTGAATGGAACGAGGAACAAACTTCCTCTTCTCAAGAATTTGCTTCCTTATTCAACCAATCCTTCTGGCTATCAGAATCATACTTGTGTCAACAAGCGTTCCGTGATGCCCCTGCGCCACTCCTCATTTTTGACCGAGATGTTGCCTTTAAATTTGACTTCCCTATAAAAACACTTTCTATCTTTGAGCGGGACATGATGCCCGCTTTGTTAATTGTGCCCTTGCTCGGTACACAAAGTTCTGAATCAGGAGTCACCGTGTTGGGGTTTCTGGTGCTGCAACACAGTCAACCGCGCTTTTGGTATGCCGATGAATTAGAGTTGGTGGCAGGCGTCAGCAGCCAAATCAGCACCGCCATTATGCAAAATCAAGCCCTACAGCAAGTGCGATCGCTGGTGGAAGATCGCACTGTCCAGTTGCAGCATAGTTTGGAAGTTCAAGCTCAGTTATACGAAAAAACACGGCAACAAATTGACCAGCTCCAACAATTAAATCAGCTCAAGGAAGAATTTATGAGTACCATGAGTCATGAGCTGCGAACCCCTTTAACTACAATGAGTTTGGCGATTCGGATGTTGCATCAACCCACCATCACGGCTGAGCGGCAAAACAAGTATCTGAAAATTCTTGAACAGGAGTGTAACAAAGAAATTGAACTCATTAATGACTTACTGAGTTTACAGCGCCTTGAAGCCGATCAATCCTCTATCAAACCTCAACGAATTGACTTAATGTTGTTAATTGATCAATTGGTTGAGTCATTTGAGCAGAAATGGGTAGATAAACGGCTAACTTTGAGGGTAAAAAGTTCTGTCTGCTCCAGTCAGGTACGCTTTAGCGATCGCACCACGTCTAGCGATTATTCCTTGGGAGTTTCAGCCAACAACAACACACCCGCAGCTTTAGAGAAACAAGCCCAATCGATCATGTTCAACACCGATCCGGATAGCATACACCGGATTTTGCTAGAACTTTTAACGAATGCAGGCAAGTATTCTGACCCAGACACAACCGTTTGCCTACAAGTCACTCATCAAATTCAGCCTTTAGTCAATCAAGTGGTTCTAACTTTAAGCAACATTGGCTTAGGAATCTCGCCTGATGACTTAGATCATATTTTTGATAAATTCCGTCGAGGTCAAGGCGTTACCCAACAAGCCGTTCAAGGAACGGGTTTAGGTTTGGCTTTGGTCAAGTGCTTAGTACAGCACCTCAATGGTACGATTGAGGTCTCGAGCAGTCCCTTGGAAAACTCTGCAAGGTCTATGATTTCTTTTACCGTTACTCTGCCTCAGTTGCAGCAGCAGACTTCCAGTGGAACTTAGTAATTGATACATTTAAACAAAGGAGCCAGTTACTGCTAACTTTTTTAAAGTACCAATCGTCAAAAAACCAAACCCACGGCTCCTTAGCCGACTATTCGTTGACATACTGGCGGACACAAATTGAACTTTTCCCACAGTATGCTTACCCCTGCTGCACCTAAGCCACTTCGTTGGCAACGACCTCGATACTCACCACTAGCACGCCAAATCGACATTTTTGTTTCGGCGGCGCAATTGATATTCTATTTGTGGTGGGACAAAACCGTTGCTAACAAGTCGCCTCATCACAGAAATCGTCGTGCTCAGTGGTTAGTTGGAACTCTGCTCGATTTAGGTCCAACATTTATCAAAATTGGACAATCTCTCTCTACCCGTGCTGATCTTCTGCCCAAAGAGTACGTAAAAGCCTTGGGGCAATTACAGGATAAAGTCCCTCCCTTTAGTCCTGATGAAGCGATCGCGCTGATAGAATCGGAACTCGGTAACTCGATACATACCTTATATCGAGATTTCGATCCTTATCCTTTAGCTTCGGCTAGCTTGGGACAAGTTCACAAAGCGCGGCTGCATACAGGGGAAGATGTCGTTGTCAAAGTGCAGCGTCCAGGATTAGAGCGGCTGTTCAATTTAGATTTTGAGATTTTGCATCGATTAGTGCGTTTTCTTCAGCAATACGTACCTAATTTAAGAAAATACGATTTAGAAGCTATTTATCACGAATTTTTTGACCTGCTCTATAAAGAGATAGACTACATCCACGAAGGCAAAAACGCGGATAGTTTTCGCGAAAACTTTATCGACTATCCTCGTATTCTTGTTCCTACAATTTACTGGCGCTACACTACTAAAAAAATTCTGACCTTAGAATACCTTCCAGGTATCAAAATTGATGACCGCCAAACGATGGAAGCTTGCGGCATTAATACGAAAGAAATTATCCAGCTAGGCATTTGTTGTTATCTCAAGCAATTACTCCAAGATGGCTTTTTCCAGTCTGACCCCCATCCGGGAAACATGGCAGTTAGTCCAGAAGGTAGCTTAATTTTCTATGACTTCGGCACCATGACTGAAGTGAAGCCGATTGCTAAAGATCAGATGGTTAAGACTTTTTTTGCCGTTCTGAAAAAGGATACGGAGGAGGTCATCAGTACTCTAACCTACATGGGGTTAATTGAACCGGTGCCCGATATGACTCCAGTTAGGCGATTAATTTCTTTTACTTTGGAAAAATTTACTGAAAAGCCTATTGAGCTACAGGCTTTCGATCAATTGCGGAGTGAAGTTGCTTTGATGTTCGAGCAGCAACCCTTCCGCTTACCGTCGCAGATGACGTTTATTCTTAAATCTATAACGACGCTGGATGGGATTGCTCGTACTTTAGATCCAGAGTACAACTTGTTAGCTGCGAGTAAACCTTTTATCAAAAGACTGGCTCTTTCTCAAGAACAGCGTAAGAGCGTTATGGGAGAACTGGCGAGACAAGCAAAAAATTTTGTCAAGCATAAATTGCAGCAGCCTCACCCCACGGAGTTGTTAATCAAGCGCTTAGAAGAGCGGATTGAACAAGGTGATTTACAAGTGCGCGTCCGTACCCTCGAGACTGATCGCACGCTCAGACGGATTAATTTGGCGATTAAAAGCCTGATCTATGCATGTTTGACAGGTTTTACCTTCCTATCGGGTACAGTGCTGCTAGTAGGCTCCTATCTAAACTGGGCGATCGCAGCTTTTTGTTTTTCGGCATTCTGCTTCTTCTTTTTGCTGCGTTCCTTGATGAAATTATCTATCCGGGAAAAACTCGATCAGCTTGCACAGAAGTAGCTAGACGAGCAAACCGCTCAAAAAGGTTTTAAACCGAAACTCACTGAGTAAGTCCTAAAACTAAAAAAACGCGATCCTTTTTAATTTTCGGACTCGCGTCTTTCGTTTCGTTTGTCTTTAGTACCCCCAAGGGAATTCGAATCCCTGTCGCCTCCGTGAAAGGGAGGTGTCCTAGGCCTCTAGACGATGGGGGCTTGCCTTCAGCACCTTTATAAACTTAACCCATCTTTTCGGGTCTGTCAACTACTTGCTCGGAAAAATTTTTCACCCGCCTGTAGAATCTGAAAATTGACTAGAGAAGTAGACCCGCTTGAGCAGGACAAGGAAAAGGGTGACACTCCCCAAAAATGAAAAAACTCTCCTTTTCTAGGGAGAGTATCAATTTATGCCTTTCCTCCACTGAGCTAGACGCTGTTGAGCTTTAGCATCAAGGGAATTGAATAAAAAACGACTATGAGATTGTTTTTGAGGGCGATGCCTACGACGCGATCGCCGAGCTGTGAATTCTACATCAGTCGCTAACTGCTGGGATGACATCCATTCTGCCCCGTAGCCGATCACTGTCAACTGCTGCGCCCGATCTGAGGTTGCCACAATCAACCTCTGGCTAGAACGACGAAGGTTGTATCGGAATGAGGCACAAAACTTTTCAATGTAAGTATCGGCGGTCTGTCCAAAATCGGTATAGCAAACAGACAAATAAGTGGTTAAGGTTTCATAACAACTCCGGGTATTTTGCGAGTGTGCATCAAAAACCACTTGAGTCTCGTAGCCTTGGAAGGCACTGTAATTGACTAGAGCTTCCACTAGCTCTTGACGAGCTGGCTCCAACCCATCGCGATCGCGGATCTCTTTTAAATGAGACCAAGAGCCAATGATGTTGTAGCCATCAACCAGTAAGATAGCCTGGGGTGAGGTACGAAGCATTATTCAAGGCCAATATTTTGTATGGGGAAGTGTCGAAGATTGTAAATCATCTATATTAACAATAGTTTACAGAAATCTCACCCAAACAATTCCCTCTTAGAGCCGCTTAACCCTGAAAGAATGAGGGATTGGGTATTTATTTCCCAATCCCCCTTAAGGTTTACTTCAAAACGCCAGAATCTTTAGTCTTAGAACTTACAACATTTCAAATAGCAACATTTTCTGCTTTCATCAGTCGTTGTTTCAAGCGTTCTGGCTCCCCTTGGTCAACAACCTGACCTTGTTCTAATAAGAAGGCTCCATCACAGTAATCCAGCTCATCTAGGCGATGGGTCACCCAAAGAGCTGTCAGTTCTCGACTTTTGACGAGGTTTCGTACCTGCGCGACTAAATCGAGTTGAGTATCTGGATCAAGCAGAGCTGTTGGTTCATCTAGAAGCAAAACCTCACACTGACGGGCAATAGCGCCAGCAATAGCAATTCGTTGCTTTTGACCCCCACTGAGGGCATAAATCGGGCGTCGCTGTAAATCAAGGAGATTCACGGCGGCTAGCGCCTCGCTAACCCTAGCACGCACTTGAGCAGGAGTCAGCTTTTCCTCCACTAAACCAAAAGCAACATCAGCTCCTACGGTAGGCATAACGAGCTGATGATCAGGATTTTGGAAGACAAAGCCCACCGGTGGCAAAATCTTAATCATTCCGGACTGGGGCTGTAGGAGTCCCGCGAGCAGTCTGAGTAAGGTGGATTTTCCACTGCCATTCGTTCCCAAAAGCATCCAAAATTCGCCTTTAGGCACCTCTAGAGAGCAAGATTGCAAAACTCCTGCTCCCTCCGACCAGTGAAAGGTGAGGTCTTTTACCCAAATTGCGGGTTCTGCTTTGGTATTGGTTGCCAATGCGTTCATTCAGTCACAGCAAAGAAACCCGGTACACGACCTGCACCAGCAGCACCAGTTTTCTGAGAAATCACTACAGCGCTAATTTGATCGCTGAGAACAGCAATCTTTTTCTCTGGCTGGTGATCGCAGCTCAATTCTATTAACTGAGCAGTCCCGGCACCCATCGCTTTGATAATTTCTTTGTAAGTGTCTTGGGCCGCCTCTTCTGACTTCCGTTGTACAGACAGGGGTATGGGCGTATTTTTCAAAGTCAAGTCAATTGTGAACATTCGGGGTCAAGCGGTATGCATTGCTTACGTATACTCTCTCTACCATCTTAGACACCTAATTGCCCTAGACACCTAACCTTCAATCTTCTAACCTTCCAACCTTCATTTTCAGAATAGTTGGTTGGAGAGAGTGGAAAATTCAGAACGTTTCACATAAGATAAGAAATACAGTAAAGAAAA
>CBKWLJ010000183.1:0-16296 GCA_966675205.1 uncultured bacterium
TCACGACACACTTCGTAAAATTGACTGGAATAGGTTATCGAAACTTGCGATGGGTCATCTTGTCCAGTTGACCAATAGCGATAAGTTTTAATCACATCTCCCGGTCCAGCGGCATAAAGAATTCTTAGCCTTCTAAATATGGCTTTCATGTTCACCTTTTCAATGTTTTTTGTTTTTTTAGCTCGTAATTGAGCTTTTTAGGTAGAATAATGACCTAGATTCTTCCCTCCAACCTATCCTTTTTGATGCGGTGCTGAAATCGTGGTATTTACTGAGGATTTGAATGTAGCGTCAATGAGGGATTGGGTAAATTATGACGGAGTATTTAATTAAATAAAGTTAATGTAAAACAGAAATATTATCTATTTACAAAAAATACCATGTAAATATAATTTAATCTTTTGCTTTATTATTGCTACAGTAATACGATGTGCAACAAAGAAGAACATCAGTAGTTTCTACAATGTACATCTTTCCTTTAAATAGTTTCCTGAAATTTTTACAGATAAGAGGTTGTTTGTACGAATAAGGGCGTCAATTACATACCTAAAATTGGGATTTTACCCATGTTATCCCATCTAATTAATATACATAACTACAAAATTTATAGATAAGGTAAAGGGAAAACCAAGGGCTTATGTATGACAAGCCCGATCGCACAGTGTTTTTTGTTGAGAATTTGGCAGCAGTACTGTTGAGCGATCGCTTGACTTCCTCTGATTTTTATGAGACTATTTTTATAATGGAAAAATGTGTCCGCATATAAACTAAATTCGCTTCACCTCAGTTAGTGCCCTTCCTTCCAGCGATCGCATAATCTCTATTAACATCCAATAACCCAAGGTAAATTTAGGATAGGGGGCTGTAATCTCTATGTATAAGTTGCCTATACCTGCCCTAGACACGATGTTGAGTTACTGTACCTGTGTAGCAACCGATAGGAGACAAGATGCGATCGCAAAGTGAACCCACTACATTCAAAGTGGACTAAACTGTTCCCCATCTAGTCTGCACTATTATTTTTGTTAAAACTCTTGTGGGATGGGCATCTTGCCCGTCCAAGCTATTGCTTGTTAAACGTGAAATAGCTTAAGCAATTGCAAACTCCGTCAACGGTCGCTTACATGGATGTTGAAATCCCAAAACGATATCCTCATGAGGAACTCCTGCTTCTAGCAAGTCATTCACAATTCCCTGCTTCGTCCAGTCTTCCTCAACCCAAATCTTTCCATCTCGAATTCGTAGGTAAACCATTACCCCTTGAACCCTACGTTTACCATCCCAACCAACGTGAAACCAGAAGTAATGATCTCGAACTTCATCAAAGGCTAAACATTCCTCTACCCCATCGCTAGGAGTGTTAGACACCCATTCGTAGTATTCGGTTAAGATTTTCTTGATTAAGTCACGATAATGATTTAGTTTGTCCATTGAACAATGAGCTCCTTTTCAATATGAATTTGGGACGCTATAAGGTTTTTCCGTTGGAAGCAGAACTACAGGACTTGGAGAGCGATTTTGCCTGAAGCGATTAGCAATACTTCACTCTTGTTGTATCTGTATCGGATTAATGCTATCGATTGGCTACCTGAGTTGTTTAATGAAATCTGGACACCGAATGCAGTAGTGCTTGAGCTAGGAGAAGTACAACAGAGGGGTTATGACGTTCCTATTCCTAGTGCATATGCCTGTAGAATTAGTTATCCAAGATGCTAGAGGAATGAGATGGGTCTTGCTGTTTGGGCTGCACTTCGTCAAGTTGAAGCACTTCGTGAGTCTGTTGCTTTTACGTTGGAAGATGGAGCTATTCAAAGAGGTAGAAAACTAAACCTTGAGGAATTTGCTACGTGGATCAGTGCGCAAGGTGTTAAACCCGTAATTTTAACTCCCAGAGACTTTGTAACAGAAGAACAAATTGGGGAAGACTTCGTAAATCTTCTCTTGTCAATGGAGGGATTCCTTGAGGAGCGATATCCATTAGCGAGAGCCGTTAAAGATGAAATGCGTTCCATCAATCATGATAGTCCTGATTTTGGGGTTCACCGTAGTGGTGTGGGATACCACAGCCTACCGAATTTCGTCATTACTTCAGCTTTTGTCCGGCTACTAGGAGCATCTGAGCAATTTGAGTTAGATGTTCTTAAATGCCTCTTGTACTACAGACCTGGTGGAAAAGCTGAGTCGCCGGACGGATTTGAGCCAGTTACGGTAACTTCTGAAGTTGTAACAGAAGAACCTGGCGAGTCTAATGCTTACTCTAAACCGCCTCTTTGGGCATGGATTAAACAATCGGCAGAGAATAATATAGAGCGGAAAAAAATCTTTAAGCGAGTTTACGGGATTGACACCACGCCACAGGAGTTTAATGGCTTGAAGCAATCGGATGTTAACAAGTATCGAGAAGACCTCTACAAAAAGCGTAATGCCATCGCACATGGTCGTGAAAATGTCACAATGCTTCTTAGGGATTATTGCACTGCCGAAATGTATGTTGTTGAAGTGATTCGTACAATAGGTCAGCAGTGTATTGATAAGTTGAAGGTAAGTCTATGAGTCAAATGTTCAACGCAGGATAACAACTCGCTTGCATCTTTGTAGCTTGGTTTGCAGGCTTATTTTATCTATCGCGCCTCTTCATCTATCACATTGAGTCCTGTTATCATATTCTCAACAACTAGCTCAATATGTGTATGAAAATCAGAGCAATCATTCATCCAGCCGAAGAAGGTGGCTATTGGGCAGAGGTTCCTGCGCTTCCCGGTTGCATTACTGAAGGAGACACGATGGAGGAGGTGGTAGCTAATTTAAAGGACGCTATTGAAGGTTGGCTTGATGTTGCAAACAGTCGTAATGCAATTGAGTCAACAGATCAAATTGTCGAAATTGCTGTATGAAATCTATTTCGGGCAAGCGGCTGTGCAAAATTGTGGAGCAAAAAGGTTGGGTTTTGCGAAGAATTACTAGCAGTCATCATATCTATGAAAACCCGGAAGTCGAACAAATTCTATCAATTCCTGTTCACCGCAATCAAGATTTGAAAGTTGGAACGTTAAGAGCATTAATGAAAATAGCACAGCTATCTGAAGAAGATTTACTCTGATTGTGAATTTTTAAAGGGTGTTATTAAAATCCCCAAAATCTGACTTACTTCATTGATAAAATAGTCTCGCTTATCAATCCAGACAGTCTGATCCATCAACTTCAGAAACTTCCAATCCGTTCCCGTCGTTACGGCTCCATAGATACTTTCAATTGCCTCTCCATTCCGTTGATTAAATAGTTGGGCTGCAACCATCTCAGCAATACACTGCCCTAAGCCAGATTTAATACTTTCATTTTTAGCTTCTGCCAAGGTTACAACCGGAGTCCGAATTTCATAGGATTCTTTCGAGGCAGTCAAGATATAATCGCAATATCCGCTCAAACCAGCTTGCAAATCCACATTGAACTCTGAGCCTGAGAAAAAACCAATTTGAAAATTAAGGATTCGCCTGACCTCTAATAAAACTGGAGCAATAATTAACTCTGAACGAGCCTTTTCTGTATTGATGGCAGTTGCTAAAAAAACATTCTCATCTAAGGTTGTTTGGAGATAAGAACTTGGTAATACTTCTGGAATGTCAGTAAATAAATCGATAGATTCTTCTATGGTTAACCCAAAAGCTTCTCTAACTTTAGTTAGGGTTGTAAAATCGCTGTAAGCCATAAACTAGAACTACCTAAATTTTATCAATTGGACAAAATTTATCGGTTAGATACCAAGGTGAGAGGGCGGGTTTTGTAGAAAATTTATCGGTTAAATTCACAATCGATCGCTAAAGTGAGCCCCTACATCATGTCTATATTGTCTATGTGGGTTTTGGATCGCAGCAATTTTAATACCATATATACAGTATTTCGTCAATGAATTTATAGGGACGGGTTTAGGGATTAATGAAAGCAGGAAAGCCAATAACCTTGATACAAAACCCGCCCTCACCTCCCATTACCACCTTTACTGAATCAGGATTACTGCTTCTTGTGCCTTAGTATTAAGAGCATTTTTTAACTCTTGCCCAACCTTCTCAATCAGCTCATCAAAGGCTTTCTGATTCTCTGTCAGTTGTTTCCTAAAAACTTGCTCCAACTCAGGCTTCATTTGCTCACAGGTAGACTCAATTTTGCTGTCGTTCAAAAGAAACGGACGGCTCCAACTGGGAACATCCAATTTTTCCTTAATGGCTTCTTGAGTTTTGCTCCGAGTTACCTCCACACCTGCAACCAGTACCGAAGCACCATAAACTAATACAATCGGCCAGGTCAAATGCCCAGTTAGGATTAAAGCGATAATGCTACCAATAGTGCCGCTACCAATCACTACATTGACGATAAAAGACACAGTATCAGCAAGGATAGCATCTCCGATCGCTAATTCCGGATTCACCACAGTCGGATCAATCCCCTCCTCAAACCTCAAGCTACTTCTGGGTATCTGATACTTTTGACAAATGGGGTCAGTTTCTTGGGCTAATTCCGGTTGAATTTTGCTATTAAACCAAGTGACGGATTGAGTTTTAACGATTTGCCGAGCGAGTTTGCTTTCGATCCATTCCTCCGCCCGTTTCTTCATGGCACTTTCCAAGTCAGCCAATGTCCGGATTTTGTTATTTCGCCAGTCGTGCAAACTGGGTTTGAGTGCATTTTCAATCAGACTTTCTGACAGTGGTTGAGTCAACAGTTCAATTAAATCCGGAATATGTTTCTCAACTAATTCTTTGAGCTTCTTGGAGTCAAAAAGTTTATTAACTTCTTCTTTAAATGCAGCCGCACGCAAATCCCATCGTCCGACTCGCGCTAAACCCAAGGCAATACACCGTTCTGGTTCGGGATCGGGGCGAACTTGTGTGTCGGGTTCAGGGAAAATCTCCTCGCAAATTTGACGGGTAAATTTCATCCGAGATGCACCGCCAGTCATTAACAGGAGTTGCGGCACCATCCCTTGTTGAGACAAGTTTTCTTTTGCCTCCCTCACTGCTTCCCGAAAAGATTGCAGCCAACTCTTACCTCCTAGTTCCGGCAAAGATTGATGCAAAATCTCCTCCATCACTCCTTTATTCACTTGGGGGACAAAGTAAATCTGTTCGTTAATCGACTCGAAACCGCGTGCAAAGGTTTGGGGATGGCTGTATAGCGCTTCATTAGAAAAGTAATCTTCCTTAGCTTTGCGGCAAGCGAGTTCGCAACGCGCTTTATGATGGGGAAATTGCTCAAACACTCGTTCGAGTAACGCTTTATCTTCGTGATTGGCAAGCGTCCGGGCAAAAATCGCTTTATCAATCAGGGAACCTCCCAAAGCGTTACTGCCAAAATCGATCGGTATCTCGTGTAAGCTCTTGACTAAGGTAAAGTCGGTCGTTGAAGAACCAATATCGACAATCAGCACCGACGATCGCAATTTGTCATAAGAAAGCTTCCCCGCTTCCTTAGCGTGCATGAATGCTGCCCGTGATTCTGGTATAACTCTGAGTAGGGGAATACCCGATTCTTTGAGTAACGCTTGGTATTCTTCGCGATCGCTAACTGACCATCCAGAAGGACATCCCACAAAAAAGTAGTTGTTTTCCCCACCTTCAATCTGCTTGCCTTCTTTCAAAAGATGGTAGTAAGTTTCTAAAAACTTACTAATGGTTTCCCGATAATTCGGGTCGTTGTTGGGGCTTCGCTTAAACGAAATTTGGAGTTGAGTAACGCCAGCTTGAATTAACGCTTGTTCTCCCACAAGATAGCCAAGGTCGGGATGCCAGCCCAGCGCTGTAATTTGAATCTTCTTACTATTAACCTCAAGCATTTCTGGCGGCTCGATGCTCTCCACTCTTGCCTTGGCGACGGCAGTTTCACCGTGCCCCAAATCAAATCCAATTGTTTCTAAAACTTGCATAATCTCTCGAAATAAGTATTTTTCTTGTTTCCCTTTTGTAGTTTCCCCTCCCGTCCCCAAATCCCCAGAAAAAACCCCAAATAAGGTATTTTTTTTACTCCCCCCTTTTTAAGGGGGGTTAGGGGGGATCGATGTATACCCTCTTGATCACGAATTGGTATAAGCTCTGCCTGGTGTGGAAATAACTTAAGATGCGATAACTCGTATTCTTAAACTTCGCTAATCGCTACTTTTTCTCCTAGATTAGAGGCGGAGCCTCTAGGAAAGCGCTGCTAGTCAGAGTTTAGCAACGAGAGAAAGAACGTACTTTTCATAATGTTTTCCCCTTTTACCTTTTGCCTTGGAGCCTTCTGCCTTTTGCCTTTTACTTACTTGCTGGCTCAATCACCCGCCCTCGCTGCAATAAGCGATCGCCTTTAAACAAAGCCGGAGTTATCGTGACATAATCTTTAGCAGCAGGGTCGATGCTTGGCTCAAAGTCAAAATACTCGCGTCCAATCGGTTCATCATCTGGACGATAAATCTGAGCGCTAATTCCCTGCTCCATCAAAATCTGGGGCAGAAGTTTCGTTAGTTCCAGTGCCATTTGGGGTTTCTCTAAAAATGACGCACCCATCAACCTTTGCATCAGAGCCAAGAGTTCTGGCTGTTCTTCTATCCCGCTAGAGCCAACAAGCTGTTTTTTCCCCTCTTCAACTCGTGCGACTGCAATATCAATCGTACTGAGAGCATCCGCAAGGTGATCCAAAAGAACTTGGCTATCGACTCGCACAATCGGCTGAGAAACTTCCCCAACCTGAGAAGAGTCTAGACGGTTTTCCCGTTTGTCGAGTTGAGACACAACTTCTAGTCCGATTAGCAGAGACACCAGTAAGATATCCATCCAAGCTCGGGGACTATCTTGAGTCAAAGAAAACAATGACTCTAAAATGCCGAGGCAGATAAGTCCCTGTAGCACTTTTAGAAGTATGCTTTTGGAGGCAAACCTTGTACCTTGGGTAGTGGTTTGCTCAGACTCGAACTGTGCAATTTTCGTTTCGTTAGCAGCCGTGAGAGTAGCAACAGAGCGGCGCAGCGTATCTAGAAAAAAGGAAGCCATGCGAACCTGAGCCACATTGAGTTCCCCAATGTAACTTCTCTCCAAATTATCGAGTCGGCTTTGAACCAATTTTACAACCTGCTCTGGATTAGCTGCTTTATCGATCTCTGTCTCGAGTTCACTTCGTTCTTTGCTAAAAAGTGTAAATAATGTTTTCATTTGTCTCACTAAGGCTTCAGCGTTGATCTGATTAATGAATAATGATTAGGTGCTTTTTACTGAAAATTCATGTCAATGCTGAAGCGAATTTTACAAATTTAGTTTAACTTTCGCGTGGAAGAAATTAAAAATTTGCTCAATCAATTGTTAATCAAGCTACTTAATGAGTCTACTTCAATTATTATAAGTTAATCAGTAAACTTCAGCTTTCCGATACTATACTTATGATGAATCGGTAAGGAATCTTGATAGTTTCCTTCCCGTATAAAAGTTCTTGGTTCAGCTTTTGTACTTAGTCAAAACATAACTTGTTCAGTTGACCCTAACGTCTACCGGAGGGAACAATCTCAAATCAACTACTTTGAAGTTGCCAATCATATCATGTCCGGCTGAATACCTTCACTTTGGTGGAAATAAGGCTCCAAGGCTCTAAGGCAGATGGCTTCAAGGGAAGGAGCAGGGCTGCAAGAAGGAAATGATAACTGTTTAGGCGGACATGATATCAGGCCAACCTAACTCGCGAAGAATTGAAATGCCTACAGAAGAATTGGAAGGCCTACAGAAGTGGAAAATTTGGATACATCAGGACTTACGCAAATTTACTGTTAAACCGCCATTTGTAGGGGCGATTCATGAATCGCCCCTACTATATATGGTATCCATGCGTAAGTCCTGTACATAACCAGCGGAATGAGAATAAGATTGTATCCTAATGTCGAGAATGTCTTGGTTTTAGCCAAAAAATCGCTAAAATCTTAAAAACTGCGAATCCAAAATCCTTGCATTCAAAATCTAAAATCGAATGACCATTGAAGTTGACTACCGTTTCCCACCCGGTGTTGATGCCCAAAAACAAGCCAAAGTTATTGCAGTGGGGCAAACGGCTGGAACCTGGGATGCGCGTTTTTCCCATCGGGAGGAGGTGTTGCAGTCGCATCTTGGTGAAGTGGTTCAAGGTGTTACTGAACCCGATGGTTCGAGCATTGCCACCATTCGGTTTCCTGAAGCGAATGTGGAGAACGATATTCCGAGTCTGCTCACCATGATTTTTGGTAAATACTCGATGGCAGGGGCAGCGAAAGTCGTAGCCGTGCGCCTTCCAGAACACTACGGCAGGCATCCCCAAGTCGGGATTACAGGGATTCGGGAACGCTTAGGTGTGTTTGACCGCCCTTTGATTATGGCAATTTTTAAGCCAGCATTGGGACTTTCTGCCGCAGACCATGCCGCAATTTTGCAAGAGGTAGCCAGTGCAGGGCTGGATATTATTAAGGATGATGAGATTCTAGGGGATTTGGAAGTTGCCCCTACACTAAAACGCCTAGAAGCTTGCCGCCAAGTAGTGGATGAAGTCAAGCAACAAACAGGGCGCACGGTACTTTATGCAGTTAATGTTACAGGTTCGGCGGACAAGCTCATTGAAAAAGCCCGTCTATTAGTTCGAGAAGGGGCAAATGCTCTGTTACTCAACGTCTTGACGTATGGATTCTCGGTACTAGATGCCTTAGCGGCTGACTCAGAAATTAATGTACCGATTTTTGCCCATCCGGCATTAGCGGGGGCGTTGTGTGCAGCACCTAATCATGGGATGTCTTACTCGGTGGTGTTGGGAACACTGATGGCGCACTGTGGGGCGGATGCGGTACTCTATCCTGCTCATTATGGGAGTTTGCCGTTTGATCCAGCAGAAGAAGCACGAATTCGTGATAGTTTGCGATCGCGTAATGTCTTTCCTGTTCCTTCAGCAGGCATTCATCCGGGTATCGTCCCCAAAGCCTTAGCAGATTACGGTCAAGATGTTATTCTCAATGCCGGGACTGGAATTATGGATCATCCCGATGGTGCTGCTGCCGGAGTCAAGGCATTTTTTGAAGCGTTAGAGCGCACCATGGCGGGAGAATCTTTAAGCATTGAAACTTTACCTGAAAGCCCATTGCGCCGTGCCCTACAAAAATGGGCTTAGAGTTTAATAAGAAAACTCCCCGCTTCCCGGAATAACGACCTCTCGCCACGAAAACAATATCAGCTTAACAGTTCCTACCCAGGGGGTATTTCCTCTGGGCTTTCTTTGTTATTCGGGTGGATATCCATGCTTCCAGATGAAATACTGTCTTCTCCAAGGACGAGTTAATTTCCAGAAAAGATTAGATACTCGTCTCTCTAGCCACTTGGGGATAAATACGCCGAGTACACCTCGTCCGTCGTCAGCTTGAAATAAAACAAAAATCCTTTCCAAAACATAGAGTAATAAGATTCCCCCTAAAATGTTAAAAAAAAGTTCTCCTACATATAGCCCAAAGACTCTGAGAAATATAAATCTCAGAGGAATCCAAATGAAAAATCTAATAATAAGCGAAGTGGTGAGAAATACAAGTAGCCTCTGCATTATTAATCTTGCTTTTGAAAAATTGCCCCTTCTTCTATTAAATCAAGTTTCAGCTCTTCAGGAAGTTTTTTGAGTTGAAACAAAATTCTAGTGAATAGAGGGACTCAACTTGTTGCCATCTCTAATAAAAAGCTGGTGAAGTTAGATCAAGAATTAGCAAATTCTTGCTTTGAGAGGTAATGTATAGCAGTCGCCAAGGCGATTAGGACAGAGCAAAATTCTGAAACCTTAACCAGACAATCTTTTACCTTCTGACTTGTAAGTAGGGAATGGGGAACGGGGAACAGGGAATAGGGAAGAGCCTACTTTACATAACCTGGTGGTGAAAATTTTTCATTGGGACTGCCTTCTACCTTCTGACTTGAAAGTGGGGAGTCGGGAGTCGGGAATCGGGAATGGAAAATGCCACTTTCATTCATGGCTATGAAATTTTTTCATCGGGACTGCCTTCTGCCTTTTGCTATAAAGCCTAACGAACGCCTAAGTCAGGCTACAACTGAGGTGCTGCAACACAACGATAAAGCTGATAGGGAATTCCAATCCGATAATGTTCAGAGGGGTCAATCGTGCAACTAGTATGATTAGCTAAGGAGAGTTGTTTTGGATATTGCCGACGCTTTAGTCCAGGTGCAACAACCCAAAGATTTAAACGCGGTAGGGGTGATGTTTGCAGCTTAGACAGTTTTTGCCAGACTGATTCATAAAAATGCTCTGGGTGCAAAAATAAAAAAGAAGGGCGAGGTGATTGATTATCGTTTTGCTTGGCTTGATCAATGGCTAATGCAAAGCTCAATCCCAGAGCAACATCCTGAAAGTTGTGATATCCCACTACCATCATCATGGGCACAGTTGGCTCCAAGTTCATATGCTGTGCTACTTGTTGGGGATGGAAGGATTTAAGAAACGAGAGATTGGAAACGACAAAAATACAACTGACTAGGGAAATAGAGAGAAAAACAGTTACAGGTTGAATTAAGGTTGAAGGTTGCAGGTTATAAGGTTGAAGGGTTGAAGGTTGCAAGGATAGGTTTAAACCTTCAACTTTCAACTTTCTAGAGGCGAAGCTGGCTCCTAACAACGCACAAAGAGCTGGGTAGTAGACAAAGTGATACCGAGGTGCGATCGTAATGTCTTTACCTAGCAGGTAGATGATTGCTAAAAATTGTAGAAGTACGCAGAGTAGGAAACTAGAGAGGGTTAACGTGGCAATGTGTGTTTCCTGTTGCCGCCAAAGTTGCTGGAACCCCCGAATACTGTGTTGCGTTACCCAAATACCAAATCCAATGGTCAATAATGCAGATATTACCTGAATCCACAGGGGCTGCCCTTCGACTGGTAGAGCGATGACCATGCTTAGCCAGCCTATCAATGTTTGGTAAAGGGGTGCAATGTGTTGTGGTTTTGGTAGCCAACTGGTTTCTGGACGCCCAAAATCTCCCAAAATAACGGGTAACCAGGGTAAATAGCTGATTGCCACACCCATGACTACCAGTGTGACGGCTAACCAACTGCCTTTTGGCACCATCCGACGACGCCAGTACATTAGCCCGGTTAGGGTCAGTATTTGGGCAATGAAAGCGAGAATAAAAAAGTAGTGGATGTAGCAACCCAGGCTGTTGATGACACCCCACAATAACCAAATGATGGGATGGGGAAGCTGTTTGCGCGAATAAAGTGCGTGCTGAATGTGCATTAATCCCAATAGCGCCAAGAGGATTAACAGCACTGGCAATGTGTAGTGACGCGCTTCTTGGGAAAGATAGACGGCAAAGGGAGAAACAGCCATAAAAGCTGCTCCTATCAGAGCTGCGGTTGGGGAAAAGGCGATACGATTGAGGCAGTAGATGGATGCGATCGCACCGACTCCGAATAAAGCTGGTAATGCCCGTAGTTTCCAACTCAGCGGTTGAGCTATTGGTTCTACCCCATTCAACCACTGATGCATTAAGCAAAAAAATAAAGGCGGATGGGTGGATTCGGTGGCAACGGCTTGGGCAATATCAGAACAGCTCAGATTGGGCTGTAGTGTGAATAACTTGTGTAATGTTTCAGGAGAAAATACCACCTCTAGTGGTACATCTTGGTAGCGGTGCCCCAGGCTCAATAAAGCTGTCAGCACTTCATCAAGCCAAAAAGGTTTGAGTTCAAGATTCCAAAAGCGCAGGATGGCTCCGAGGGCAATGACCCCAGCCAATACCAGGTAATGTAGAGAGAGGTGTTTGCTTTGATTCATTGTTCAGCCTACTTGCCCAACCACTCTACACCAGATACTGGGCTTTCATCCGAAGTTCTGTTGGGGAGTATAGCAGTCGCCAAGGCGATTAGGACAAAGCCAAATACTGAAACGTTGAGTAGTCAATCTTTTCCCTTGGAGCCTTCTACCCTCTGCCCTCTGCCTTTTGCTATATATCAGCCTTATCAAAACTCTTCGGGTGGGCTTTCGTTCAGCAACGAAAACAGAAGTTTTTTCAGCTCTACAGCTCTTGCCCACCCTACCCACAGGCAGTTCCATTGAGCGATCGCAAAATAGTACACAGTACTGTAGCATCGTGTTGCGTTATCGTGCGATCGCTAATTCTATTTAGTCAGTGCCAGCACTGCTGACACCACTCTCACCACCGCCGACTTCGCTACTGTTGCTGTCGATAAAACCACTTCTACGATTGATGGATGAGAACCACCAAACGGAGGGCACAACTAGCGCAGTGATCAGAAGGATGCCTAAGGCGACAAACCCAGACGACTGATTAGAGTTAGCTGTCTTGCTCGTATCAGTAACCGCAAAATCTTCAAAGGCGGTGATATTTCCACCGAGTTGGCTGATGAGTGACTTAGTCCCAGCTAGGATAGCACCCTCAAAATTACCCTGTTTGAATTCAGGGAGAATATCGTCTTGGACAATATCCCTGACTTGTGCATTCGGGAGTATGGACTCAATCCCGTAGCCTGTTACAATTTCTACACGGCGATCGCTTTTTGACACTAAAAACAGCAGCCCATTTCTACCAATATTCCAGTAGTTGAATAGCTTGGTGGCAAAAGCTTTGGGGCTGGGGGCAGGTGTCGTTTCCGGTACAGTGACAATTGCAATTTCATCCCCAGTTTGATGCTCTAACTCAGAAATAATTTCGTTGAGCTTTGCTTGTGTATCCGGACTAATCAGTTGTGCCATATCCGTCACCCACCCACTAGAAGCAGATTGGGGATTCGGCACCTCCTGTATCGTCAGAGCGTAACTTGGCAGTGGTAAAAGAAAGACACTTAGGCACAGAAAAATTGTCCAGAAAGTGCGTTTGGCTACAAAGGCTCCAGACCACATGGTTGTTGCTATGATTGATGAACTAGATCAGAATTTAGTATAGTCGCGCCTTTCCGTAAGTTGGCGCTACTACAAACTGGATGCTAGCTGAGAAAGTAATCTGGAAAGCGATCGCATCCCTCGCCTTTTTAGGAAAATTAACACAATGCGATCGCAAATGCCTGATGGTGTCGTCAGACCCCCATAGATGCAGAGGCTAAAAATCGATTCGAGTAACTTCTGTTCACATATTTAAGTTGGGATGACGCACCATCTGCTCTTGGATTTGCATCCTCATGTCTTTAGCGATTGTCGTAATTTTCTCCATGCTATCAGGTTGAGATGTTACTGCATTGGCGATGGATTGGACGGTTTGAGCAATCTCTGGATCTGCCTTAGCCGCTGCCGCTACTTGTTGTTCAATGTAAACTGCCTGATCGCCATTCAAGGGTTCTTGCTCAGTCAGTTCTATCTCCGTGGCTGTGGTGGGAAATCTCTCTTTAAGCAGATGTAATAATTTATCACCTTGCTCCCGCGCATTTGTATCAAAAATTCCGCTTGTTTTTTCTACCGCTTTTGCCGTTACTAAAGTTGCGATCGCTGCTGGTGTTAATGATGTAGATTTCATAAATCAGAATTTAAATCCGTCATAACTTCATCTTACTGAAGCATTCCTGATCGTCTAAAAAGAATTTAGCCCTAGTGCAGCAAGATGCATGAGCGAAGCACTTCTGAAGCAGAAGCGCCGCCTTCATCCTTTCAAAGGAGCCCACTCTAGTACAGCACGGCAGAAATAACCCACCAGTTAAAAAAGGTTGAAAAGCTTACTGTAAAACCTTTTTTCCCTTCTGCCTTCTGCCTCCTTACTTCTGCCTTCTTGCACTAGCTATTTTTGCTTGATCTCGACCTAAATCAAAGGCGATCGCTCTCAGGCGACAAAAAAGCGATCGCCACTGATTTGTCCTAATCTCAACAAACTGAATTTAGATATGTTGAACTATGATGTTAGATTCAAATTAGTTATAATCCATGAGCATTATTGACTACTGCTGTTTGAAAATTCATCGTTTTGGGTAAATTGTAGGGTCGATCAGAAAAATCCAGCACTTGATAAAGTTTTGTCAGACTATTATCTGTATCAAATAACGAGAATTTTAAAGAGTGGAAATAAGCAATATCCAGAATCTCACTAAGGTGATGACAAAAATTTCTTGAATAACGGTTTTCTCCACTCTTATCAATGCGAATTTTTCTCAACTCAAACAACTGTTTCAGAATCATCATTTTTTGCAAAGTCACTCTTAAAACAGCAGACGGTACACTCAAACCCGTCATCTCTCGCATAGGTAAAGTAACATTCTGCTCAAATTGAAACTGAGCATCCTTGAGTTGAAACAGGGCACACAATTGGCGGAAAATCTGGACTTGAAATAAATGTTCTAGTTGTTCAACTTGTAAAGCGCCTTGGCTCCTTAAGTACAAACCCAGGGGTTTATTGGATGGGCAGAACTGAGCTAGCTTCATAACAACGCGATGGCTAACCCAAGAGTATTGATCGATTAACTCAATCAAACCTCGGTCGTTTAATTGGTTAGCAGCCGCCACAGTCTTTCCCTGATTCATCCATAGGTAATGAACGGACTGCTCTGCTGGAGATTTTGACAAGGGATGAATCGTCAGTAAGCCGGTTTTATGGCCGTTCTCGATAAACTGGAAAATTTCTGGCAATGAAAAATCTGCCAAAGAACCTTTAATAGACATAGTTGGTGCATCAAACGTAAAAAACTCAATCTTTTGTTCTGTTATTGACTCTATTCAGTAATAGGTCTTATACATTCATGTTTCAGGATGAGGTTGTATCGAATGATAAACTAAAGCGCAAACTTGGCAAACCATCGAATGAGACTTCTGGAGAAAAGCTATTTTAGAAAGGAATAGTCTGTTGGAGAAGCGAACTAAAGATAAGTTTACAGTGATAACAATACCCATTCCTTTAATGACATGAACCACTAGGTAGGGTGAGGGGAAAGGTAGGTAGGGTGAGGGGGAAGGAGGCAAGAGCAACTATTCCTTTTCCCCTTCGCCTTTAACCCTTACCCGATCGCTCTCGCGACTTTAGTAACAGAGGCTGGGATTTATAATATTTTTGTTCTGTATTCTCTCTTCTTCATCTGTGACTACCACTCCCCTGTCTAGTAGTTCCCCATCCAACCCTGAGGCCCCAACCCAGCAACCCGATGCTTTAGGGCGCTTTGGTAAGTTTGGCGGTAAGTATGTACCTGAGACGCTCATGCCTGCTCTGAGCGAGTTAGAACAAGCGTTTTGGCAATATCGCAATGACCCAGACTTCCAGCAGGAACTGCAACAGTTGATGCGAGACTATGTAGGACGCCCTAGTCCTCTCTACTTTGCTGAACGCCTCAGTACTCACTACGCCAAACCCGATGGCAGTGGCCCACAGATTTATCTAAAACGGGAAGATTTAAACCATACTGGTGCTCACAAAATTAATAATGCCTTGGCGCAGGTACTACTAGCCAAGCGGATGGGCAAGCAGCGGATTATTGCTGAAACGGGTGCCGGTCAACATGGTGTCGCAACGGCAACGGTGTGTGCCCGGTTTGGACTCGAATGTATTATTTACATGGGCGTTCAGGATATGGAACGCCAAGCATTGAATGTGTTTCGGATGCGGCTGATGGGTGCTAGGGTGCAACCTGTATCTGCTGGTACGGGTACCCTTAAGGATGCAACTTCTGAAGCGATTCGCGACTGGGTGACAAACGTGGAAACAACCCACTACATCTTAGGCTCAGTTGCTGGCCCCCATCCTTACCCGATGCTGGTGCGTGACTTTCAGGCAGTGATTGGTCAAGAAACTCGCGCTCAGTGCTTGGAGAAGTGGAACGGTTTGCCAGATATTCTATTGGCTTGTGTGGGGGGTGGCTCTAATGCGATGGGGCTGTTTCACGACTTTGTTAGTGAACCTAGCGTGCGGATGATTGGTATTGAGGCAGCAGGAGAAGGAGTGGATTCAAATAAACACGCTGCTACCCTGACTCGTGGACGTCCGGGCGTATTGCACGGTGCCATGAGCTATTTATTGCAAGATGAAGATGGTCAAGTCATTGAGCCCCATTCGATTAGTGCGGGACTAGACTATCCAGGGGTTGGCCCAGAGCATAGCTATTTGAAGGATAGCGGTAGGGCGGAATATTACAGTGTAACGGACTCAGAAGCGATCGCAGGATTGCGACGATTATCTGAGTTAGAGGGTATTATCCCAGCATTGGAAACCGCTCATGCGATCGCATATCTGGAAACGCTCTGCCCTCAACTCAGCGGCAGTCCTCGCATTGTGATTAATTGTTCGGGACGGGGTGATAAGGATGTTCAGACCGTTGCCAAGTTCATTAATTTAGAAGCTGAGCAATAGG
>CBKWLJ010000184.1:0-16122 GCA_966675205.1 uncultured bacterium
AAACTGCTGGAAAAGCCAGTACCCAAGAGGCATGGGGAATTTTCGGAGATGTCTAATGGTGATGGGAAAAGTGAGGTATTTATCCGCAGCGCCGAATATGCAGGACTTTTAACCTACAATGGCACTAACTTCCAATCGAATACGCCTCAGTATGACTGGGTTGGCAACTGGAACCTGACCAGTGCTGACCAGCACTTTGTCGGCGACTTTAATGGTGATGGCTGTGATGACGTATTTATCCGCAGCGCCGAATATGCAGGGCTTTTAACCTATAACGGTATTAACTTCCAATCAAATACGCCTCAGTACGACTGGGTTGGCAACTGGAACCTGACCAGTGCTGACCAGCACTTTGTCGGTGACTTCAATGGTGATGGGAAAAGTGAGGTATTTATCCGCAGCGCCGAATATGCAGGACTTTTAACCTACAATGGCACTAACTTCCAATCGAATACGCCTCAGTATGACTGGGTTGGCAACTGGAACCTGACCAGTGCTGACCAGCACTTTGTCGGCGACTTTAATGGTGATGGCTGTGATGAGGTATTTATCCGCAGCGCCGAATATGCAGGACTTTTAACTTACAACGGCACTAACTTCCAATCGAATACGCCTCAGTACGACTGGGTTGGCAACTGGAACCTGACAAGTACTGACCAGCACTTCGTCGGCGACTTTAATGGTGATGGCTGTGATGACATATTTATCCGCAGCGCCGAATATGCAGGACTTTTAACTTACAACGGCACTAACTTCCAATCGAATACGCCTCAGTACGACTGGATTTATGGAAATGCAGGCGCTTGGAACCTGACAAGTGGTGACCAGCACTTCGTCGGCGACTTTAATCAAGATGGCTGTGACGACATATTGATTCGTAGCGCCGAATATGCAGGGCTCCTAACCCACAACGGCAGTGGCTTCCAATTGGATTCGATTCAGTATGACTGGGTTGGTAACTGGAACCTTGCTAGCGGTGACCAGCAATTTGTCGGCAACTTCTCAAGTGCGGCTACATCGCCGATTGTAGCTATATAGTAGAAGGGAGGCTAAGCATAAGGCTCGAAAAAAACTGACGACGATGATTTTCCAGTCCATAGCTTTGGGACATGACTAACTGACTTGGCATAGAAGCACCCCTGTTGACTGCGGTCGATAGGGTGCTTAGGCTTCTAGCGATCGCAACAACGGCTTTCACTGATTGAATCTAAGACGCGATCGCTTTTTCAATTACATGAATCAGTCAAGAGCGATCGTGCTGTTTGTAAGAAGTGCGATCTTTCTTTCTTTCTTTGACTTAGATCCAAAACAGTTTAATTGACCGAAGTGACGTTCTAAGTATTTTCCTGAGATTGCTGAATCGGAATTTGAATCACAAACTCTGTACCTTGCCCCAGTTGGCTATAGCAGCTTATTTTGCCGCCGTGTTTCTCAACTACAATTTGATAACTAATCGATAGTCCTAACCCAGTACCTGTACCCACAGGTTTAGTTGTAAAGAAGGGGTCAAATAATCTAACTTTAACTTGCTCCGTCATCCCTGGGCCATTGTCTAAAATGCTGATAGCAACTTGCCGATCGCCAAGAAGTTTAGTTTTGATGCAGATGAGGCTGGGATTAACTTCGATGTCTTCAGGTGTTCGCCCTTGGTTTTGCTCATCAATCGCATCAATCGCATTAGAGAGCAAGTTCATGAAGACTTGGTTGAGCTGTCCGGCATAACACTCGACTTGCGGCAAATCCCCATACTCTTTTATCACCTGAATTTCCGGATGCTTGCCGGATGCTTTCAAACGGTTTTGCAGAATCATCAGGGTACTATCGAGGCCTTCGTGAATATCCACCGCCTTCATTTCTGCTTCGGAAAGACGGGAGAAATTCCGCAATGCACCGACAATCTCACAAATGCGTTCTGCCCCAACCTTCATCGAATCCAAGAGTTTGGGCAAGTCTTCAATCAAAAACTCTAAATCGATCGCTTCTATTTCGGATTGAATCTCTGAAGTGGGATGAGGATATTGCTGCTGATACAGTTGGATCAAGTTGAGTAAGTCTTCGGTATATCCATAGGCATGAGCCAAATTGCCGTAGATGAAGCTGACGGGGTTGTTAATTTCATGCGCTACTCCCGCTACTAATTGCCCCAAGCTAGACATTTTTTCACTCTGCACTAAATGAGCTTGGGTTCTTTGGAGTTTCTGGAAGGCTTGTTCGAGTTCCTTTGCCTGTCTCAGGGCGGTTGCGGTTGCTGTACAACTTTGTTGGTAGAGTTCAGCTTGTTGAAGAGCGATCGCTAATTGGTCAGCTACCTTACAGATTAATTCCACTTGCGTCTCTTGCCAATGGTAAGGGCCAACATCCATTACCAATCCTAAAGTTCCCCAGAGTTTAGAGCCAAAATGCAGGGGTACCAGTAACCACGCGCCGGGAAACGCACGAGCAAAGCATTGCTCACACTCATCTTCACAGACTTTTGAATTGTATATCTTGACGATTTCTAATTGCTTGAGTTGCTCAGCGATCGGATTATTAGGATCTGGAATTTTAACGCCTAGAGTTTGTATCAAATTGGAGTGTTTTCGATACTCTGATACGTGTAACCACACCTCTAGTTCCGGCAAATATTGCAAGATCACAGCGCGATCAACTTGCAAGAGTTTGCCAATTTCCGGGACAGCGGTAGCAAAAATGGTATTTAAATCCAGCGAACTGCGGATGGCTTGCGTAACTTGATTGAGTGCTTGTTCTTGTTTGGCTTGAGCTTGAGCTTGTTCGTAGAGTTGGCTTTGTTGAATTGCGATCGCAACTTGAGACGCTAATGAGCACAGCAAGTCGATCTCACCTTGCTGCCATGTTCTTGCACCTGAACAGTGATGAGCAATCAGCAGTCCCCACAACTGTTCTCCATTCAAAATCGGCACCACTAAGTTCGCTCTCACCTCGAACTGAGCGAGTAAGTTGAAATGACACTCGCTCAGATTTTCAGTTTCAATATCCTCAATAGCTCTCACCCGACCCTGTTGGTAAGGTAAGACATACTCTTGCTCAAAACAAGGGTCATAAATGTTCCTGCCCAAAATCGCTGGCCACTGAGCATCAACGGATTCCACAACCACATTCCCACTCCAGTCGGGTTCAAAGTGGAAAATAATCACCCGGTCAGTTTGAAGAACCTGTCGGACTTCTGCTACTGTAGCTTTGAGAATCTCGTCTAGATTCAAGGATTGACGAACGCGTTGAGCGATCGCATTCACCAGTTGCTCTCGTTGAAACTGCTGTCTGAGTGCCGCTTCTACCTGTTGGCGTTGAGTAATTTCCGTCTGTGCCTGCTGGTAGAGTTCTGATTGATGGATGGCAATTGCCGCTTGGGTTGCCAGCGATTTGAGTAAATCAACTTCCAACGGCTGCCACTTCCGGGGTTCTGAACACTGTTGAGCAACCAACAATCCCCACAATTTTTCCTCATGGACAATTGGCACCACTAAATTCGCTCTTACCTGAAACCGATTGAGTAAATCAAAGTGGCAGGGAGTCAAACCGGCTTTGTAAATATCCTCGACGGCTTGGACTCTTCCGTGTTTGTACAGCTTGATATAAGCATCGGCAAAGTAGCGATCATTAATACTGGTGCCGGCAATGCGGTTCCATTGTGAACCTACCGATTCTACAACCACAACCCCACTCCCATCTCTATGGAGGCGGAAGATAATGACGCGATCGCACGCTAGAAATTGCCGGACTTCAGCAACGGTTGTATTGAGAATATCCTCTAACTTGAGAGACTGATGAATGCGTCGGGCAATTGCACCTACCAATTGCTCTTTGAGAAATTGCTGGTGTAAGGCTTCTTCTGCCTGCTTGCGTTCAGTAATATCTACACAAGAACCCATATAGCCCACAAAACTACCACTAGCGGTAAATCTCGGGGTTCCTGTATCCAAAATCCAACGATACTCCCCATCCACCCGCCTTAAACGGTATTCGATCTTAAACTCTTGACGAGCTTTAAAAGCGGAAAGATAAGTTTCCCGATAGGATGGCACATCGTCTGGGTGAACACCCTGAGTCCAGCCGTTGCCTAATTCTTGTTCTAAAGTGCGTCCGGTAAAAGTCAACCAGCGCTCATTAAAAAACGTACACAATCCTTGTGAATCGGACATCCATAGTAGCATCGGAGCGCTATCTGCTATGGCACGGAATCGCTGTTCGCTTTCTTGTAAAGTTTCTTCTGCTCGTTTGCGATCGGTAATGTCACGGGAAGCGGCGTGAATTTCCTGTAGTGCTCCGGTTTGAGCGTCTCGAATTGTTCGACAGGTCGTTTCAAACCAGATATACTCACCATCTTGGCGACGAATGCGGTAGGCAACAGTATACGATTCTGGGGACTCCAAAATCGCCCCATGAATTTGCCTAATCTCGTCTAGATCATCTGGATGGAAAAAGTCATAAGCTGATTTTCCAATCAACTGTTCAGGCTCATAACCTAAAAGTCGGCGGCAAGCAGGTGAAGCGTAAAGATAAATTCCCTCCGGAGTATGCTGCGAGATCATATCCGTCGAATTTTCTGCCAGTAACCGGAAGCGCGTCTCACTTTCAAATAGCGCAGATTCTGCCTGCTGACGCAAGCGCAACTGGTTATAAACATCAGTCACATTTTGTGTTAGAGCGACTCCTCCATAAACTTCACCTTGTTCATTTTTCAGGGGTGCTAGTTGTAAGATATAGGTTTGCTCAGCCCAGGAAAATTCAGTGGTAATTGCCTTCCCTTCTAATGTCTGATAATAAAGTGGTTCAATTAGAGTACAGATTTCTGGTTCTAATACTTCTCTAATTGTTTTACCTTCAACCTGCTCTTGGGTTAAACCAACCAAGTGATTTTCTGAGCCTTCGGCAATAATAAACTGTAAATTTTCATCAAATAAATACGCTACGCAATTAGGAATATTTTTGGCAAGTGTGCGATAATTCTGTTCACTCTGACGCAACTTTTCTTCAGCTAACTTGCGACCGGAAATATCTTGCCAAGCGCCAACAATTTCTCGAGTGTTTTTAGCTATATCTCCAACTAACTTGATTTTGTCTTGCATCCAACGATACGTTCCATCTTTGTGCAAGAACCGATACTCTAGGGTGTGATATCCGCGTTCAAACAAATGATGTAATGAAGAAAAGACATGGGATGCATCTTCGGGATGAATGCGGTCACACCAAAACCTGGGATCTGCCAAAAACTCTTCAGCTTTGTAGCCCAATATCGAAGTGAGGTTATCGCTCACAAATGTAGCAGCATAATCACCAAAAATATTACAGCTATAGATAATGATTGGACTAGAACTCAACAAATGCTGCATTCTTGCCTGAGTCATCAGTCGCGCTGCTTCAGATGTCTCTTGCCGCAAATTCTTGTGTAGCACTTCTGAATCCTGTCCTGTTTCCCTGCTCGATGTTGAGGCTGTTATTTCTTCACAAATTAGAAGAATGATCGAATTGGGAGAAGAGTCTATTATCAAGCGAGTACGCACGGTAACTTGTATCAAGTTACCGTTTTTGTGAACAAGGCGGGCTTGCCGTTGCTCGATCTGATTTGACTGTTTTTGTAAATCAACTAAGTGCTTATTGAAACTCGCTTGATCTTCCCAATAAATAATGTTGCTTATTGGCTGATGAGTGAGTTCAAAAGAGTCATAACCTAATGAGTCAGCACCAAACTGACTAACACTAAGAATCCCTCCGATTGTATTCAACATGAAACAAATACAAGGAAGGCTCTCATACAGAGTCCGAAGACAGTCTAAATTTGCTCTATTTTTGGATAGAGCTTGATTGCTTTTTACTCGATCTTGTTGATTGTTGGAGTTAATCAACAGATTCTGTTTGAGGTTGGGTTGATTTTGAAGAAACTCAGACCAATTCAATGTACGATTACCGCTCATTGTTTAATCCTAACCCTCAAATGAATAATTGAATTGAAGATTAGATGAAGCTTTAATATTTTAGTTAAACTCTCTTGAAATTGGTACTAAATCTTAACAAGACGTCCCCAAGAAATAGCCAAAAATGATAGGAACCCAATAGAAAATTGCTACCATTTTTAGGTAAAAACTTTTGGTAAATTTTGACTGTATGGATAAGAATATAAACTTTCCCTTAAGTCTTTTTGGAGAGACAACCTGAATTTAGAGCAAGACTGCTCATAACAATACAGGCTCTCCTCTTAAAAAATAGTAGAAAATTTTAAGGGATGTGACTAGTATTTCAAGAACTTAAAGATTTTTTAAAAATCAAAATAATCTGCGTATTTCCTCGATCGCGTTTTCCTTCCCTTGGGCAGTTTTTTTTGTTCCGATTGGAGGAAGATAGGAAAAGACGTAGGGGTGTAAGTCATACGCCCCTACCGCCAAAGGAGGTTACTTATGACCGGCAGATGCCCCCGGAAGTTTTTGATTGTAGCACTTCAGCAAAGGCTTTCCCATGGAGCACTGAATTGATCGGCTATGAGCGGGGTAAATGCGCTCAATGTTCTGGCAATTGATGGATGATTGTATCGTTGTGTCCATTCGCCCAATTAGCAAAGTGCTTGGCTAGGGGGGGTATAAAGACTAAGGGGGTAGTAAAGCCAGAAAATACACAGACTCCTTGTATATTCTCTAGTGGAGCAACAACGGGAAGGCGATCGCTACTGAATGCCACTAAACAATGATGCCAGGTTCCAGGTACTTGCTCTACAGCCGGTAGGATTTTCCCTACTTGCTTACGAATAGCGGCTTCACTGGCGGCGGCATCTACTGCTGCATGGGGGTTAGTGAGAACGCGGCTGATTTGACCAATTCGCAAACGATTATCCAGAAATTGTACAGCCCCAGCATCTAAAATCGGTGGTACGAGTTCGTGGTTGGGTTGATTCCATAAAGCATCGACTTCAGGAGTACTCGCTTGCGCTTCAAGGGCAAAGCGTTGCGTATTCGCAGGCATGACAATGGTTTGTAGTTGCAGCTCCATCGGTGGCGTTTCTATGATTTCGGCATGGGTGAAATATAGCCGTGTTGCAATGCCTGCCTCTTGGAGTAAAGCGCGACTGAACCCTCCGGCACAGACAACTGTGTTGGCAGCGTGATAAGTTTGGTGAGGTGTTTTCACGCCTTCGATGGGATTGGCTTTGTCGGTGCGCTGGGCACAATCGCTCCGTCGCAGTAGTTCTACCACTTGAGCAATTTGCATTTCCCCCCCAGCACGACGAAACGCTTCGAGATAAACTAGATTAAGTTGATCAGGATGGATGTGTCCGTGACGAACGGTAAAAGCACCTGCGATCGCATCTCGATTCAGCAAGGGTTCCAGTTTATAAGCGTCCTCTACACTCAGTAAGCGAGGTGCGATCGCAAAACGAGCAAAGTTCGCTGCCAGTTTTTCTGTATCATCATCAGGGGTAATATATAGAAGCAAATCGAGTTCACGAAACTGAGTATCCGCGTCTAATTCCTCAGATAAGTGACGATAAATTTTTATCCCTTCCTCACACAGTTGACGTGTCAACTCTGATGTTCCAGACCAATAAGCTAGACCTCCATAACTATAGCGGGTAGCATTTTGGAGAGAGGCATCTTTCTCAAGTAGCAGAACCTTGAACCCCTTGTTTACTAGTTCATAACTGAGTACTGCACCTGTAATCCCGCCACCTACCACAATCCAGTCGTAAGTTTTCATAGCTGACATCATTTATTTCCCTGGTTACCAATACCATTTTGATTTCTGAAAAGGAATTTTTGGCTCGTTAACCATTGCCTTACGGCATCCAGGGAACGAAACTGACCTTGATTATCAAGGAATTGCACTACACCTAAAAGCTGTTCATCACTATCATTACTATTGCCAATTTGAACTTCATTTTCACTTGAACCCCGATTCGCTTACTCGCGTATAATCGGTAGTCCCAACCAAGTACTTAATTCTTGTGCCAACCAATCGAGTTCTCGTGTTGTTAAACAACCATAAAAGCGACTTTCTTCATCCATGGTTGCCGCTTGCCCAATACGATAGTTGGTAACAATATCGTATCTTGACCAAATCTTTAACTCTGGCGGTACTTCTACAATGCCTGCTTCTTGATCTCGACGATACAGTCGTTTAACATAAGTCAATTTGTAGAGGCTTTCACGAGTAACTTGAAAAACGGGTAGCCGGATGCCAAATGCTGTTTTAGTGACAGTCATAAATTTGTGCGTAATATGGATGTGTGTGTCTGCATTCATAGAGAAAAAAGGATGGTACATCCAGCCAATCCCCAGACACAATAACAGTGAGCTGACTGTTATGTAAAACAAATCACCACTAGGTAGAGAATAAAATAACCAACTTAGTGCAAGGGCAGTTAATAAGCCAGACAAGAGGAATGAACAACCATTAGCTCCAAATAAGTTAGCAGAGCCCTCTGGAGGAAGGTATATTTCTAGACTTGTTACGTCCTTACGAAGAGAAATTTTGCTGTAATAAGGTTTACGCAGAATAATAGGAGTTGCTGAAGTCTGTGAGGGGGAAATTTGGGGTTGAAAAACAGGCTGTGCTAATCCCTGGAGGGCAACTTTAGCTGAACTTAATCGCTGCTTGCGGTTGGGATGCGTCATTTGCTCTAGCCATTGCACAAAGCTGGGAGAAAGATGCGCCGCAGATTCAAACTGAAGCAACAAATCTTCTTGCAGTAAATCAGCAGGATGAGTTCCTGTTACCAAGTAAATTAACGTTGCACCTAAACTGTAGAGATCGGAAGCTGGGAAGGCACGTCCGCTAAATTGCTCAGGTGGCATATAGCCATACGTCCCAACAATCGTCATCGTACCCGTTTCTCGAACAGCCGTTTGCACAGAACCAAAATCAACTAAGTATAAATCTCCCACTTGATGGGCCGAGCGATCGCCTTTTAGTAAAATATTGCTGGGTTTGATATCGCGATGGATTACGGGAGGATTGCGATCGTGCAAGTAACTCAATACATTCAGTAGTGCTTTAGCGATGTGTTTAACTTCATCTTCACTAAAGGTTCGCCCCCGTTTAATCCATTCCTGTAACGATAGGGCATCAATGTAAGATTGCACCAGTGCAAATCCCCGACAATCGGGTAAATTTAATTCAAAAGAATCGAGATAGCGAGGAATTGCTGGATGGGATAGAGATTTCAGCGTTTCGGCTTCTCGTTCAAACAGTTTCAAATCATCCCAACGGAAGTCAGTATTAAAACTAAGAATTTTAAGGACAATGAGATCTTGAGTATGTAAATCTTGAGCGAGTAGGGTACGCCGTCCAGCATTGTGTCCCAACTGGCGTTGGATACAATAGCGATCGCGCAATACTTGTTCTGCTTCTAGCATAAGGAAATATTGCTCCAATCCGGTTGATGGAGTTGTTTAGCTAGCCGATGTGAAGGCAAGAAGTTACGGTGAGTAACAGCTACTCTTTCTAAACCTTCTAAAAATTGAGTAATGAGGATAGGACGAAGCCTTTTAATTGTCATCAATTCTACCCAACGAAAGCAAATATGCTCCGGATTTAAAGTGATTGTCGGTGATTCATCACTTAAGCTAAGGCTGAACAGTTCAAAGTGAACTTTTCGTTGAGGTTGAATTAAGGTATGAGTGCCGCAGTACTTCAACATTCTAGGGTCATCAATTGTCCAACCGATTTCTTCAGAGAACTCCTGAATCAGGTGAGCACGACAAAATTGGCTAGAGTTTCGGATGAGTTCAAGGTCATCAATATATCCAGAAACAGTTCCCCATTGACCGCTAAATTTGACGGTGGGCGATCGCTGCAAAATCAAGATCCGATCTGGAGTGAGGACATAGCACACCACTCCAACTTTAATATTTAGATTGCGGTAGTTGAGATATTGTTTGCCATCAGCCATTACCTGAATATTTTCAGGCTGCTCTGCTGCCTTAAGAATGTAATTCCTAATGTCGTTTCCAGTATTGAAAAGAGCTACCATACTGACTTTAAAACTCCCTTAATTCACCGAATTATCTCTCTGGTGTACGCAGTTCATAACGGCTACTTAGACTGATGCGATCGCTGTTTAGGGATTCATAAAGTATTTTCTCGGTTTTTCCTCTCTTGGGCCGATAGACGGGTAACATTCTTCAGCAGATACCAAGTAATCAAAAGCCCGATCGCCGAGCGCACAATCACAGCGATGTGCAGACTATCTGGCAAGGCTAGCAAAAATGTGATAATGATGAAAGCCATGCTGATGGATATCACTGTAGTAATGACTTGAGGAGAATGGATGAGGAGTTTTCGCAGTGAAACTCCCATGTAAAAGTATGCGATCGCTAACCCCATCCCAATCAATCCATAAATCAGATTGATGGTGTTCCCTTGCCATTGAGTGAGCAGACGATAGTTTCCCAACCCACTTAACAAAGAGACAACAATGAAATACGCCTTCAGCGAACCAACACTCTCTTTCATCACTTTCGCTGCATCCTTTATTGTGGAAGTTCTGTGTATCTATATCTCTGATGGGGGGAGAGGTTATGCAATAGAGTCGTTCTCAATCTGATGGAATCCAGCAATTCAGGATTTGGTAGAGGTACAGCATGTCCATTGATATCAACTTAATTGGCGATTGAAAATCGCGTCTATAAAAACAAAGTCCGCCGTTGCGGACTAACAGCCCTCATCAACATTCTTGTAACCCTTGCCTTGTGGGTGTCGGTTGTATAGCTGCGGTTTCAACCGCCAAACTGAACGTTAAGTTGACTCTTTAATGATTGTTAAAGACTCGTCAGTTCTTCTACTTTATCGATAGTCATCTTTAGGAAAGCCTTGCAGTCCGGATTTCTAAGAAAGCGTGGAGTAACATAAATCATGGGCTGCTGAACTTAGCTCTTGATGGTTGACGTTGATTTTTCTCCCTATTTGAGGTTTGTTTGTACTGATCGTCGTTACCAGGAGACATTATGCCGGTACACGGCGACGGATGCGATTCATTTGGTACTAGAAGCGCAAACGGTGGTGCGGGAGGAAGCAGGAGGTAGGGAAAGAGAGGAACAACGACAGCCGGTTGAGCGATTTCCGGTACTAGAGGGGTTGCGAAAATATGTGGCGACTTATCATCATGTGTTGCTGTCGGGGAAACCGGGTTCAGGGAAATCGACGACGCTGAAGCGGTTTTTGTTGAAGATAGCGGAGGCAAACCTCTCCCCCCAGCCCCCTCTCCGACGCGGAGAGGGGGAGCAAGATTTTAGCGAAAGTTTTCAGACTCCCTTATTAGATTCAGATCCCCCCCAGCCCCCCTTAATAAGGGGGGAGAATTCAATCAAAGTCCCCCTTTTTAAGGGGGATTTAGGGGGATCTCCGGGTTTGCAAACATGCCCGACGCCCTCGCATTGCGAAGGGGAGATTTGGGGAGAGGGGAAAATTCCGGTGTTGGTGCAGTTGAAGTCGAATCGCCCGATTTTGGAGGCAATTCGTGCGGAATTTCGACAGGCAAAGTTGCGAGTGAGCGATAAACAAATCGATGACTGGCTTTTGGATGGAAAACTCTTTCTCTTACTAGATGGAGTGAATGAAATCCCGTCGAAGGAGTTGCTGGATAAATTGCAGCAGTTTCGGGAGGATAATCCCCATACACCGATGATTTTCACCACACGGGATTTGGCGGTGGGGGGTGATTTGGGGATTGAGAAGAAGCTGGAAATGCGCCCCCTCACGGATGCTCAAATGCGGGAGTTTGTGGGTAAGTATTTGCCGGAATATGGGGAGGTGTTGCTGCGGCAATTACAGGATAGATTGCGGGAGGTGGCAGAAACTCCCCTGCTGCTGAAGATGCTGTGTGAGGTGTTTGATCCGCAAACGCAGCAGATACCGAAGAGTAAGGGGGAGTTGTTTCGGGCATTTGACCGGAAGTATAACCAGCATAAGCAGAATCCTGCTGTTTCCGAAAATTGTCGCAGGTTTCAGCCGGAGGTGTTGCAGCATCTGGCGTTTGAGATGGTGCGGGGGGATAAGGAGAAGCCAACTGAGGCGTGGTTGACGATTTCCCGCAGTAAGGCAGAGAGGATTTTAGAAGAATGGTTGGGCAAGAGGGGGGTAACTGATGCAGCGACTAAGGCGAAGGAATGGTTAGAGGATTTACTGGAACATCATTTACTGCAAGTGGCGGCGGATGCGAGGCAGATTGAGTTTCATCACCAGTTGTTTCAGGAATATTACGCGGCAGAAGCGTTGCTGGCAAGGGTTGAGAATCGGCATCCGGATGTGATGGATGATGAGCGGTTGCAGCATTTCTTTTTGAATTATCTCAAGTGGACGGAACCTGTAGCGCTGATGGTGGCGTTGCTGGAGGATGAGGCGCAGGCGGTGCGGGTGGTAAGGTTGGCGTTGGATGTGGATTTGCTGTTGGGGGCGAGGTTGGCGGGGGAGGTGAAGCTGGAGTTTCAGGAACAAAGTATTAATCTTGTGATTGAACAAAAGGTTTCTTCAGCCTACAAGATTCAGCTTTTAGGTAATACTCATTCTGATTACGCACTGTCAAGGTTGCTTTCTAGCCTGACTGATGAGCAAAATCAGAATTTAGTTCTTGAGTCTGCGTTTGCCTTAAGAGAACTGGGGAGTAAGTCAGCAATTCCAGAAATATTGAAAGTTTTGAAGCGCCAGCACTCCAATTTGACAGTTGTTACCGCAGCAATTTTTGTGTTAGGAGAAATAGGAAATGAAGAAGTAGTTACAGAATTGCAAGAATTTTTGAAGCATCCAAATAATCAAATTAGAGAATATGCAACTAGTGCATTAGGTGTATTGGGAAATCATAGAGTAGTTACAGATTTAATCGAAGTATTGAGAAAGGATAAAATTCACCAAGTACGTGAGAAAGCCCTCGAAGCTTTAGGCAACTTAGGCAATGAATTAGCGATTTCAGAATTACTGAACGTAGCGGTACAAGAAGAATCTATTTATCTTCGTTGGAGTGCGACTGAGGCACTAAAGCAAATCAATTCTAAAAAGGCTACTGAAGAATTACTTGCAAGACTCAATCATAAAAATTATAAGATTCGCCAGAATGCAGTAAAAGCTTTGGGTAAGATAGGTGATGAAACCGCAGTTCTAGGATTAATTGCGGCGATGGAAGATGAAGATAGAAACATTGGATGGGAAGTTGCTGAAGCGTTAAAGGAATTGAACAGTAAAACAGCACTCCCAGGTTTACTCAGAGCATTGGAACACCAAAATCCATCCGTTTGTGAATGCGCTGCATTTGTAGTCGGTGAATTAGGAGATCCTGTAGCAGTTTCTGCCTTAGCTAATGCCCTCAATCACTGGTATCCTCAACTTTGTGAGAGAGCCGCCGAAGCCTTAGGAAAATTGGGTGATAAAACAGCCATTCCAGCGTTACATAGACTATTGCGTGACAATTCAAGAGGTGATATCCACAGAACAACTGTCATTGCACTAGGGAAATTGGGTGACAGTCAAGTACTTTCAGAATTGCTCGAAATTCTAGAACAGCAGGCTTTTAGCTCAAATATCTATCGAGCTGATTGGTGGCAAGTTTTTGAGGCTCTAGAAGGGATAGGCGGCGAGACAGTGGTTTTGGCACTTATTCAAGCCCTTAAATCTTCAAAACGACAAATTCGCTGGAAGTCAGCAGAGACTTTAGGTAATATAGCTCATGAAAGTGCTGTTGATGAATTGCTTTTAGCTTTAGCTGACGAGGACTCCTCTGTTCGCTGGCAGTCAGCAGAAGCTTTAGGTAAATTTGATAGAAAAAAGGTGGTAACAAAACTAATTCCAATTTTGAAAAATCAAGACCATAAAATTCGTGAATCTACTGTCACTGCATTAGGAAATCTTCCAGATAAATCAGCAATTAAAGCATTATTGTCAGCAGTAAATGATCAAGAAATAAAAGTTAGATATTGTGCTGCACAAGCATTAGTAAAACTAAGCGTTTCACAAAAGCTATTCAAGGCATCAAAAGCGCTAGCTTCTTCTTGTAAAATGCAACTACTGAACGATGGTTTTATCCATCAACTTCGAGGTATTCAACAAAACTGCCAGTTCTACAACTACGAAATTTTCCGCAAGCAATTACCCCCAGTTGTCAGCCTTCAGCCGTCAACAGACGACTCAATGTTGAAACAATTACAACAGATTAAACAAGGAGTCCAAAAAATGTCAGAAACACCCAAACAAGATTTCAGCGGCGCAACCTTCAGTGGAAACGTCAACTTTGCCTCTAACCACGGTTCCCAAGATGTAACTAATATCGGTACACAAAACAACTATGCCACCGATCCTAACGTTGAAAAAGCTCTAAAAAGCGTCTCTCAACTCGTGGACAACCTCCGCCAAAAATACCCCCAAGCCTCAGACGCCGAAATTCTCGATATCATTACTAGAGGCTTTGAAGCCATGCCCCAAAATAACCCGCCAAAGTGGCAACGCTGGCAAGATACATTGAGTATTGTTTTTGCAGGAGGTATCGAAGCCGTCAAAGTGTTATTTCCTGCCGCAGGTATTCCTATCGAAGTCGGCAAGCGGCTGTATGAAATTTACGATCGCAACCGCAAACAACTCCCCAGCAGCTAGAGTGAACACCGAGAAGCCAAATTGAAACGAATTAAAGACAGATGGGGAGATGAAACCATTATTCCTCTGAAAACTCCCCAAAGCGTTCTCGATATCGCGCCAATAAAGCCTCTGCTTGGTTAGCTCGTTGTTGTTCAGCAATAGCCGCTTCTTCTGGTGTTGGTACTAATTGCCCCTCGCCAGTGAAAAAGCGCAACTTCCTCTCATGAATCCCTAAATATAGTTCTAATTGCTCACTCCACAGCCAACCTTGTTCATTCGGTTCCAGTTGGCGATACGTTCCCCGCAGCAACTCAAATCCCATAAATTCTAAGTTTTCTGGGTCAAACCAAAAATATTCGGGAGTGCGAAAAGTATCTTGATAAATCTGTTTTTTCAACCCTCGGTCTGTTGCTGCGGTTGAATTCGATAACAGTTCTACAATTACATTGGGATACTTGCCGTTTTCCTCCCAAAGCACCCAGCTTTTACGAGGCTTACGTTCGGTATTGAGGACTACGAAAAAGTCCGGCCCGCGAAAGTCCTCTGACTTGCGCTGTTGAGGGCTATAGTATATCGTCAAATTTCCTGTAGCGAAGTAGTCACTGCGCTCTCGCCACCACCAATCCAAACATTTAATCAACAGCAACATCTGCTGTAAGTGAAGGTGTGTTTCCAAGGGAGGTTCGTTGCTCTCTAAATCACCAGGCGGGAAGACAATTTCTTCGGAGATGACATTAGGAGATTCTACATCTTGGGTGAGGGACATGGCAAAAGATAAGGAACTCTGTCTTCAGTTTAGCGATCGCTTGCAAATTAAAACCCATTCCCAATCAGAATGAAAGGTGCCCAGTAGTAAGGATGGTTGAGGCGAGTGTTTACCTGTGAAGGCAGACTACTGTTAATCCGTTGCTCTACTCCCACTCCTCGCTGTTCGCCCAATGCTTTTTTATAGTCACCTGTAATCAGTGCAACTTGGGCCTGTCGCAGCGCTTCGGCCTTGCTCATTTTCCCTGTCTGCAATGCAGCATAAAACGCATCCATCAATGCTTGTGTTCCGCCATCACTCACGTACCATAAAGAAGCGATCGCAGATTCCGCTCCTGTACGCTGTATCTGATAGCCAAAACCCAAAATTTCCTCTCCGCTTCCCAATTCCCCACTCGCTGCGGTGCGACAGGCACTCAAAACCACTAAATCTACATCGGACAACTTCCACTTATCGATGTCTGCAAGCGTTACTCGTTCCCCACTGCCAAATAGAATGAACGACTCATAGGGCAATCCGGAAACGAATTCGGCATGGGTTGCCAGGTGCACAATAGAATATTTGTTCAAGCGCGACTCAACATTGTCACGGCTAAAGTTTTTGTTGAACAATGCCGTTGTATTCAGAATTTCCTTGGCAATCGTTTCGACTTCAACGCCTGCAAACTTCAGCCCAGTAAAATTAAACTGGTCTTTGCCAACATGGAATTGGTAACTCAGTTGGGGGTCGCTGTATGCCGCCGCAAGGATTTGCAGGGGACGGTTTTCATTACGGTTGAAGTTGGTTAAGGA
>CBKWLJ010000185.1:0-16014 GCA_966675205.1 uncultured bacterium
AGATATCAAGAATTTAAATCTCTATTTCCTCAATTGAGATTAATCGAGAAAGAGGAAATAGCACATTTAGAACCTAAAGTCGTGAAAAATCGTCCTCCTGAAGAAGAGATTATTGCACTCTTTACGGAAGAAGGTTATACAATAGATTTTCAAAAACTAGCTCAGTCTTTTTTAAAAAAAACAATTCCCAGTCAACAGAAAAATATTGAATTAATGATGGAAACGAAAGTTAAAACCATCACAAAAGAAGGAGGATTTTATAAAATTCAGACTGATAAAGAAGTCATAGTTGCTAAAGCCGTTGCTATTACGGCCGCCGCCTATAGTTTACTGTTTGCAAAATCGCTAGGGTATGGTCACAATTACGCACTGCTGAATGTAGCGGGAAATTTTTACTTAGCACCAGGTGTTTTAAACGGCAAGGTTTATACCGTACAGCTTAAAAAAATTCCTTTTGCTGCAATTCATGGAGATTCAGAAGTTCACGATGCCAGTAAAACTCGATTTGGTCCCACTGCAAAAGTGACTCTGCTGTTGGAACAACGTCAATACGCTACGATTTTGGAGTATTTCCAAACAGCGGGACTCAGTATCAATGCTATCTTGAGCTTTTTCAATATTCTTTCTGAACCAGTGATATTGAAATATATCGTGAGAAATCTGATTTATGATATTCCCTTGATTGGCAAAAGATTATTTCTGAAAGAAGTCAAAAAAATTGTCCCTTCTATCCAATTAAGCGACTTACAGCTTGCTAAAGGATATGGAGGAATCAGACCTCAAATCGTTAATCTGAAAACTAAGCGCCTTGAGATGGGGGAAGCAAAAATTGTTGGGGAGAATATCGTATTTAATATCACGCCTTCTCCTGGTGCTTCCACCTGCTTACAAAATGCTGAGTATGATACGGAAAAAATCATCAGTTTCTTGGGTCAAGACTATACATTCGACAAAGACCGATTTTTGCAAGATTTAGGGGATGAGCAAGCATTAGTAATTCGTAATTCGTAATTCGTAATTCGTAATTGATATTTAAATAGGGATTTAAACCCCAACTGAATATAGGTAACTTGTAGAAACGCCCTGGCAGGGTGTCTCTACGGGGGAATCTGACCTGTCTTTAATTACGAATTATGAATTTATAAGGGCGAATCAGGTTGACTGGGTTCCAAGTGGGGTCAACAATCTAATCATGAAGAAGACTGCGTTCTAGAATTAATATCACTGAGTTGAAAATCACAACAGTTGTCAGATGGATATTGAAACTCAAGATAGGAAAGCAGCGACAACTATATTGAGAGAGGCACTGGCTGCCTACGGGGGTAACACCAAGCATGAAGCTGTAGCCGCAGCGATCGAGAAACTTGTGTCCCTAAACCCAACAGCAGCACCTGCTCGCAGTGAAGCGCTAATGGATGGACAATGGCTATTAATCAGTGCGCCCAACTTTCCTAATGGAGAATTACGTGCTGATGGCAAGTATGTTTACACTCTAGGCAGGCTTGCTTTTAATATGTTTCAACCCACTAGCTTGAAGATTGCGATCGATCGCGTACTGCAACCAGTAGTTCCTGTCGGCAATGGTCAACAACGAACTCACGATATTATTGTTGAGTTTACTACAGTAGACGAGAACACTCCTACCCTACAAGGCATCGTTCGCAATTTGGGGGTTTGCGAACCTGCTGATGACAATACTCTGCAAGTGATCTTTACAGGAGGAGAACTGACACCCAAAGCGCAAAATGAGATGGAAGCGTGGACAACGGTATTTGCTAATCAGTCTAAACCTGCAAAACAAAGTCTCAAAGAAAAATTGATGGCTATCGTTGCAAGGTTGATGTTCGGTATTGTTCCACCTCAAGGGATGGATCAGAAAACGGGGCAAGTTTCCTTCAAAATGCAGAAGTCTCCTAAAGGTAAACTTAAAATACTTTATCTGGATGAAGAATTACGAATCACACGAGGGGAACGAGGTACTGTTCTAGTATGTGAGCGGCAAATTGCATAGTTTCTCATGTAGAGATATGCAAGAGCTTGCTAGTTACCAGGCGGAGTATGCAGTGAATTGAGTGCAATATCGTTTAATTTGCCTCTACCCTACAATCCATTGCCAACTAAAATAAAAGGTGCCCAATAGTAAGGATGAGAAAATCCTGGAGCAGTACTGGCAGCCGTTTGTATTCCTGAACGAGGTTCTACGGTGAGGCTGCGGGAATCAGTAGTCGTTGTAGAGAGATGTTCCCCACGCATCAAACTCAGTTGTGCTTGACGTAGTGCTTGAGCTTTGGTGATGGTGGACTCTGTTGTGCTTTTGGCTAAGTTACTGTAAAACTGCTCCATTAACAGGCGCGTACTCTTGTCGTGAACTTGCCAAAGGGATGCCATCACTGCTTTAGCTCCCTTTTCGAGAAAGTAGTAGCTAAGTCCAGTGATTTCGGTGCCATTTTGTCCAGTTTCTCCCAGTGCTGTTTCACAAGCAGAAAGTACTACTAAATAGATTTTATTCAAATCCCGTAAGTTTTGAATTTCAGGAATGGGTAGTTCTTCGCCATCACCGAGCAACAGATAGGAACCATAGGCATTGTTGGGTACAAATTTACCGTGAGTGGCAATATGGAGAATTAAATGATTAGCTAAATTATCTCGTAAAGCTTTACGGTTAAAGGATTGGTTGAGTAACTGTAATCCTGGATAAATACCCTGAGAATCCGTAGAGGATTGGCGAACGATCGCATCCAGTTCAGCAGGTACGTTGGGAAGCGGATTGAATCCTTTTTTGGCTTCGGACAGTCCTGCTGCTAAAACTGAGGTGTTTTGAGTTCCGGGTGGTAGGCGATCGCCTGTTTGGGTTAAGTTGGCTGAGATAATGGTGGAGATGTTATAGTTTTCAAGCAAGTATTTTTCCCCATCAAACACCGCACTCATGGGAATGTAGCGGGTGACGCGATCAAGGGAGAAGACAAGGTTTTGAATTTTGTTATCTTTGAGTTCTTTTTGCAGAGATTGGGGAAATAGCCAGTCATAGAGTTGTTTACCCGTTGCTTTGAGTTCAGCAATATCAGAATTTTGGTTTTGCAGGAGTTGACGAAATCTCACAACGGTTGTGCTCAGTTGCTTTAGCCCGACTTGGGGAACTTCTATACTCTTAGTAATGCCACCTTTCGATGCCCACAGAATCCAGATTTTGTTTTCTAGCACCAAAGGATAAATCAGTACTGTTCCGGGTTCGGAGACAATTGCTTCAGCGTTGCCTCCCAGTTTCCTGGGGTCAACAAAGGTGTCATCCTTGGCAGTGCGATCGCGAATTTCCTGTTCGAGTGATCGCACGGTTTGTTCAAATTCCTTAGCGACAACCTCACGCTGATCTAGTAGTTTGCTGCGTTCCGCACATTGCTGACATTCTTCAATCTTCCGTCCAAGAGCAATGAGAGTGCCATGAATTTTCAGGATTTCTACTTCAGTGGGATTAGTGGTAATGCCAGGAGTTTCTTCACCTCCAGCGCGAGTATCTCTGGTGAAGTTGCGTAACTCTTGCACTTTCAGCAGTTCTAGTACTTGCTGTGCTTCGAGGATGCGTCCTTGGGATAGTAGTAAATCGGCTAAAGAGCGATAGGTGTCAGCAACAGTATCGGTATAGGCTTTTTGTTCCTCAATTGTTAGTTTTTGCAAGTCCTGCCGAATGGCTTCGGTGATATTAACAGCTTCTTTGTAGAAGGCAATGGCAAGTTCTGGTTTGTTTTGTTTTTCTAAGAGAGAACCAATATTGCTGAGAGTAAGTCTTTCTCCGGGACGAGCGTTAACTTCCCTTTGTATGGCTAAACTCTGCTGATAAAGGTCGATAGATTTGTCATATTTACCCAAGCTTTTATAAACTGTGCCAAGGCTATCGAGTGCATTACCTTCACCAGCGCGATCGCCGATTTCTTGGAATAAAGCCAAAGCTTGCTCTAAAGATTGTAAAGCTTCGGCATACTTGCCTAACTTATTGTATATGAATCCCTGATTGTTGAGAGTTACTGCTGCGCCTGCTTTATGACCAATTCTTTGGCGAGTGGCTAAAGCCTGTTGATAGAAATCTAGAGCTTGGCTATGTTTCTCTAGCTGACTGTAGGTAAACCCAATATTATGGAGAATAGCTCCTTCGCCTCTATGATCGCTAATTTCTCTGAGGATGAATAAAGCTTGCTGATAGTATAAGAGTGCTTGTTCGTACTGACCGAGCTGAGTGTAGATTCCTCCAACGTTGTTGAGAATAGACCCCTCTTCCCTAGCATTGTCTACGGTTTGGAAAAGGGCTAATGCTTGCTGATAAAACTCTAGGGCTTTGAAATACTGACCCTGATTTTCGTAAAGTAAGCCAAGGTTATTGAGAGTGCGTCCTTCCCCGATGCGATCGCCTACTTCTTTACGAATCGCCAGCGCTTGTTGATAGAATTTGAGGGCTTGGTTGTAATTGCCCTGCTGATGATAAATAGCTCCCATACTGTTGAGGGTGCTACTAGTGCCAGCTTTGTCACCTATCTTTTTACGAATGGCTAGAGCTTGTTGATAGAAGTTTAGAGCTTTTATATACTCACCCAGACGGTCATAAGTTGCTCCAATTTTGTGGAGGGTTGCTCCTTCACCAGAGCGATCGCCTATATTCCTGTAAATAACCAAAGCTTGTTGATAAGTCTGGATAGCTTCTCGATAATGACCGTCGCTATACTGCTGGGTAGCTTCTTCATACAGTTTCTCAGCCTCAACGTTTTGACTTTGAGCTGTCTGCGCTTGTACTATTAAAGGTTTAAATTCAAAGGTAAAAGCAAAGAGAGGAAATGTCAGTGACAGCAGTAGCGTTGCAATAATGAGACGGAGATGCTTAGAGCGAGATCGCATAGAAAGACCCCTTCATCAGATGAGAATCTAGTATTCACAGGGCTTATCCCAAAGATTCCTTATTCCCTTTGCATAGGTGGAGAACTCTCATCATCATCAGTAAGGATTATCCCACTCGCAACATCACCAAGAGCATCACACACTACCCCTTTGACATCCTGAATAAACTCAAGTTTTTCAGCTTGCCGATAAAACTCCCGTGCTAGGTTATCCTCACCCAGAATTTCATAAATCTGAGCGATTTCTTTAGGGATTCTTAATTCTTCTTGCAACCAGCAATTTTTATTACTTTCCTTAAGTCTGGCGAATTCTTGCTGATAGTGCTTTAGAGCTTGTTCATAAGACTCCCTTGACTTTTCCGGCTGACCTATCTTTCGATATACGAAACCTAGATTTTTTAAAATTAGTGTTTTAGCTCCTTCAAGACTACTTTGACCAATAGAGCTTCCGCACTTGCTCCGTGCGCCAAAATTGAAAAGATAAAGTCTAGCTACTCCCAGATTTTTAGGTTTAGGATATGCTGAAGCGCAGCTAGTGTCTAATTCTATAGACATATTGTTACTCAAGGCTAATGCTTCCTTAAAAGTTGCTAATGATTCTGGAAATTGTCTATTTCTGGCTTGAATAGAACCCCAATCATTCAGTGCCAGAATTGAGGGTTCAAAGTTTTCAATTTTTTTGCCAATAGCCAAAGCTTGTTGATAGGATTGTTGCGCTCGTTCATTTTGACCGAGTTGGCGATAAACCTGGCTTAGACTCATGAATATATATTGCCGAGTCAGTCTCATGGGATAAGATAGATTCTCAGAAAAGCCAGAGCTTTCGTTGCGGTTAGCAGCTAGAGCTTGCTGATAAGACTCCAAGGCTTGCTGGTACTGACCTAATCTCTGATAGACTCGACCCAAGGTCGTCAGAGTTGCGACTCCACTACCATTACTCTTTCGATTAATAGTTAGAGCCTGTTGATAGAACTGTAGCGCTTGCTCATAGTTACCCTGTTGTTCATAAATGCTACCAATTCTGGTAAGAATATAGGGTTCCCTAACAGGAGAAAGCCCCTCCTGTGGAGCCGCTTCGCTAACGGCTAGTTCTCGACTAATGGCTAAAGCCTGCTGATAGAACTGTAGCGCCTTTTCATACTGTTTTTGCTGCTCATAAATCTCACTAATATTGAGTAGAGTGTATTGTTCGTCAATGCGATTGGCAACTTTTCTATCAAACGCTAGACGTTGCTCCAAGGTCTTCAAAGCTTGGTCAGGCTGACCTAGCATTTGATAAATATCACTAATATCATTATCGTGTAAGAGGAAAGTATCACAGGGTTTGTCAAGTTCTCTGTTAATGGCTAAAATTTTGTCCAAGCCCTCTAAAACCCGGTCATACTGACCTAATACCCCATACATTGAACTAATCTTAAAAAGAGTGTCTTGTTCCTGACAGCGATTACCAATTTCTTGGTCAATAGCCAAAGTCTGCTGAGAGTATTTCAGCGATTGATCATACTGGTTGAGTTGCCCATAAATCACACTAATCATGAAGGTGAGATCTCTTTCCTGACGACGATAGCCAAGTTCTTTATAAATTGATAGGATTTGTTGAAAAGATTCTAAAGCCTTCCGGAGTTGATCTTCACTATTACTGAATTGACCTTCACGAAATTGGTTATTAGCCTCCTCAAGCAGCTGCTCTACTTCAGCTTGGCGGTCTTGAACTGTCTGTGCCTGTGCCCTCAGAGGCTTGACGTTAGGGGTAATAGCTAAAAGAGGAGATGCCAGAGACAGTAATAGGATTGCACTAATAAGACTGAGATGCTTAGAACGCGATCGCATACAGCTCTTGTTTGTTATGTTCAGATGATAAGCTGATGTCGATTTAAATTGCATAATCTTCTTCTCCTGCCTCTGTCCATGCAACTTGAATGCCGATGATCCCACTTTTTGATTCGCGATCGCGTGAGTATGTCAGTTAATTTTGCTTGAACGCAGACGCCTGTGCGATCGCACTCTTATGGGAAACGTTATGGAAACAGCAGTGGCAGAGGCGATATGGATAATATAGGCATTCTAGTACAGCTTTACTATGAGCAACAAACCTGTTCAGTTGATCTCTCAGTAGAATCAGACTGTACTTCATCGTCATTTTCAGCGGTGCTTGGCTTTCTAATCGTTCTGCTTGCCTCTGTCTTTTTCTGTTTTCAAAATGTAATCGTCAGAATTCTATTTAATGAACACACAATTCTAGGACTCTTCCAGACTGGAGGTTTTGTTACACCTAGTTTGCACAACTCATTCCTCTTGATGTTCATGCGGATGCTGTTAGTGGTTCCGATGATGGCATTCCTAGCACCGAAGCTATACCCTCCAACCTGGACAGACATTAAACAGTTAAGGACTGTCGAGCAACGCCCACTCTTGCTGCAAGCGGTTGGATGTGGATTGCTCATGTTTCTCTACTTGGCACTGCTCTATTTTTCCATTGGCGTCATCCCTACGGGTATTGCCATGACTCTCTTCTTTACCTATCCCGTGTTTACAGCACTATTTTCCTGGCGGTTGTTTGGGAGTCGCCCGACTCTTTTGCGTTGGAGTGTGATGGGGTTGGTATTACTGGGCAGTTCTTTGACGATGCCCCATTCTCATACGATGACGAATGGTCATAGTTTAATCGGTGTCATCATGGGGATTGCATCGGGTATTGCCTATGCTCTCTATACAGTCATTGCTCAAAAAAGCTTTAAAACGCTACATCCTGTTCCTTTTACCTGGATCAGTTTTGCAACTACGTTAGTGTTATCAGCAGCGAGTCTCCTAGTCTGGAATATGCATGATGCTCAGCTTGCCTGGTTTCCCCTGTGGATTGGAGGTTTACTGTCTGCCATTGTTACTTTTGCCGGACACCTGATGAACAACTTCGGAATTCGCCTCATCGGTGCCACGTCTGCTTCAATGATTGGTGCTAGTAATCCAGCACTTACGGTTATCCTGGCGTGGTTCATGATTCAAGAAAAACTCAATAGTTTGCAACTGGTTGGAGTTGTGATTGTGACGTTGAGCGTGGCGTTGCTGAGTCAAGAACAGCGTTTATCTAAGCGATCGCACAGGACACAAGACCAAGAGCGATCGCAAACTTTGTAGAGTATATTACTGCGATCGCACTCGCTGATCCAACTTAGAAGCAATATCTTGTAAAGAGGTAAGGGGAGTTGGGCGATTGGGGTGAATAATAAAAACTGTATTAAACGTTTTGTTGCTGCGAAAAATAGCAATGTCAGTGTTGCCAATATCCTTAATGGTTCCTCTAAAGCCAATCGCTGAATTACCAACCCCAACCAGCTCTAAAAACTGTAAGTCTGTTGGTTTTTCTTGACCTAGCATTTGTGTCAATGTGTCCGGATTGCTCAACATAGCATCTATAAATGCTATCCCAAGCGGAGAGTCAGGTTCGCTATTGCTCAATATATCGGCAAGCGGTACTGAAGAGACACAAACGAGTTCAACAATCTCTGTGTCTTTTTGCAGCACAAAAGCATTCCCTTTGCTTTCAGAAGGAGCACAATTTCCAATTGCAGGGCCTGAATATTCGGTGAATCCAGTAGTTAGATCATCGAGGGATAGTAATGGTGTGGGTGAATTAGCTGCCCATGCAGGTTCAGGGACTGTTGAGAAGCTAAATAGAAAACTCAACAAAATAGCTATCGTGATTAGTAGCTTTTTAGCCATACTGTAACTCCGCGATTGATAGTGAAACAGATGCGATCGCTTCCTTTCCTCCAACTGCAAGTGCTTTCATGATTCATGCTCCTAAAAAAGGGCTTTAGGTCGATGCTAATACCCTCAGCGAAATAGTAGCTTTTGCAGTTCAATAGTCATAATCACACGTTTCTGGTTTATCGATCATTGCTTCTGCTTCGGCTCAGGCACGTATCGATCAATCAGAGCTCGCCAGTCTGACTTGCCCAGTTCTTGCAGAATATTTTGGTTAAGAACATCATACAGTTCATGATCTTCTGGAAGCGCGAACGCATATCGGCGTGCCTGAATATCTGTTGCTTGGACGTTTAGGGTTCCTTTCAACGACTCGCGATTCACGTAGCGCAGTGGAGCAGCACTGTAGACAAACATATCAACATCACCCTTTTGCACTGCCCGCAATCCATCCAGCGGTTTTGAAAACGACTGAAATTTAATGCGCTCTTGCTGAAGATATTCGGCACTCTCAGTGTCGGATACGCTGCCAACCTTCATTTGCCACCAATCCTGAGGAGACTGGGCAGCTTGTAGGGGTGAATCCACTGCTAAAACTGATGTAATCGATGCGGTAAGCGTCGCCGTAATACCCATTGCCACCAACATCCAAAGTAGCGCCAGAATCCGTCCCGGAACCGTCTTGGGGGTTTTATCACCATAGCCAATTGTACTCATGGTGACGCCAGCCCACCAAAATCCTGTCCAAATACCGCGTGCAGGGCTCTTCTCAAACTCATCGTTTGAGTTACGTTCAAACGCCCATGCCAGTACACCAATGATGATAAAAATTACTGAGAGCCATAAAGCGATTTGTAAAAAACGCGGAGATAGTACAGCTTGGACAATCTCTAGCAGGCTACGCTGTGGGCGTTCGGCAACGCCAAGCGATGTGGTGTAGTAGCTGTGAGTAAAGTCAACACGCTGTTCATCGGATGCAGTAGCGATCGCAGTAATCGCAACATCCACTGTACCATCCTGCACCTGCTCAATAACTTTATCCTGCTCAATCTCTTGCAATAGGTAGTCAAGATTTAGATCCCGTGCCACTTCTCGCCAAAGATGCACTCCAATTCCATCCCAGTCATTACCGTTTTTGATAGCAAAGGGTGGAGTTTGGTATACCCCAACCCTTAACAGCGAATTTTCTGTTGTGGCTTGCTGACTCGTAGAATCCTTACTTTGTTCGGCTGCTTCTTGTCTGGGAGCTGGTGTTTGTTGAGCTTGGGCAGGAAGTGCAGGAAGTGATAAAAATTTTGCTATCAGGATAAAGCAAAGTGTAGCCAGAAATCCGCCTATTAATCGTCGGTTCATGATCAGAGAATCTTTCAAACTTAAAACTTATGCCTCACTCCAGCCATGATGCACTCGACTACATTGACTTTTTGGGTGAAGCGGGTATTGCCTGAACTAGACTAAGCCCCTTTAGCACTGTTTTAGATTGTCCTTAGGTCTTACTACGCCTATCAGAAGGAGGATTAAATTTCCTTTGTGTTACCTAGTCAGTAAACCAAATCACTTGAAAAACCTGGCACCCAATATTTTTCGGCAGCGTCTTCTGATTGAAGGCTTTTACACTACAGCAGGTGGAAGGAAACCCTGGAAACGTATTTGCTTGAACTCGCAGCCCGGTTACAACTAAAATCTTATGGAGAATCTCTTATCTTCTCTCCAGCTTCGGGTATGGGTCAAGAGAGAAATTCTGGTTTTGATGCTTTTGTGCCATTGATAGATTCAGGTATTTCCGCTTATATTGGGTCACACGACAAGTGTTTCTCAATCGTTCTGTATACCTGCAAAGGGTTTAATGAGAGCAAAGCGGTTGAGCTTAATTGTGATTATTTTCAGATTACTGGAGAGATTGAATCAAAGTCGTTCTCACAGTCGGTTATTAAAGAAAAGCTGAAGGTTTAAAGTTGGGCGATCGATATTACCTCTAGAGGGCTTGCCCTGCGCGAAAATAATTAGGTTGCGATCGCTCGCTATAGCCAGATGAATGAGTTCTTAGACGCCCGACAGTATGCTCCCGCCACACAACGCAATCGAGAAGCCATTCTGGAGGTGCTTTTACAAGTACTGCCTCCCACAGGCACTGTGTTAGAAATCTCTAGTGGAACAGGAGAACACGCCGTCTTTTTTGCCCCCCGGCTGATCAGGAACAAGTGGCTTCCATCTGACCCCAACCCGATCGCACAAGCTAGTATTGCAGCATGGCGGGAATATTGCCCTGCGGATAATCTGTATCCCCCAATCGCGCTGGATGCTGGCGATGCGATTTGGGCGATCGAAGGGGATGAACTACCAGAACCGTTGCAGGGTATAGATTTGAATCACAATCCAATTGTTGCGATCGTCAACATCAACATGATTCACATTGCCCCTTGGTCTGCCTGTCTAGGATTGATGGCAGGGGCAGGGCGGATTCTTCCTCCAGGTGGCATCCTATATTTATACGGTCCCTTTAAACAGGGAGGCAGGCACACAGCACCGAGCAATGCGGCTTTTGATGACAGTCTGCGGGCGCAAAACCTAGAGTGGGGCGTGCGCGATTTAGAAGATGTAGTGGCAGTTGCACGGGAGCAGCACCTGTCGCTGCTTAAAACCTATGCCATGCCAGCGAATAATCTTTCTGTTATTTTTCAGGCGCAGGACTAACCCAAACTTTTTTTACAATTTGTGGTGGCGATCGCTGTTTTGCCTCTATCCGGAGGAATAATAGAAGTTGGTATAGTACACTACCTTTTTCTTGGGCAATGAAGAATCCGTGTGAGCAGCAGCTATTGAACTTCCAGAAGCTACGTCACTAAGGCTTGTGAATATTGATTGTGGATATTGAAATGATCATTGGACGATAAGGGTTAACGATTCAATCGTTAAAGGGTAAGTGAAGGTTGCCGAGTTGATTCTTAGCTCGCTGATCAGCAACTCTTTAACAAGTTTCATCCTGAAAGTTCAGTAGATTTCCTAGGCGCGGAACGTGGAAGATACTAGACCTCCTGCATGAATTCAAAGTATGACCTCCCTCTATCCCCCCTTGCCAAGGGGGAAGTTAAAACAATCTTGCTCCCTCCCCTTACAAAGGGGAAGGCTGGGGAGGGGTGATGAGGTATTCATGTAGGAGGTCTACTCTACTGAACCACCAACACATTATTAACAAGCAATTGCAAAGAAGGTTCAAAGGAGTACCGAACTACCTCCCGGAAACACTTTGCTCTTGAACGCGAGATTTCACTTCAACTCTAAAGTCCTGATTGGAGCAGGCATTACAAAATGATTCAAACTACGGATACGGCTAAGTTTACGACAACTGACCTAGATGGATTTGTTGAAGAACTCAATCGAGATGGAATTTGTGTAATTCGGGGTCTGTTTGACAGAGGATTGATCGAAGAGTGGGCAAACGCTTTTGATGAATTATTCCGAAAGCGCCAAAATAGCCCCGGAGGTCTGGCACCTCGCGAACAAGCCCGCTACTATCTAACGTTGCCCTGGGTTGCTCCCTTTGCTAATACAGAGGTGTTTGCAAATCAGGTAATTTTGGGTGTTCTCGATCGCCTGTTTCCCCAAGAATATAGGATGGTTCAGTTTGCCGCTGACATTCCACTACAGGGTTCGGGTTACCAAGAGCTCCACCGGGACTTTCGCCCACTTTTCTCTGATCGAATAGTAACCCCACTCTACGCGGTAGCGGTCAACTTTCCACTGGTAGAAGTGACGGCAGACAATGGTCCATTTCAAATGGCGCGGGGTACTCATGTCATGTCTCCTGATGAGGCGTTGGTGAAGGTCAGGGCTGGCGAAATTCCCGTCGAGTCCTTCTACATGCAGCCCGGTGATGTGATGATTCGATCACCATTGGCGCTGCACCGAGGCTCACCAAACCGGACGGACAAAGCCCGACCGATGATCGTGATGGGCTATGTGATGCATTGGTTGCACACCTGGAAAGTAGATTTGACCGTTCAACAGGACTATTATGAAAGTCTACCAGAGCAGGTGAGGCAATTACTGCGCTGCCAGGTGGTGGAGCAGTTGCCGGAAAACCGGGCTGAAACCTACATAAATTTCAAATATTAGGACGATAATGTCTCAAGCTGACCCGACGTCTGAAGCCTTGCTAGGCAAGCGCACCTACACAAATCCGGTCTACAAGGGCTATTTTGCCGACCCGTTTGTTTGGGAGCATGAGGGCGTCTATTATGCGATCGGCACGAGTGCAGCAGAAGCAGAGGGAGAGGTAGATGAAGTTGGCGAACGGCGCGTCTTTCCTCTCCTGCACTCTGACGACTTTGTGACGTGGCAGTCTGCTGGGAATGCACTGCTACGTCCAGAGCCTGCCCTCGGCGATAACTTCTGGGCACCTGAAGTCGCTTACTGCGATGGCAAGTTTTATCTCTACTACTCGGTAGGGCATGAAGACAAGAACCATCAGTTACGGGTTGCAATTAGCGATCGCCCCTTGGGCCCTTATCAAGACATAGGCGAACCCATCCTAGACCCCCAGTCTTGCCCGTTTGCCATTGACGCGCATCCATTTCGGGATGACGACGGGCAGTGGTATCTGTTCTACGCCCGCGATTTCCTGGACACGGAAGGAGCAGTAAGGGCTGGAACTGCATTGATGGTAGACCGACTGATAGGCATGACAAAACTAGCTGGAGAGGGAAAAGTTGTTTTACGCGCCCGCTGCGACTGGCAGCGGTTTCTGGCAAACCGCCTCATGTATGGCGATCGCTATGATTGGCATACATTAGAAGGTCCTAGTGTCCGCAAACATGCAGGTCGCTACTACTGCTTTTACAGCGGCGGGTGCTGGGAAACGGAAAACTACGGCGTCGATTATGGTGTTGCGGACAGCGTCATGGGTCCCTACTCTGATGCAGGGAACGAAGCAGGACCCCGCGTCTTGAAAACTGTTCCCGGTTATGTTCTCGGTCCCGGTCATAACTCGATCGCGATCGGTCCTGACGGTCAAACCGATTACATCGCCTACCATGCCTGGGACAGGGACAAGTCGGCGCGGCGGATGTGTTTGGACAAACTGATTTGGACATCAGATGGTCCGCGCTGTGATGGCCCTACTTGGACAGTGCAGACGATTAACTGCAAATGATTAAGGCAGTTGCCTAAAAAGCGGCGATCTCTTAGCGTTGTACAGCGATCGCCTGTTGATTATTGATTCAACTCCATTTTCATATATCTTTTGCAATGCTTCTTCAAGATAGGGCTTCAACCTGGCATTGTTTGCTTCATTCTAAAAAATCAGAGCCGCAATCCGATCTGCCGAAGGCAGCAGCGCTTCGCTATCGCAAGAAACCTATGCCTATTCCTCGTTAATATGACCCTCTTTGTGCGCTTGCGACTGTTGCCCTCGCTATCGATCTACTCCTCAGCCTGGGAGCGATAGGGCAAGGGCGGCGTACAATTTTCCTGCCCCAAAAACAGCTTGTAGGCGGGATTCTTGCTTTCATCCCAATAACGATAGCCAAGGGTATCGAGAAAGGCTTGCCACTCTTCCATCTCGTCGGGTGGCACCTGCATCCCCACAACAATTCGCCCGTAGTCTGCCCCGTTGTTGCGGTAGTGAAAGACGCTGATATTCCAGTTGGGACTCATGGAACCGACGAACTTCATTAAGGCACCGGGACGTTCGGGAAACTCAAAACGATAGAGCAATTCATTGCAAGCGAGGGGGGAACGTCCGCCAACCATGTGCCGCAAGTGCAATTTCGTCAGTTCGTCATCGGTTAAGTCAAGGGTTTTGAACCCGCTGGCTTCAAAGTTTGCAGCCATCTTTGCGGCGTCGGCACGGTTTTCAATTTGCACGCCGACAAAGATGTGAGCTTCTTTTTCATCGGCAATACGATAGTTAAATTCCGTGAGGTTGCGTTTACCAAGACAGTCACAAAATTTGCGGAGACTGCCTGGTTCTTCAGGAATCGTAACGGCAAAGATAGCTTCGCGACGTTCGCCCAACTCTGCCCGTTCTGCGACAAAGCGGAGGCGATCGAAGTTCATGTTAGCACCGCAGGCAACGGCAATTAAGGTTTGTCCTTGGATTTGTTCTCGTTCGGCATAGGCTTTGGCGGCTGCGATCGCAAGTGCTCCGGCTGGTTCTAAAATTGATCGCGTATCTTCAAACACGTCTTTTATCGCCGCACAGGTGTCATCCGTATCCACCAGAATAATTTCATCCACATATTCCTGGCACAGACGGAAGGTTTCTTCTCCCACCTCCCGCACGGCAACCCCATCGGCAAATAAACCCACATTCGACAAGCGCACCCGTTTCCCAGCTTTGAGGGATTGAGACATGGCATCAGCATCGACGGGTTCAACGCCAATAATCTTGATTTCGGGACGCAACCGTTTCACATACGCCCCAATCCCGGAAATTAATCCGCCACCACCAATCGCCACAAAAATAGCATGGATGGGTTGCTGGTATTGTCGCAGAATTTCCATGCCGATCGTTCCCTGTCCGGCAATCACATGGGGATCGTCAAAGGGGTGAATAAAGGTTAAGCCCTTGTCTGCCTCCAGTTGACGGGCATACGCATAGGCATCATCGTAGGTATCCCCATGCAACACCACCTCTCCCCCACGCGCTTTAACGGCGTCTACCTTAACTTGGGGTGTGGTTACTGGCATGACGATAATTGCTTGCGTTCCTAGCTGACGGGCAGCAAGGGCAACTCCTTGGGCATGGTTTCCGGCAGATGCAGCAATGACGCCCTGTGCTAGCAAATCCGGCGGCAGTTGCGCCATCTTGTTGTAAGCACCCCGCAGTTTGAAGGAAAAGACGGATTGCATATCCTCCCGTTTGAGCAGGAGTTTGTTATTCAGTCGTGCGGATAGGTTTGGGGCGTATTCTAGGGGCGTTTCTTGAGCAACATCGTATACACGAGCCGTCAGGATTTGTACCAGGTAGTCGCAGAGCATGGGGTGAATAGGGTTGCAGATGCGGGATAGGGGACAATTTTACCCCACTGGCTCTACCATAATTACAATACAGCCAGCGTTAAATTGCAAAAGCGCAATATAAATATGTAGAACATTACAGTCTGGGCATGGAATTTGAATGGGACGAAACCAAGGCAGCTACTAACCAAAAGAAGCATGGTGTGAGCGTTGAAGAAGCAAAGACAGTTTTCGACAATCCACTTGCCCTGATCTTTGATGATGAGGAACATTCAGTAGATGAGCATCGAGAAATCATCATCGGTCACTCTCGGAACAATCGGTTGCTGCTAGTCAGCTATACTGAACGTCTCAATGCAATCCGTATCATTAGTGCCCGTCTTGCCACTCGTAGGGAGCGTGAAGATTATGAACAAAACGCCTTTTGATCAACCTTCAAACTCTGAAGATGAGCTTTTGCCAGAGTACC
>CBKWLJ010000186.1:0-15978 GCA_966675205.1 uncultured bacterium
GGCTTCATCTTCCGAGAATAGAGTTTTCTCTCCGAAGACAGGTAAAGTGAACCAAAATGTTGCTCCGCCGCTAGGACTACTCATTACCCCAATTTTTCCACCATGAGCGGTGATAATCTGACGGCATAGATATAGTCCCAATCCCAATCCTGTTGTTCGTTGGGTAGCAGCGCTTCGTGTGTAGAGTTCAAATAAGCTAGCGCATTGCTCTGGAGTCATCCCGATGCCGTTATCAGCAACACAACAACGAACCCATTCTGTTTGGGGTTTTTCTGTAGCACCTATCTCGTCATCAGGTGAATGAAGATTTCCGAGTGCTACCGTCTCGGCACTCAAAGATAGCGTCACTCCTGGTGGATTATGTTTCAATGCGTTGGCAATTAGGTTCTCGAAAACTCGCCAAAGTTGATGAGGATCGACCCATAAGGAGGGTAATTCTGCCGAAATTTTATCCTGTAATATGGCTTGGTGGTTCGCCAACATCGGCTCCCAATCCTCAACTAATCGTTGTGTGAGGGTGTGTAATTGCAAGGGTTGACGTTCGAGGGGAACTCCCCAGACTTCACTAGCATGAGCTTCTACCAAGGAATTGATCAGATGCAGTTGGCGATCGCAACTGGTTGCCATGCGCTCTAAAATACTGCGTAAGTTGAAGGTTGTTCCTGTCCCGTTGCTCGATTTGGATTCTTCTTCATTCACAATCGACCAAGAGCGAGAAAGCACATTATTCAACACCATCAACATTCCTGTAACCGGGTTACGCAAATCGTGAGAGACGGAGTGCAGGAAGATGCGTAAGGTTTCTTCAGCTTTTTTGCGATCGCAAATTTCTTGTTGTAGCTGTTGGTTTTGTTCTTGCAGTTTTCTTCGCAAGTTTTGCAGCGCTAAGTGAGTATTAATGCGGGCAAGAACTTCTTCCGTTTGAATCGGTTTAGTCACATAATCGACCGCCCCAACATTAAAGCCTGTGACTTTATCGACTGTATCCGTGAGCGCCGTCATGAAAATGACAGGAATGTCTTTTGTTCGCTCATTTTCTTTTAAAATCCTGCAAGTTTCAAATCCCCCCATTCCTGGCATCATCACATCTAAAAGGATGAGGTCAGGTAAAATATATTCCATCTGTTGAATTGCACTTTCCCCATCTTGAGCGACGAGTAACCTGAATCCAGAATGACTCAAAAAATCTAACAAAATCCCTAAGTTGGTAGGATTGTCATCCACCAGTAAAATCGTACTTTTCGAGAAGGATTCCAGTTCACTCATGACGGGTTATATACTGTCTAATAAACTCTTGGAGCTTCTTGACTTGGAAATTTTTAGCTAACTGACGTAACTCGGTTGTAAACGGGACAAGCTTTTCATCTATCTTCTCCAGTTTTGCTGCTTGCTCTTGAATCCCCAAAACATCACCAATTAAGGCTAAGTTGTACAGGTTATTCAGGGCTTGTGCAGGTGGGCTAACGAGCATAGCAGATGTACAGGAAGAGAAACTTTCTTCTTGCTCGGCTTTAGTTTCCTGACTCGCTTTTTTCCTTTCATATACCCATTCCAAGCCTAAATGACGTTGTAACCTTTCTAACAGCTTTTGAGTTTGGATGGGCTTGGAGATGAAATCATTGCAGCCTGCTGCTAGACTTTGACGATAGTCTTGATCAAAAGCACTCGCTGAAGCGGCAATCACAACCACATCTTGGAGATCACTGCTTTGTCGCAGATGACGAGTCGCTTCAAATCCATCTAGTACTGGCATTACCAAATCCATCAGTACTACATCAGGTTGAAATTCAGCAGCCTTACGCAGACAATCTTCGCCATCTTGAGCTTCGATAACTTCAAATCCCAAAGGTGACAAAAGATTAACCAAAACAGCGCGATTTTCCCATTTGTCATCAGCAATCAGTACTTTGCGGGGCGTACCCATAAAACCAATAATGCTTCTTGCATCAGGTTCACTCCTGTGATGCCAGTTGCTCACTTCTGGCAAATCGAGTTCTATAGCAAAAATACTTCCTTCTCCTAGCGCACTTTTGACTTCTAGACGGCTACCCATCATCTCTGCTAAGCGCTTACTGATGGCTAATCCTAGTCCGGTGCCGCCTACAAAATGACGCTTTTCGCCAGCTTGATGGAAGGGCAAAAAGATTTCTTTTAATTGTTCTTCGGCAATACCAATGCCTGTATCTTCTACCTGAAAGCGGATTTTGTTGGGGATTAATTGTTCATTGTCTTGAGATGAGTTCTGAACAATAGCACCTACTTTAAAAGCAACTCCACCTTTTTCAGTAAACTTCACAGCATTGCCTAATAAATTAATTAAAACTTGCCGTATTTTTTGCTCATCACCTCGAACGGCTAGGGGGAGAGGAGACAACTCTTCGTAGAGGAAGGTAATATTCTTTTGTTGGGCGCGAATGCGAAACATGGCGACAATGCCCTTGAGAAAGTCAGGTAAACAGAACTCACTAATGTAAAGCTCCATCTTCCTTGCCTCAATTTTGGAAAGATCTAAAATATCGTTGATTAAAGTTAACAGGTGTTCGCCGCACTGTTGAATGATATCGATTCCTTGCTGCTGCTGAGAGGTAAGCGTTTGCTCGCGTTTGAGAATTTGAGCGTAACCTAGAATGCCATTGAGGGGAGTTCTAAGTTCATGACTCATATTCGCCAAAAACTCACTTTTTGCTTGGTTGGCAATTTCGGCAGCTACTTTCGCTTGACGCAACTCGGCTTCAGCTTGAACCCGTTCGGTGACATCCCGTGCGATCGCAACCATGTGCAAAGGCTTTCCTTCACTGTCCCTCACACAAGATACAGTCGAAACATACCATCGCCAGCTTCCATCTTTGTGTTTAAACCGATATTCAATACCCCTCAAACTTCCATCGGCTTCAAGGACTTTGGATTCAAAACCTAACAGAGAATCTAAGTCTTCTGGATGAATCAGGGGAGCCCAACTCTTGCCAATCATCTCCTGCTGTTCGTAACCCAAAATACTGTGGTAATTTGGGGAGATATAAAGATACTTGCCATCGAATGAAAGGACGGCAATTAAATCACTGGCATTCTCGACAATGCTACGATACCGCTCTTCACTTTCCTGCAATGCGTCCTGTACCCGTCTGCGTTCGGCAATCTCAACGATGAGTTGTTCATTGGTTTCCTGAAGATGAGCTGTGCGTTGTGCAACGCGAATTTCTAGTTCCTGATTACGCTGTTCTAAATCCGCATTCAGACGTTGTACCTGTTCATAGAGTTTGGCTTGCTGAATCGCGATCGCAACTTGGGTAGCGAGTTTTTCGAGTAAGTCGATTTCAAGCAATTGCCAATCACGGGAACCTGTACATTGATGCACAATTAGTACCCCAAATAACTGCTCACCCAAAAGAATGGGTACAGCAATACTCGCTTTCACTTGAAATAAAGTATTGTATTGACTTCGTTGTGGGGAAAACTCATGGTGCGTCGAATCATTAATCACTTTAACCGCTCCCTGACGATAAAGTTCTCGCATCTCCCGGATATAGGCGCGATCTTCAACCACCAATCCCAAACCCGAAAACCAGTTAGGAGCAACGGATTCTGCTAATACTACCCCTCTCCACTCGTCTGGGGAAGGCGCTTCTACTTCTTCAAAGCGGTAAATCATCACGCGGTCAGCGGCCAAAAACTGCCGGACTTCTGCTACGGTGGTATTGAGAATTTGTTTGAGTTCTAGAGAGCTGCGAATTCGTAGCGCCATTTCTCCCAGTAAGCGATCGCGTTCAGCCGTTGCACGTAGTTGCTCTAGCGCCTGATGTCGTTCGGTAATATCTCGGATAAATCCCTGCATCCCAACCACTTGCCCGTTCCTAACCAGTGGTGTCTCTGAAACTTCCGCAACCAGCACTCGGCCATCTTTGTGGCCTGACAAGACGACATAGGCGTTACCGCCCTGTCCGGTTAGTAAGGCTTTTTGGGTCAATTCAGTGGCTGTTGCCAGAGATAACTCCCCCGTGACGAGGCTGTTACACTTTTTTCCGACCAATTCTTCTGGCTCATAGCCCAGCACGGCTTTTACCGAGGGAGAGATATACTCAAGGGTGTGATTGTTGTCGTGAACGTAGAAGAAAACTTGCTCACTGCCCTCCACCATCAATCGAAACCGCTCTTCACTTTCTTGTAGCTGCGTTTCAAAGTGTTTGCGATCAGTAATATCTTGAGACATCACCATCCCCGCAAAAATTTCCCCCTGTTCATTTTTCACCGGGAGAGTATGTAAAACATAGATGCGCCCATCATGAGAAACTTCAGTAACTGTTGACCTTCCCGCCAGGGCTGCCCGATAAATCGGTTCTATTTGGATGCAGGTTTCGGGCGGCAAAGCTTCCCAAATCGATTTGCCTTCCATTAATTCTTTCGATAATCCCTCTGCCGCTAAGCCTGTCCCTTCTGCCAAGATGTAGCGCAGGTTTTTGTCAAATAACAAAACTGCACCATTGGGAAAATTTTGAGCCATCGTGCGGTAGAGTTGTTCGCTGCGAGTGAGTTGTTCAATCAACCCTCGCAACTGATTGCTCATGCGATTAAAGGTTGTGGCTAAAGTGCCTAACTCGTTGTTCCGTCTGACATTGACTACCGTATCCAAATCTCCGGCGCTAATGAGAGCCGCCGCTCGGGTTAAAACCTGTAAAGGTCGAACAATCTGTCGAGCAAAGAACATACCTAAACCTGCTGCCCCAAGCATCGCTAACACTAGGGCTACGCCCATGACAAAAAGCATCTGTCTCACAGGTGCGTAGGCTTCAGCCGTAGGAAGCTCTACAATTACCTTCCAACGCAAGCTGCGAATGGGAGCGATCGAGCCAATCACTTGAACCCCTTTCAACCCTTGATAAATGGACAAGCGTTTCGCCTGGGTTAATTGAGTAAAGTTGTGAATAAAAGGACGATTAGAAAGGTCTTTTAGACTGGAGGCAGCAGCCGCTTTTCCTTTAGCAGCAATTAAAAAATTACGGTTGTCAATGACATAGGCATAACCCGTTTTACCTACCTTGGTTTGGTAAATAAAAAACCAAAGAAACTTTAAATTAATTCGGGCAACGAGGACTCCATTCACAATATCCTGTTGATTGCGGACAGGTAGCGCTAAGGTAACAACAGGTTGGTTAATCCTGCGGTCAAATTCTACAGGACTGATGCTATCTTCGTGCTGCTTAATCGCTCGTAAAAACCACGAGGCATTGGCTAAGTTATTAAAATTTATTTTTTGATAAGGTGAAACCGACGAAATAATTTGACCTGTATTATCAACAATTGCAACGGCTTCATAGGCGCTATTATGGCGGATTAAGGCTTCTAACAGTCTTTGTTGAATTTCTGGTGATAAGTTAGTTAAGCCTTGGACTCTTGCTAAATAACTGAGTTTGCGCTGCAAGTCATCTAAATAGGCATCGATGGCACTTGCTGCTGCACGAGAGCGCTCTTGTTGTACCACTTCGAGCTGCTGCCGTTGCATCTTAAAGCTTAACGAAATTAATATCCCTGACGTGAGGAGCAGGACTAAAGCAACGAGCAAGACGATGCCGATTCTGAGCTGATTCGCGACGGAAAAGAATCCGTACCGAATAGAATGTGAAGCAGTAGGGGGCAACCTTTTACTCATAATATTTATTCTGGGTTGCCTTGAGGTTTACAGCAACCTAAAATTTATTGAGGATTCGACATCAGTTGTAGTGCTTATAGGATAAATATAATTTTTAGGTAAGATTCTTCATATTTTTTATAAAATAAAAAGATGTTTATTCAGTATCAATATTGATTTTACCTGTAATAATATCTCGTTTGGATGAGTTCACATAGACGGCTTCTTGGGGAGTCAGGGAATCTTGAAAAAGAGCCAACTCTTGAACTTCCTCTAACAGGCCAAATTTATAAAGCTTCCCCTCCCACCGACCTTGTTGTGCTAAAGTAGCCCCTTCTAGCAATAAGGAAGGCACCTGCTGAACCACGAGAGCGACGAAAGCTTTCGGCGCGAGTTTTTGGGTTTGGTGAACTCTATCAAGATTATGAATCAAGCCAATGAGGCGAACACCTTTGCTTTCCTGCACGGCTTGAAACGCCCCAAAACTCGCTTCATCGGCATCAACGACGATAACATCCGCGCCAGCAGCAATTTGAGCGAGTGCAATTTCTCTGGCTTTTTGAGTATCCGACCAACTATTGACCCAGTCTAATATGGGAGTGACAGAGGGTTTTGTTTGCTTGATACCGCGCTCAAACAGAATTGCTCCTTCTGTAGTAGCCGGATAAGGTTGCCCCCCAATATAACCAACTTTGTTCGTGTTAGTTTTGAGGGCAGCAATAATCCCGGTGAGATACCCCATTTCTCCACCCCTAAAAGAGAGTGTTCCCAGGTTTGTATTGTTTCCTGCATAAGAACCCGTTACAGCAAATTTAACGCGGGGAAATTCTTTGGCCACTACTTCAGCGCTGGCCAGGTATTGAGCGCCATGACCAATGAGAAAATCAAAGTCTGCGTTAGCATAGTGACGAAAAAGCGTTTCTGCATCAATAGGCAATACGCTACTACGGTATACAACTTGAGCGCCTAGCTGCTGTTCAATTAATTTCAGCCCTTGATAACCAGCGCGACTCCAGCTATTTTCATCAATGCGTCCAGGTAACAGGATAGCGACTTTAAACGCGCCTGGAGCTGCAACTGGGGTGATGAGGGATTGGTCGTCTGTAATACTACAAGCGGCTAGGAGTAAGGTTACAACTAATACAATGATTTTTGCGATCGCGTCTTTTAGCTGACTGTTCACGGCATCTTGATCAACTTCTGGGGAAAAGGGGACAAGGGAAATTGATATCTTGTAATCCATAATGCGGCAATTAGCCGATGCGATCGCGTTTGAATTCCTTCACAATAGAAGAATGCTGGAATTACATTGTCATACAACTTGCTCTGACGGCACCCTAACCCCAACGCAACTTGTCCAAGTGGCGGTTAAGGCTGGAGTCAAGGCGTTAGCCATTACCGACCACGATACGTTATCAGGCTGGGATGAAGCGTTTGCCACTGCCCATCCCTATGGCTTAGAAATTGTTCCAGGGGTCGAGTTGAGTACCGTTCATCGCGATCGCTCTTTACACATTTTGGGCTTTTACCCCGATGCAAATCAACTGAGTGCCCCCTTAGCAGAACGCATAGAGGGGCGGAGACGCCGTGCGGAACAAATGATTAGCAAACTCGCTGTCCTTGGCTACACCATTTCACTCCCAGAAATGGGACAAGGAGTAGCACCCAGTCGTCCGCATCTAGCCAGAGCACTCGTGGAAGCCGGTTATTTCAAATCGATGGAAGAAGTCTTCAATCGCCTACTAGGAGATGACAAACCCGCCTACGTGCATTACGAAAAATTCTCCATTGCTGAAGGTATTGCTTTATTACGTAGCTGCGGTGCTGTACCCGTATGGGCTCATCCTTACTTATTCCGGGGTGGTGCAGTTGAGGAAGTTCTCAAGGAACTCGTTGAAGAAGGGTTGATGGGGATCGAGGTGTTTCATCCCAGCCACTCTCCAAAAGAAATTAGACACCTGAAGGAATTGAGTGTGCAATATGGCTTATTCATGACGGGAGGGAGTGATTATCACGGCCCCAGTCCGGACGGCAAACCTCAGGCGATTACATTGAATATGATGCATTTGCCATTATCTTTACTTGACCCGGTTAAAGCAGCCGCTCAACACTTACGTTAAACCGTAAGTTTTCAGATGCTGGAGGCAACGATGAGGAAACCAGTCTCCCTGGATGAGTTATGGAAATTGGCACCGCCCGGTGAGCAAGTTTTTCAGCCTGATGCACTCAAGGATACTCCTGACGTAGCACAACGCTATCTCAAACATGCGATCGCACCTGGAACGAAACTCGCGCCTGCTGTGCGATTGCGAATGCACGGTGAGATTAAATTAAAAGATTGGGTATCTTTTCAAGCCGAGCAAGTAATTTGTTGGAATCGGGGCATGATATGGCGTGCCACGGCATGGATGAATGGCTTCTTACCAATTCGAGGATCGGATCGCTTGATAGATGGTGAAGGGGCGATGCAGTGGAAGCTACTCGGACTGATGCCAGTGATGACAGCGATGGGTACTGATATGACGCGCTCGGCAGTGGGTCGAATGCAGGGAGAATGTATGTGGTTGCCATCTGTATTTTGCGATCGCAACGTAACATGGACAGCACCCGACTCTTCCCATGCTCATGCCAACCTCACATTACTGGGTGAAACCACAGAACTCATTTTCACCGTGAGTGAGGAGGGGCGGCTAGAGAGTATCAAGCTGAAGCGATGGGGTAATCCAGAGGGAGCAGAACATCATTATGTAAATTTTGGTGGTTTCTTGGAAAGCGAAGGCACGTTCTCTGGCTATACCATCCCAACTCGCTTACGGGGCGGATGGTACTTTGGTAGCGATCGTTTTGAGTCAGAGGGAGAGTTCTTCCGAGCAACAATTGATGCTGCCAACTATCGATAAAAACGACTAAAGAATCAGCATGGAGATGAGTGCTTGTGTACCACTTCTCCATGCCGTACTGGCTCAAAAAATAGGTTTTTTGCAGATATCAGGATTGGTAAAAATCTCCCATCTCTCTAAAACATCAATTATTTTGAGCCATGCTGTACTAGACTTTTTGTGTTAATTCAGAGAACGCACTGCTATTCCATGGGGGTCAGCACTTTCGTTCGGACCAATAGGAGCAATCGCTTCCAATACACCCGACTTGCCATTTTGCTCAACTCGGACAATCCCGACTCCAGGCGTACTACCCACAGAATTATTAACAGTAGGGTCATTGGCAGTGAGAGGCTTTAGTCCGCGTAGAGCCATGAAAGCTCGATTACCACTAGATGAGAAATTGATCAGATCGGGGGCCGGGTCTGAACTCAATTGATTGACTAGGCTAAATTCGTTGACAATCTTGTCCTTTTTGGCATCCACAATTGTAATGCGATTGGCAGCGCGATCGACCATCCATAGATAATTCTTTGATTTAGTCAGTGCCGCACCATGAGAATCTACAAAGCCCCTATCGTTATGATCAAAAACCCATTTTGGGGCAGGTTCATTGGGTGGATTCGGTTGAGTTGAGAAACCACTTAAGGGCAATGCGTAGAGGTCTGAGCCTAGAGGGTGCGCTGGAGTGCCACCACCAGAATTGATATACATTTTGCCGAACGCTTCGAGTCCACCACAACCATTAGCATGAATTTTTTCCTTGTCGTATTCACCAACAATTGCCATCGGCGTAGCAGTACTGTCAACAACAAATAGACCACCACCACGTAATGTAACGAAAGAGAAACGACTGCTCGAATCTACAATCGGACAAATAGGGGCATTATCAGGTCGTAAGCCTGCATCCTGACAAGCTGCTCCACTCGGCGTAGTGCAACTTGCCAAATCGATGGTTGCTGCTGAATCGAGAGTAAACTCGTTAGTCTGATAATTCGTAGTGATTCGCTGTAGCTGCTTGCCATTTTGATTGGCTACCACAAGATATTTCTGGTCAGGAGAGGGTACCGCCGCATGAGCTTGCTCGCCTACATCTATACATTGAAGCGGCTGCCGAGTTGCTGCATCCATAAATAACACATGACCACTGGCAACGAATGAAACAATGGCGTGTGAGTTAGCAGCATTAAAAAAAACCATATGGGGACGGCGAGGTGCAGCCCCTGTTTGGGATAAACATAGATTACGGGCTTCCTTTCCTAAATCAATGACCTCAGGCTTAGCCTTTGCTGCATTGTTCTTATTTAACTGATTACTTTGATAGATGTATAAGGTACCGCCCCCATCAGACGTTGTGTCTGCTTGGTTAATGACCCAAACTTCGTCTCTAGCTGACTCCTGAGCCGCTAAAGGATGAGCTGAAAATAGCCCCATACTTGCCATTATTAAGGTCAAGAGGAAGCTAATTAACATAGTTAACAGAAAACTGTTAAGAATAATTTTGCGCTTCACGAACACTACTCCCGTCAATGTGACGATAGGACAGAAATAATCTGGCGATTCAAACAAGCATAACTGAGGCTTGATGCATATCTTTTCAAGCCTACAGGTTCTGTGTTGATTGAGTTTTGAGTAAGCCTTATGGTATCACTTTTGTTAGTATTTGCTAGTAAAGTTCTATAAATTTAATAATGAGATAAAGTTCTCTTTGCTACATCAATTTATAAGTCCAAGATTAGCAATTGTACGAAGAAAGCAAAATCTTTTATAGTTTTTTAATGATCGTCAACATTGTTATTATCACCCTTATCATCGTCCTGATCTTTGTTATTAGGTGACAATTTAGGGGCTGTAGGTACCCTTGAAGAGAATTGTAGAGATTCTGGATTAGTAACAGGTTGTGAGGAAGATAACGATTGAGGGCGTGAAGGGGGAAAAGGAATCACTGTTGTTGGTCTAGAAGAGTAAGACTTCCTTAAAATTGAGATTGCCAAAACAACAGCGATACCCAAAGCAATTACTGCTAATACTAGTGAAGTAATAGCAACTGTTTGAGCTGTTTTGGACGGATTTTGATTCTCCGTACTCATCGGTCAACTTCCCAAGCACGTTTAGAACTTATCTGAATAGTTAATCAGAAAAAAGTAACCGCAGATGCACGCAGCCTATAGCAGATGGATATAGCTAGTGCAAGAAGGCAGAAGAAAAAAGGCAGAAGGCTCCAAGGGAAGAACGCTTGTAAACAAAGCTTTTTAACCTTTTTGGACTGGTGGATTATTTGCAGCCGCGCTGTACTAGTGCAAGAAGGCTCCAAGAAGGCAGGAGGCAAAAGGGATATTCCTTGTACAGTAAGGTTTTTAACCTTTTTGGACTGGTGGGTTATTTGCAGCCGCGCTGCACTAGCGATTGGGCCATCCATGAAAGGATGTGTCAGATTAGACACCATGAGCGGAAGCTCACAGAGAATGAATAAAAATCCATCTCTCCTGACTTCTGACTTCTGACTCCTGACTCCTGACTCCTGACTCCTGACTCCTGACTTCTGACTCCTGACTCCTGACTCCTGACTTCTGACTCCTGACTCCCTATTTTCAAGCTAGCTCTCAATTTTGACCCACAAGAGCTTCTGCTGTTACCGGAACTGGTTTTGATGACGGCTGATTGCTCAATTGATCTAAAATTCCAATGATTTCTCGCTCAAATGCCACTTGTGCGCGGTTGGTTCTGCCACCGACGTAGAAATGGTCGCCTTTTTGCAGGGCCCAAATCTGAGAGTGGGAGAAGTAACTCATAATGACTCCCAACATCAGTAAACCAAAGCCTGTGTAAACGAAGGGGATACCTGGGTCAGCTTTAATCTGCAAGCCTGTACTGCCGATAACATCATCAATTTTCAGAGTAACACCGTTCACTTCGGTTGCCATCCCTGAACGAACAGTCGAAACCAACTTACCAGAGGTGTCGTAAACCAGTAGTGTACCCTGTAAGTCTTTTGCCAGTAAGGAGACGCCTTCACTCAAATCTGGCTTAGTAGGAATCCAGGTTCCCCAAAGGCGTCCTTGGCCCGGAGTATCAAGTAACGCCATCGGAATCTGGAAAATGGGGCTTTTGTTGATTCGCACCCGAACAGCAGCAATTCCCCAATCCGTTTGGTACATCGTCACTCCCCGGTAGCGCAGGGGTTTGTTGACATAAATAGTTTGTTGGTCAACGTCTTTGCCGTCTTTATCCAGAACTGATAAATCGGAGTAAAACTGGTCAATTCCTCCTTCAGGGGTGTAATCAATCCAGAAGCGATTAACCCGGACTGACCAATCTTTGGGGATTTGCGGTGCAGCCAAGGGCCCAGCATCAATGACGTTTTTGATTTGAAAGGTACTGCCACTCGGCACCATTTCCTGGGCAAGAAAACCCGTTAATGCCCCCCAAATCGCTCCCGCCAGGATAATCAGCATACTGGCATGGACGACGATAGGTCCAATTCTCCCGATGATTCCCTTACGGGCGTAAAGGGTATCGCCTTCTCGAAAGACTTTATAGCGTCGCTTTTCTAACAAAGGGCTGAGGGTATCTAGACTCCCTGTTTCGAGTTCGGCACTGAGGGCGAGTTTCTGAAATTGGCGGGGTTCTTTGTAGAACTGCCAGCGACGGGCCGCTTTCAGGGCTGGAAACTGACGGGTGAAGGTACAGGCGGTTAAGCTACTGCCAAATAAAATGAGGATTGACAAAAACCACCAAGTACGGTATACATGGTCTAACCCTAAGGCTAAGAGAACTTTCCAAGAGAGGAAACCAAATAAGGCTGGGTCTTCTGGATAGTTGGCTTGGTAAAAGGCGAGGGACTGACCCTGCTCAATGACAGTACCACTAATGCTGAAAAGAGCGATCGCTAACAGCAAGACAATAGCCAGTCGCAAGTCACCGAGCACTGAAAGCAGTTGACGCCAAATATTGGGTAACGAAGGATTTTCTATAGTCATTTTTGATTAAAAAATTCCGCCGGGAATCCGGGAAAGCAAAGAAAAGACGCCAAACCCTACAAGTAAGGCACCACTAATAGGTGTAATCCAACCCGACCACTGGCGCAACTCCAATATTTTTTTGATTGAAGCCGTAAAGGTACCCGCCAAAATCAAGGGGGTGACGTAACCTGCCGTATAGGACAACAGCAAAGCGCCTCCTAAAACCAAATCTTGTGTTGATGCAATCCAAGCCAGTAATGTTGCCAAGACGGGAGTACTGCAAGGGGAAGCGACTAAACCAAAGGTTAAGCCTATTAAATAAGAGCGCACGCCATCGGGCCAATCTTGGGAAATCCACTCCATCCCTCCCCAGGAAGGCAGTTGTAAGGGCAAAGCTTCGAGTAAATTCAGCCCCATGATAATCGCAATCAGGCTGACGACTATTGGCAAACCGACTCCAATTTGACCGTAAACTCGCCCCACAGATGCGGCCAGAATTCCTAACCCTGCTAATGTCGTGGCTAATCCTAAAGCAAACCAAGTGGATTGAGTCACCGCTTGGAGACGCCCTTTGGCTTCGTACCCGCCGATATAGCCAATGGTGATGGGCAGCATGGAAAGCATACAAGGAGTGAGGCTGGTGAGCAATCCTGCGGTAAAGATAATGCCGAGACTAATCCAAGTTAGGTGAGTGAGTTGATTGGAGACGAGATTATTCGCAAATTGTCCGAGTTCGTAAAGTCGAGTTGAGAGTGTTTCTATCATGCTGGTGTTGGCTTTCAGAACGCCCATTCTGCTTGAATTTTAGCTTAATCAGGGGTACGAACAGGCGCTAGTACGGGAGGGCAGGGGAGCTGGGGGAGAGAAAATAATTGGTTTGAATGCAACTCTGGATGAAAAAGGGAACTCCTCAACAGAGAACAAGGAAAAGAAAGGATAAAAATACAGCCTTTTTTTGCGTTGAAAAAAACATCTACTCTTTTTTACGATTATTTGCGTTCGCTACAAAAGTAAAGATTAATAAACTTTGTCGTTTTCAGAGCTACTCCTCTTGCCAGATGTCTTTTCTAAAACATACCAGAGAGACTAGAGATAGTTTATAAAAAAAGCGGATAATGAATCACCCACTTGTAAAACTTCTACTTTTTGGTTTATTGCTGATGCTGGTCTTTGCACCTTTGGGAGGACTAGCTCCACTCATGCTTATCCTTTTGGGATTTGGAACCTGTTGGATAATCTGGACTTTGATCCAAGCCTTTTTGTCTCTAGAAGGAGATCAGAAAGCTGGATTAGAGTCATCGAGAGGTGAGTCATAATTTTTATGATTTTTTTTCGTTTTTCCTACTTGCAACAATAAACCTGCCAATCGGAATAGCGCTATTTATTTCATGGGATAGAGACTCTAATTGTTCAAGATTTGAGAATTTAAGGAGGATATTGCAATAAATCTTTAACAACTTTAATTATGTTTGGAATCAATGAAATTAAAACAGCAGCTTTGCTAGGACTACTGAGTGGTCTTCTCGTCTTAGGCGGCTACTATTTAGTCGGAAACGAGCAAGGGCTATACCTGGGTCTCGGCTTGGCTGCGATCACAAGTTTTGGTTCTTGGTATTACTCCGATCGCGCCGCCTTAGCAGCATACAATGCTCAGCCTATTGCTCGTCATGAAGCTCCCGAACTTTATGATATGGTTGCTTCTTTAAGCCAAAGAGCGGGTATTCCCATGCCCAAGTTGTTTTTTGTTCCCACGCGATCGCCGAATGCTTTTGCAACAGGTCGAGACCCGGAACACGCGGCTGTAGCTGTAACTCAAGGCATTGTCGATTTGCTTTCACGCGAGGAACTTGAGGGGGTTTTGGCTCACGAACTGACTCACGTCCGCAATCGTGACACCCTAACCCAAGCCGTTGCGGGGACTATTGCTGGCGCAATTACTTTTCTCGGACGAATCCTGACCTTTGGCGCACTGTATGGGCCAGTAACTCGCGATACTCGTCGAGGTGGCAATCCTCTAGGCATCCTATTTTTAATTGTTTTGGCTCCCCTTGCCGCAGGAATGATTCAGATGGCGATTTCCCGTACTCGCGAATATGCTGCCGATTTGGGTTCGGCTGAAATCACAGGTAATCCGGTAGCACTTGCTCATGCGCTAGAGAAGCTTGAGGCAATGGGACACCAAATCCCAATGAACGGGAATCCAACAATGTCGCCGCTACTGATTGTCAATCCTCTTTCCAAGGAAGGATTAATGTCTCTGTTCCGGACTCACCCACCTACAGAAGATCGTATTCGTCGGCTTTTGGAATTGGCAAAGCAAAGACAAGCCACTCCAGTCACCGCCTAATCTTTAGAAAATTACTGCATCCAATGCCCGGTAGCAATGCCGGGTTTTGTTTTTGGAATCACATCTTGGCGCGATCGCTAAAACCCTTCGGATGGTTGCCGATTAACCGTAGGGTGGGCACTGCACATTAACGCTAAAAACAGCTTTTCAACTTCTAGAGACAGTGCCCACCCTACATCAGCTATCTCTATGGAATGGACAGGTAACAGTCTATAGATGATGCTAGTTTTAACTGCTTCGTCAAAAATTAACTATATTTTACAAAACTCTTATAGGGGTTAGCCAATCCCTCGATCCCAGTGTTATCAATCACTTTAGCTCTACCCATATCTTGGCAGTGTCATCGGGAAACTCTAGCCCTAAAATGCCTTGAAACCCAATCTAGACAAGCGATTTGTTGAAAAAGCATGATAGCGATCGCACTTGTGAACTCATGCTGACGAGTGCTGAGTTAGGAGCGGTAATCGAGTTTTTTGTTTTTTGTTTCTATTTTTATAAAAAACAAACACAAATACTATAATTAAAGATTTTAAAGGCTCGGTGATGATTTCTAGGGGAATAAAGATATAAATCAAGATAAATCGTTTATCAGGTTGTTTTTAAACCCTGTTCTATCTAAAACCCCCCTTTTTTTTCCTTTGCAGTTAGTCAATAATGCAATCAACGCCCCAAGGAAAGCTTTCTGGAGGCTGGCGTTAGGGGATTGAGCCTATTTGCAGACTCAACCGACGGCCTTGTGACAAGATTCAAGTTTTAATCCAAAGGATAGGAGACGGTAACTGTGAAACTCTCAGTTTATGGAAAAGGCGGCATCGGGAAATCCACAACTAGCTGTAATATCTCAGTTGCCCTAGCTAAGCGTGGCAAGAAGGTACTGCAAATTGGTTGCGATCCGAAGCACGACAGCACCTTTACCCTGACAGGCTTTTTAATTCCCACAATTATCGACACGCTTCAGGAAAAGGATTACCACTATGAAGATGTCTGGCCTGAGGATGTAATCTACAAAGGCTATGGTGGCGTTGATTGCGTAGAAGCTGGTGGCCCTCCTGCTGGTGCGGGTTGTGGTGGCTATGTAGTTGGTGAAACGGTGAAGCTGCTCAAGGAACTCAACGCTTTTGATGAGTACGATGTCATCCTCTTTGATGTTCTAGGTGACGTAGTTTG
>CBKWLJ010000187.1:0-15876 GCA_966675205.1 uncultured bacterium
TCGGAATTCGGAATTCGGAATTCGGAATTGATTCAGGACACCCTTCATTTTAAAACCCTATAAATATAGGGTTTTAAAGTTGCCCATCAAAACCTATCACTCCGTTACGTCCATCTTTATTGTTGTTCAAATTTAGCCTTCAGGTGACTTGTATAAATTTCCAAAATCAAGCCTACCGAGCTGCTAAGTCTTACTGGCAAGGCACTCATAGAACTGCTTTTCCCGGAGAAACCTTAGAGCGAATTCGACCCTATTTTAAAGCGATAGGGCTAACCCGTATCGCTAATATTACAGGCTTAGATAGGATTGGTATTCCGGTGACCATTGCTATTCGCCCGAATAGTCGTAGTGTTGTTACATCTTCTGGTAAAGGCAGTACTTTGGATGCAGCAATTGTTTCGGCTGCGATGGAGTCGATTGAACTGTACTGTGCTGAAATCATAGATTTACCTGAAATTACCCTTTCCTATGCTCAAATTGCCCAGCAGTGTCCGGTTATTGCCTTAGAGCATTTACATTTGCGTGAAAATTCACTGTTTAATGTGAATCAACTAGAGCAGTGGTATTTGGGCTGGGATATTATTCAGCAAACTAAGGTGGCGGTTCCAGTTCAGGCTGTCTCGATGAACTACTCTAGATTTTGGCAGCAAGAGTTCGCCAATTTAGGTTCATTCGAGATGGGTTCTAATGGTTTAGCTTCTGGGAACCATTTTTTAGAAGCGCTGAATTCAGCTTTATATGAAGTCATTGAGCGAGATGCCGTCTCTTGTCACCTGGAAGCATTTTGGCAAACGAATCGCCTGCGGAGAGTTCGTTTAGAAACCATTAAATCGCCTCTGGTTTTAGACTTGTTAGCAAAATTTGAAGCGGCACAAGTGGTTCCGATTTTGTTTGATTGTACTGTTGATACTGAAGTCCCTGTATATCGAGCTTATCTTTACGACCCCAGTGGATGTGCACCTAATAGCCATGGTTACGGAGCACATCTCGATCCTGAAGTGGCGATGGTGAGAGCATTGACCGAAGCAGCTCAAACTCGTGCAATTGTCATTTCAGGCGCAAGGGATGATTTATTTCATCAATACTATACCACGCTGCGAATTAAACGAAATTATAGCTATGAAGCTTCTAATCTTGAATCTAATCTACCCACAGTAGATGCTAGAACCCGCTTATCAGAATCTACTGGTACTTTTGAGGAAGATATCGCAATTATCTTAGGAAAATTGCAGCGAATTGGTATAGAGCAAATCATTGTATTTGATTTGACTCCCTCAGATTGGGATATTTCTGTCGTTAGGGTAATTGTGCCAGCTTTAGAAGCTTCTTTTAGTAGAAACTATAAGACAAAAAGTCGTGCAATGGCTTTTGCAGAGCAACAGCGCTTAGCTGGAATGGAATTAAACTCTAGAGCTATTCGAGAAGAAGAAACGCACCGACCTGCTGGCGGAGTGTTTTAAATTATGAATTATTAATTATGAATTATGAAATTGGAAGGCGCTAACTTTATTAATTAACGAAGCGAATGAAAAAAATAGTCGTCTTTTTAGGGCCATCGCTGCCTATAGCGGAAGCCAAAGAAATTCTCAACGCTGTCTATCTTCCTCCAGCAAAGCAATCTGATTTACTGAGTGCTGTAACTACTTATAGACCGGATATTATTGCTCTGGTTGACGGTGTTTTTCTTAATGATCCGTCCGTATGGCACAAAGAAATTTTATATGCGATTGAACAGGGAGTAGCAGTGTATGGATCTAGCAGTATGGGGGCTTTACGGGCGGCTGAAACAGACGCCTTCGGGATGATTGGTGTCGGTGAAATTTACCGAATGTATGCTAGTGGGGAACTTATTGATGATGACGAAGTTGTCATGGTTCATGGGCTAGAAGATACGGGCTATCGACCTTTATCAGAACCGATGGTGAATATTCGTGCTACCTTTCACCGGGCTAAGGAGGAGGGTATTATTGATGAAAAATTGTGTGAAAAATTGATAGCGATCGCAAAATCTATTTACTTTCCTGAACGCACTTTTTTCTATATCTTCCGCCAAGCCACTGCGACTGGTATCTCCCCAGAAAAACTAAAGGAAGTAGCGCAGTTTGTTCAGGAAAAATATGTTAATATCAAGCGCCAAGACACCATTACACTTTTAGAAACATTACGAAATTTACCCGAAGTTTTGCCATCATTTGAGCCGAATTTTACCCTAGCCCGCAACCAGTTTTTTACCAGTCTTTATCATCGAGACCGAAAGGTGCTACGGAATGAGACAGCGGTTACTTTAGGAGATATTGCTGGCTATGCGGCATTACACCTCCCAGATTTTAACGTAATCAACTTGCACGCAACTAATCGAGCCTTAGTGCAAATTTTAGCTGAAATTCTGGACATTCAAGTGTCCCCCAAAGATGTAGAAAAAGAGCGTCGGCGCTTTCAGGAACAACATTATCTTTTTCAGGAAGAACAGCTTATTCAATGGTTAGCTGAAAACGACTTAACGCCAGAAGAATACCAACAACTGATGTATGAGATGGCTCGTTGTCGTCGCTTGCAAAATTGGCTGCTGACGAGAAAATCTCATGAGAAGAATACTAAAATTTTACTCGATGAATTGCGATTGCAGAATCGTTATAAAGACTGTGCTGATGCCACAGCTAGAAGAGAAAAGTTGGCTCGAGAACATTACCCGAATTTTGTTGAAGAGCATTATAACGATTGGACAATCGTGCAGTTAGCGGTAGAGCATCAACGAGCAACGAAAAGCCAGATGAGTCTTCAGGAAGATTGGACAAATGAGGCGGGTTTTTTGTCTCAGGAATTGTTGAAATTGGAACTTTTGCGATCGCACCTAGCTAGAAAAGCAATACAAAACATGGAATCGCCTCCCCTAGAAGAGTAAACATTCGTTTCTAGTGCGACATGTAGGGTTTAGACAAAGGATGGCAAGTCAGATTATTATAACTAGCGATCGCAAATCCACCTTTAGATAGTTGACAGCGGTCTTCGGATTTCAGTTTCCTAAAGAACGGTGAGCCACTCATTTCTTGCCGTTTCAAGCTGTTAATGTCGCTACTGATCGGCGTAATGTCCCTAAAAAGCCAGCTCTTGTTCACAACTCAAACAGTCCTGTTGATCCCATTACGCTCTATTGTTAGAAAATTGGGCTTTAATCAGGCAAGAAGAACAACCAAAACAACAGTAGAGCAATGAAGCACATTCCCTTGTCCAGTCTTCGTGCTCGTCTGTTGCTGCTCGTCCTTTTGGCAATTGTTCCAGCCTTAGGACTCATCCTGTACACGGCTTCTGAGCAACGACGAGATGCTGCCACCCAAGTGCAGACTAATGTCCTACGGCTAGCAAAGTTCGCTGCCGCCAATCAAGGGCAAGTCGCTGAAGGCGCTCGCCAACTGCTAATTGCTCTGTCACAACTTCCGGAAGTGCGTCGAGGCAATACAGAGGAATGCAACCAGTTATTTGCCAAGCTTCGTCAGCAGTACCGCCCCTATGCCAACTTTGCTGTAGTCGATGCCAAGGGCAATACGATTTGCAGTGCTCTTCCCTATACAGGAACCGTCAATGCCGCAGACCGCAGTTATTTTCGGCGTGCGCGTGATACTCGCAATTTTGCGATTGGTGATTATCAAATTGGTCGGATTACGGGTAAGGCCACTATTAATTTTGGCTACCCTGTTCTAAATCGAGCCGGAGAAATTGAGGCAGTGGTAGTGGCGGCACTGGATCTGACTTGGCTCAATCAACTCGCTGCTGAAGCGCAGTTACCCAAGGATTCAGTGCTGACGGTGATTGACCATAACGGCAAAATCTTGGTGCGATATCCTAATTCCGAATACTGGGTGGGTAAAACGTTTCCCGCCGAACCCCTGATCAAAACCATACTCACTCAAGGAGAAGGCACTGCTGCAATACAGGGGATTGATAGAACAGAACGCCTCTATGCATTTACTCCTCTCAGGGGGGAAATCCAGAACCAGGATGCGTATGTGACGATTGGGATTTCTAAAACCGTTGCCTTTGCCGAAGCTAATCAACTTTTAACTCGCAATCTGATTAGCTTGGGAGTAGTCGGTGTTCTCGCTTGGGTTGCAGCTTGGGTTGGGGGAGATGTATTTTTCCTACGAAAAATACAATTTTTACTCAGCGCCACCAAACAGCTACGTCGTGGAGACCTCAGCGCCCGTACTGGACTTGCTGATGAACCGGGAGAATTAGGCCAACTCGCTCGTGCGTTTGATGATATGGCCGAGGCGGTGGAAAGTCGAGAAAAAGCGATCGCAACTCTCAATCAAGACTTGCAGCGTCGTATTAATGAATTACAAACCTTGTTTGATGTGATTCCTATTAGTATAGCGATCGCAGAGGATGCTGAATGTAATCAAGTTCGCGTCAATCCCGCATTCGCTAAGCTGTTGCACATCTCTCCTGAGGACAACGCGTCTATTACACCAAGCGCGAACGAAGCTCAACCTTCCTACAAAATGCTCCGAGAAGGAAGAGAATTGTCAGGAGATGAACTGCCTCTACAGCAGGCGGCGACTCTTCGAGTAGAGGTTCGGGATGTAGAAGTAGATATAGTGCGTGAAGATGGAGCCGTGTTTAACCTATTTGGCTATGCGGCCCCTTTATTGGATGAGCAAGGGCGCTCTAGAGGAGCAGTCAGTGTATTTTTAGATATCACAGAGCGCAAGCGAACAGAAACTTTATTCCGTTTTCTGGCCCAAGCGAGTGGTGTACTTGCCACATCGTTAGATTACCAAACCACTCTCGATAACATTACACGCCTTGCTGTTCCCGATTTGGCAGACTGGTGTACCATCGATACATTAGAAGATGGGTTTAATATCAAGCGAGTTGCGCTCCACTGCCCTCGTGATCAAGTTGAACAAATCCGCGAGTTGAGCAATCGCTACCCACTTGACCCCAACGATCAACAGCAAGTTGTGGCGAGGGTACTTAAAAGCAGACAAAGCGAGTTAGTCCCTCATCTACTCGACTCAGATTTAATTGCGATCGCACAGGATGAGGAACACCTCAATCGATTGCGTTCTCTCAATATGCAATCTTACATCTGCTTGCCACTCTTAGCAGGGGAACAAATTCTTGGTGCCATTTCACTCGTTTATGGTGAGTCAGGGCGACGTTATAGTGAGACTGACTTGCCATTAGCTCAAGAACTGGCTCGTCGTGCTGCCTTAGCAATAGACAATGCCCGACTTTACCACCAAACTCAGGAAGCCAACCGGATTAAGGATGAATTTTTAGCCACCCTCTCCCATGAACTACGCACACCCCTTAACGGCATTTTAGGATGGTCTCAAATGCTGCGTCAGGGTAGCTTGAATGAAACCGCTTCGGCTCGTGCCCTAGAAACCATTGAGCGCAATGCGAAAGCCCAAGTTCAGCTCATTAACGACTTACTCGACATTTCCCGAATTATTCAAGGCCAAATGCGCCTCAATGTCCGTCCCGTCGAGTTAGTGAAGGTGATTGAGGCAGCGATTGAGGTGGTGCGTCCTGCTGCCGATGCCAAATCCATTCGCCTGCAATCGGTACTCGACCCTGGTGCTGGCCCTGTTTCCGGTGATCCAGAACGCTTGCAACAGGTTTTATGGAACCTGCTGACTAACGCCATCAAGTTCACGCCTAAGCAAGGGCGAGTTCAGATTCGCTTAGAACGCATCAATTCCCACGTAGAAATTATAGTCAGCGATAGCGGCAAGGGAATCAGTGCCGAGTTTTTGCCTTATGTGTTTGAGCGCTTCCGTCAAGCGGATAGTTCCATCACTAGAAATCACGGGGGATTGGGACTGGGACTGGCGATTGTACGCAGCTTAGTAGAGATGCATGGGGGAACGGTTCAGGTAGACAGTCCCGGAGAAGGACAAGGGGCAACCTTTACCGTGAAGTTGCCTATCTTGGTAATTCACAGCAAGCCTAGTCAGGAAGCTAGGGTACATCCCACCGCAGCCAGTGATGAGGGCGATGACAATCAACTGGATGAATCGATTAATCTTAATCAGTTGCGGATATTGGTTGTAGACGATGAACCTGACGCCTGCGAACTGCTCAAGACAGTTCTCCAAACTTATGGAGCCGAGGTTGCTGTAGCAGCATCCGGTAGTGAAGCGATGCAAAGGCTTGAGGAGTTGGTCCCCCAAGTACTGATTAGTGATATTGGGATGCCTGGTGAAGATGGATATTCATTTATCCGCCGAGTGAGAGCGCTTGATGCCCAACGAGGGGGAAAAATTCCGGCTATTGCCCTCACAGCTTATGCTAGGGAAGAAGACCGTAGGCGATCGCTCTTAGCCGGATTTCAGATGCACTTGCCCAAGCCTGTTAATCCTGATGAATTGGTGCTAGTTGTCGCTAGCCTAACGGGGCGGATTGGTAGAAGTTGACTCAGCATCAATTACGAATTACGAATTACGAATTACGAATTATTACGGACTTATCTGCAACCAAATCTGCGATCGCTGCAACTAATCCTTCCGGTTCGAGCGGTTTAGCGATATACTTTTGGAACCCTGCATCTAGCGCTTGCTGTTGAGCCACCTTCCCCACGTAAGCTGTCAGGGCAATTGCTGGCACTTCCCTTCCTTTGGGACCCCTCGAAGTTCTCAGCTTGTGCATCAATGAGTAGCCATCCTCATCAGGCATAGCAATATCGCTGATGATCACATCCGGTTGCCAATCTGCAAATAAGTTGAGTGCCTCCCTCACCGAGTTAACCGCTGCCACCTCTACTGCTTGAATTTCCAGTGCGATCGTAATTAACTCACAAGTGTCTTCGTTGTCGTCTACAACCAGTACCTTTAAACCTTCTAAAGTGGAGTGATTGAATGCCACTTTTCTCTCTCTCTCTTAATCTTTTAGAACAGTAATTCTTGAGAAATTTCTAGAAAAAAACTGTACTTTCTTAGTTCACTACACCCAAAGGAGTAGAACAACCGTCTAAAGGTAGAGATAGTTTAATAATTCGTAATTTGTAATTCGTAATTCGTAATTAATACGAAATTGCAGTCAAACGTTTTATACTTTCTTTTCCCCTGTTCCTCTGTCTCAGGAATCTCCCCGTTTAGAAGGTTTAGTATCTTTGAGGCAACGCAGTTCCTCTAAATCCAAATAATCATAAGCAAATGCTTTCCGTAGCAAGTTACTGGGAATAAATTCATCATATTTTTGCAACTTAGGCGCTTCTTCTAAACTCACTAAATCCTCTCTTGTCAAGTTTTGATTACAAAAAGCAACAATTTTATCCATCAGTTCTTCGTGGCTGCTTTTTCCTAACTTAACCGTCAAAAAATACGGAGACACACCACCAAGACTGCGGATATCCAGAGTAGATCTGACAAAGAAATTGAGCAACCGTTCCAATGTGCGGTAAGCCCTCGTTCCTATCCAAGGGAAAATACAGCAAAGATTATCTTCTAATGCCAAAATATTATCTCTATCTAATCGATGAAGTTGAGCCAGTTGGCGAACAGCTTTCAATCTTGTTTTAGCTTGAGGTTGTAGATAAGGATACTCAGTCTTTTCAACCAAAACTTGTCTCATTTTTGTGAGAATTTTAGTATGAATCGTGCCACTGCCGCCTCGCCAAGAACTACTCGCAATTCCTTCAACTTGCTTTACAATTATGATTTTACGCTTTAAATCTACTTCTAAAATTTCCCAAGTTCGTCCAGCTAGAGCAAATTGATGTCCCCTTGTGGGAGGTATCACGATGCTGCCAATTTCTTCTGATTCATTACGGACAATATATTCCACAGTATCAGGAAATACTGCATAAAAGTGGAAGTTTCGGACAAGCTTCTCCCCTGTTAATCCGACGATTAATCCACCTTTTTCCGTAAGTTGAATATGGTCAATATCAATTAAATACCGCAGCAGTTGTCGAAAATCTTCTTGAGAGATTGCAGCAAAAACAGGCAGGGTTAGAACCTGTTGAGCAAGGGCAGCAGGTGAGAGTTCTCCCATTGAGGCTAGGATACTCATCGTTTGATGATACAGCAAGCTAAAAGGGTATTGAATGGGTTGGACTGGCTCAATCCAACGTTCTTCTACATACAGTTGAATAATGGCAATGCATTGTAACAGTTGCCAAGGAATCTGTTCGGGAAGCAATTCTTCGCCTAAAAGTTCATCTTCGGTGCAAACAAATCGCATATCCGCAGGGCTACCTCGTCTCCCAGTACGCCCTAAACGTTGCAAGAAGCTGGCTACAGATAGGGGAGAATTTAGTTGAATGACGCGTTCTAACTGCCCAATATCAATCCCTAATTCTAAAGTGACAGTTGCGGCGGTGACAGCCGGGGTATTACCGCGCATCGCTGCCTCTGCGGCTTCCCGTAAGGGGGCAGAAATACTGCCGTGATGAACATGATAAATGTCGGGTGAATTTTTCGCTTGAGCAATTTGTCGCAAATTTGCGATCGCAGCTTCCGCTTGAGTGCGATTATTAGTAAAAATCAGGCACTTGCGGGAATTACTAATCTCGAAAAGATATCGATAGTAAGCGTTATCCTCTCTATTTCCCTGCTGTCGATTGTTCCCTTGCCCTCCCTGGTTCAGGAAAGGAGTTTCTTCAGGAAGGTAAAAATGTTCTACAGATAGACGCACCTGTCGCTGTGCTCCTCTAATTTCAGGCGTAATGACTGGTGTTTGAGTACCTGATTGCAACCAATTCTCAGCCAATGAGTAATCCCCTAATGTTGCCGATAAACCAATGCGGCGGGGTGGCTTTGCCATCAATTTCGACAAACGAGCTAATTGGCACAGAATCTGACAACCCCGTTCAGAACCCATAAAAGCATGAATTTCATCAATAACAACAAACCGTAAATCCCCAAACAGGCGAATGAGTTCAGTTTGTTTATTCAGTAATAAACTTTCCAAAGATTCCGGGGTAATTTGCAGTACACCTTTAGGATTTTTGAGTAACTTTTGCTTCCGGCTTTGAGAAACATCACCATGCCATGCCCACACTGGAATATCAGCTTCTTTGAGTAAATCGTTGAGGCGTTCAAATTGGTCGTTAATCAGTGCTTTAATCGGACCAATATAAAGTACTCCGACGGTTGTAGAAGGATTTTCGTGCAGCAGGGTTAAAACGGGGAGAAAAGCGGCTTCTGTTTTACCGGCAGCCGTACCAGCCGCAATCAACAAATGAGCATCGGTATCGAAAATCACCCGACAAGCTTCAACTTGAACTTGCCTCAATTCAGCCCAACCGTGAGAGTAAATGTATTCCTGAATAAAAGGGGCAAGCCTATCAAAAGGATGTTCGCTCATAATCGAGATAGAGTAGAGTTTTATTCACGCAGAAAGGCAATGACTTTAAAACGTTTAACCACTGCCCTAGGAGTAGTCGCTTTAGCATTTGTGCCGTTAGCCGCAGCACGTCCGAGTTTATCCCAAACTGATCTTAATCTTCAGCTACAGCAAGCATTATGCGCTCAAAATTGGGGAGGAGCCTTGAAAATTCTCTCTCAAATGAAAAGAGCAGCTGGTCCTGAGTATGCTGCACAAATTACGATGTATCAAGGACGAATAGAAGCTCTTGCTAGGGAAAATGTCCCTATGTCTCAAGTCATGGATGAGTGTAACAAGCTTGCCGCACCAGCACCCGCTTCAACAGATAGTCCCCCTACACCGGGTAGTAATATTCCCTCTGCTCCTAGTAACAATAGTCCCCCTGCACCGGGTAATGAGATGCTCCCTCCCCCTCCTCCCAGTGGCATTCCCGCTTTTCCTAGCAATCCTCCTCCTTTCAGCTTCTAAAAGAGGATTGAGTACAATTACAAGAACGTCCTGCAATCAATAAAGCTCTAACTATGATTTTTGTTACAGAAAAACGATGGTGAAAGCCCCCGTGTTGCGGGGGAATGTCAATTCGGGGAGAATAAAATCAGGGACGGCAATCAACTAGCGATCGCTAAAGTAACAGGAGAAGCCCGAAAGTCATTCATAAGACTGATTCACTTGAGGAACCCGCGTTGGAAGCCAGGAATCTTAAATACCTACAACCCAGGAGACATTAAAAGGAGAAAAGACTTTTCCTTTTTCCCCTTCCCCTTGTTCCTAAAGTCGATTCGTTAAATATGCAATGCAAGATGTGTAAAAGCTGATCACACGCAAAATCAAACATTACGTATACGCGATCGCAAACATTCCCCCTCGACACTAAGAACAGAAAAAAAGTCTTTGATTTGACCACTCATCCCTTTTAGGAAAGTCCATGATTCCAATCATCATTGGCACTGCTGCTTTAGGTGGTGCCGCCATAGGAGCGTTTGCAGGCGCTGCTAGCAAAGCAGACATAGATTTAGCGCAGGAAATTGCTAAACGCGCTCAAGAACGTTACGAATATGCTATTACCAATTTGCAAGCAAAATTTGAAGCCATCAACGACTTGGCAGCAGCATATGGTCAGCTTCAACTTCGGATTCAAGTACGAACCATTGAGCGTTTCGTTAGCTTTGTTGAACGTATCGGTCAAAGAGCGTCCCAAAGTGATATGCGTTTTCTAGAGGGGCTGAATATTTCAATTGAGCAACTCAAGGAGAATAAGCCTACGTTTCTTCAAGCAGAAAAAGCATCCAAGGGGTTAGTTGCAGCTACTAATGCAGGTATGGCAGCCGATGCAAATGCAGTAGGCGTAGCATATGCTTTTGGAACAGTTCCCGTTCCTCAACTTTTTGGATTGTTTACGACCAAAGTAGCTGTCTCCCAGCTTGGTATTGCGGGGATTTCAACCTATTTGGGTGGCGGCAACATGGCACTGGAAAAAGGTGTACTGGGAGGTATTGCTCTCAGTTCCGCCTTAATAGTTGGTGGTTTCCATCTGGCTGGTAAGGGACAGAAAGCTCTGACTGAAGCACGTAAGTATCAAGCCAAGGTCGAAACTGAAATCGGCAAAATTGAAACGGTTCAAAAGTTCCTGCAACAAGTTGAGCAACGAATTCAAGAGTCGGAACAGTTAGCGCATAGGTTAGAAAGCCAAACTAAAACAGTACTCGACCACCTTGAATCCCTACCTCAACCTTTTAAGAGGAAACAGGATGCGGAGAAAGTAGCGATTCTGGTGAAAGCACTTTCAGACATCGTAAAGACTCCAGTTCTAAACAGTGAAGGACAGCTAAACTTTGCGGCTCTCCCAGACTTATGGTGATAAGCTTTACTTAGTCGTTTCTCTACCCTGCTCCCCTGCATAATATAGATAAAAAAGTTATCGAAGCGGATTAAATATCAGATGGGGAGCCTGTCAAATAGTAAACTCAGCAAACTCACTGTTTTCATCCCCATCAGAAGTTTTATCAGTACGATTTGGCTGAAAATCTGAGCTGTGAATAACTTCTTTGAAGGTGAGTTGTGGATTTTGTTGAAGAATATTCAATATACTGATAAAGTCCCGAACAACTTCGCGGGGAGTTGAAAGTTTATCTGCTCCCAAACGATTGACAACTTCTTGCTTAAATTCCTCGACTTCACGCGCTGAGAGAGCCTTTTTGGCATTGTAATGGATAGCATGAACATCAACCAAGCGTTGTAAAAGCTTAGAAATTTCTTCTGAAATTAACGGTTCTAAGCGAATGACAGGTGCAGAAGTATCTTGTAAACCTTCGTTCAGGAAACGGCTTTTTGCCAGTCGGGTGCGCCACGCTTCATCGCTTTGCAATCCTCGGCGGGAATCATCCAGAAACTGGGGTGTACCACCAATGAGGATACCCAAATTTTCTGCCTTTCCCTGCATGGCGTCGTTGAACATGGCTAAAAGCTTGTCATAGTTGCTCTGACGGGAAGCTGTATGGGTAATTTTGTATAAATGAATTGCTTCGTCTAACAGAATTAACAGTCCTTTGTAGCCAATATCCGCAACAAAACGGGCAAACAGTTTGATATAGTCGTACCAAGTATCGTCATCAATAATGACACGCACACCTAAGGCAGATTTAGCTTCTGTTTTGGTGGAAAATTCACCTCGTAACCAACGCAGTGCGGCATCTTTTTTATCGTTATTATCCTCACGGTAGCCACGCCAATAAGCAATGATGACATTGGCAAAGTCAAATCCATGCACTAAGCCTTCCAAGTTATCAACGACTTCGCGAATTTTTAATTCAACTTCGTCATCAAACCCCTCGTCGTGAGGACGCTTACCCGTCGCTTGGGCAACTTGGCTAAGGATAGAGCTAATCCATTTTTCCAGAATAAGTGCGATCGCACCTCCATTAGGATGCGTTCTTGTAGCAATATTCCCCATCAATTCCCGATAAGTTGCCACCGCATGATTTTTGCTTCCGGCAAGGCGGCGTTCTGGTGATAAATCAACATCCGCTACCACATATCCTTGTTCCATTGCCTGGTTGCGAATCAATTGCAGCAAAAAGCTCTTTCCTGAACCATAACGCCCAATCACAAAACGGAACCCAGCCCCCCCTTCGCTGATGTTCTCCAAGTCTTGGGAGAGGGCAGTTATTTCCTTCTCTCTACCTACTGCAATGTGTTCTAAACCTATTCTGGGGACAACACCCGCTGACAAGGCATTCATCAGGGCAGTTGAGACTCGTTTGGGGATTTTGGGCATTACTCTAGGTTTCAAGAATTCGTTAACTGCTTAAAAAGGGCTTTTGTCAAAGGTTTAATCATCCAGATCTTACCATTTGAAGATGACTAGAATCGATTTTATCGTCAATCTTTTGCTTCAATAGAAGCCGATGAATTACCTGGAAGCTCTGCCGCTAGAGTATTGGTCTGAGATAGGATATTTTTGTAATTTAATAAGTCTTTAAAGTAAAGAATAATGGGTTCTGTAAAAATGTAAGCATAATCTTCGTGAATTTCTGGAAGAACGGCAGTGCCTCCGCTAACCAGGAGTGTATCTCCGAAAGTATTGAGGGCGATTTCGTTAATTGACTCAATTAATACTTCTGGCATGGTTGACTTTTTATCCGCAATCTGCTTCAAGGTGGCTGCGTCTTTTTCTAAAATTGCCTTGAATGCCATCTGTTCATAATCATTGAGTTGCTGGATAAAGTTGAGCCATTCCCGCCATTCTTCAGGTAAGAATATAGAAACTACATTCTCAACTCCCTGGTTTGTACTTTGAGAAATAATATTTTTTTGAATATCAATTTCTTGGATTTGAGTTTGCAGATTGTCTGATGCTACTTCTAACTGCTGCTTGCGATTTTCGAGATTGGCTAATTCTTTACTAAGTTTTTTCTGTTGTTTTCGTTTTTCTGCGATTTGACCAATTAACTGGTCGAGTTTGACTTTTCCCGCGAGTAAGCTTGCTTCGACTTCTTGCTGCTGTTCTTGTAAAGGCGCTAAAGCTTGTTTTAATTGGTCTTGGCGTTGCTGAAGAACCTGTATTTGGGTTTGTAAGTCATAAGCTTCTCCTTCTAAGTTCTGTTTTCGCTTTTCTAATTGCGCTAAATTGGGATGCAGTTTTTCTTGTTGCTTTTGTTGCTCTGAAATTTGCTCTTGTAACTGCTCCAGTTCATTTTTCAATCGATTTAAGCGAGTTTCTGTTTGCTGAAGTTGGAAGGTTTTACCAGAAAGTGATTGGTTGATTTCTGTTTGCTGTTTATCTAACTGCTGAAGTTGGATTTGTAAGCTGTAAAATTCTACTTCTTCTTGCTGTTTTTGTTTTTGAAAATCACTGAGTTCCCGATACAGCTCATTCCTTTGGATATGCAGCTCTGAAACCCGATTGAGGAGTAAACTACGTTCACTTTGCAAGGCATTAATGCTGGCTTCTATTTCCTGCCTTGTCGCTGTTGCCGCTGCCAAGGAGTGGTAGAGCTGGGTTTCTTCTTGTTCAAGCTCTTGAATCTGGAGTTGTAGGGAACCTTTAACCAGTTTTTCCTGATAGATGCGCCGTCTGTCAGCGATCGCAGAACCCACATAAGCCGCAGGGATTGTAATCCCACCTGTTAGCAGTGCTTTGGGTAAATCTCGATTGAGCAGCAATCCAAGGAGAAAGCTGACACTAGAGGCAACGGAACAGAGCAGGATTCGATTGGCTACCTTGATTGATTGCATCTTCTGTTTTGAGCCAAGTCAAATAAATTATGAATTATGAATTATGAATTATGAATTGGGGTGATCGTGATTAGTCATTTTGTTGTCATTTTTTCCTGATTCCTGATTACTTATTAACACCATTTCCGGAGAGGGCTAGTTCACCCTGTAAAAAATTGATAAATTGACGTGCTGTGCGTCCGGAACGTCCATTATGGCGAGTAGCCCATTGCAAAGCGCGATACTCTAATTCATTATCGCTCAAGAGAATTCTGGATTGTTCGGCTAGATGTCGAATAATCTGAAGATAAGTTTCTTGATTAGCTGGCTCAAAGGTGAGGGTTAGACCAAAGCGATCGCTAAACGACAACTTTTCCTGAACTGTATCCCAGGTGTGGATTTCATCGCTATCTTTAGGACGGGGTCTATCTTCAAAAAACTCTCGCACTAAATGCCGTCGATTGGAGGTGGCGTAAACCACAACATTTTGCGATCGCGCGGTAATATTGCCTTCCAACACCGCTTTTAACGATTTAAAGTCGTCGTCATCTTCCTCAAAGGAAAGGTCGTCAACAAAAATAATGAATTTCAGAGGAACATTCCAAAGTTGCTCTTGTAGGGTGGGAAGACCTTTTAATTCTGATTTACCCACTTCAATCAACCGTAGCCCCTTATCCCCATATTGGTTTAACAATCCTTTCACTAAGGATGATTTCCCATTGCCGCGACTCCCGTAGAGCAAGACATGGAGGGCAGGGTAACCTGCGAGTAAAATCTCTGTATTCTTGACCAAGGCTTGTTTTTGTGACTCATACCCCACCAATTCCGTTAACTCAATCGCATCAGGATGAGCAATGCCCAGCAACTGCCCTGACTGCCAGCGAAAGGCACGATATTGGGTAAACAGCCCTGTGCTAAATTGCTGGTAGTATTCGGCTAAAATTTCTACACCATCTGCCCAGTCGTTGAGCTGTTCAAGTCGTTTTCGATAAGATTGCTCAGCTAGCGCACAATGTCCTAACTGGGCGAGGGTTTGTGAGTCGAAATTCTGTTCTCGATGCCAAGCAGTGGGAGCAACAGATACTTTAGCGGCAACTTGTACCCAATGGCTGAGTTGTTCACTGCTGCATTGGTAAAGACTTTGCAATGATTGCAAATCTTGCTGGGCAGCGGCAATTAGAGCTTTTGGCAATTCCTGAACCGGTGTTACCTGGACTTGTTGGGTAAAGGGATTATTGTCTCTGAGAATTTGAGTCAATAGGTAATCTTGCCAGCTTTGATTGTTCACAGCCAAGGCTTTAAACCATCTGCCGTAGGCTTGCAAAGACTTCAGTCCATCGGCATCACTCTGAAGAAAAGATTGTAGTAAATCGACAAAGGCTTGACCGACTTCCCCAGCCAAAACAGCTTGATAAAGCAACAGCGATGCTGCTTGGCGTAAAAGCATTTGAATTGAGGTGGTAGCAGGAGTAGCCATGAATGCGCGATCGCTTAAGTCGGGTCGATATTGCATTGTAGCGCTTGCCTCTCTGCTCGTGCGTCAGCATTGGGGGAGTATTGCGCGATCGCTTTTCGGCTTGAGATCGGTTAAGCCATTGCAATTCACTTTAGATATTAATTCATTAAAAATGTCAAGTTATTGATAACATTTCTAGAAATCTTTACATCTTTGTCTGTAAATTGTTGTAGAGCAGTGAATTTTCTTCATCATTACTTGTCATCCCTCTCACCCTGGATTACGCTGCAAGCAACGGTTGTGAAAACCCATTCATCCCAAGAAAGTACTAAAGCTGAATTAACGGTCGAGCAATTAAAACCATTATTAAT
>CBKWLJ010000188.1:0-15803 GCA_966675205.1 uncultured bacterium
ACGACCATCTTTTTTCGGCATATTTAAGTCTAGCAAGATTAAACCCGGTCGGGGCGCACTTCCTGGTGTTGCATATTTACCTCGTTGGTAGAGATAATCCATAAGTTCTTCACCATCTTGGACACAGTGTAGCTCACTGCCCATGCAACTCTCCGCTAGCGCTTCTTGGGCTAATAGACAATCATCCGGATCATCATCAGCCATCAAAATCCTCACTGAATTTTGCCGTGCTTTCACCTTGTAATCTCTCCTGAACCAAAACATGTGAAGTTTAAATTATGAATTGTTAATTATGAATTATGAATTGTAAATTTTAAAAAATTTCATGCTTGAAACTTTCACTGATAACATTTGTTATTCATAATTCATCCTTCATAATTCATCCTTCATCCTTCAGTTGACGCTGCTGTAGAGGTAGCGTGACAATAAAGGTTGAGCCGTGTCCTGGTAGGCTTTTCGCAGTAATGCCTCCCTCGTGGCGTTCAACAATCTTACGGCAGATTGCTAAACCCATGCCTGTCCCTTCATATTCGCTACGACCATGCAGGCGTTGGAAAGCATTAAAGATGCGATCAAGGTATTTTTCCTCAAAACCGATGCCATTATCTTCAATGAAAAGTTGACAAGTCAAAACACTATTTATTCCTACAGTTGGTCGCTGTTCCTGCTCTGGAAGCAGTTGACTATAAATCTTAATCACTGGTGGCTGATCATCTCGATGAAACTTTAGGGCGTTACTGAGGAGATTTTGGAGTAATTGACGTATTTGCATGGGATCGACTTCTACCACTGGGAGTTCACCCACTTCTATTTGTCCACCTGTCTTCTGAATGCGTACTTCCAAATCAGACAAAACCTCTTGCACCACCTGCGTTAAATTGATTGGGATAAATGGCTGTGCTCTGGTTGTCACCCGTGACAGGGTTAGCAAGTCATCGATCAACGCCTGCATTCGTTCAGCCGCATTTTGCATTCGCTCAAGGTAGTCACGTCCTTGATCTGATAGCACCTCGCCATATTTGGTTTTGAGGCGATCGCCAAATGTCTGAATCTTGCGGAGTGGCTCTTGCAAATCATGTGAGGCTACATAAGCAAATTCTTGCAGTTCTGCATTGGAACGAGCAAGCTCCAAGCGTTGACGGGTTTCTCTCTCTAACAGCTGAGATTGAGCCAAAGCTAAACCAATTTGCTCAGAAAGCTGCGTCAAAAGTTCAATTTCAAAGCTACTCCATACTCTAGGACTAGCGCAATGATGGGCAATCAACAGCCCCCACAGTCGAGGGGATGGGGGAGAGGGAATTGAAGAGTGAGGAGATGGAAGAAAAGGAACAGAAAGTTGCTGCCAGATCTCGCCAAATTCACGTCCTTGTCTTTCTTGTCTCCACTGCCCCACTGCCCTACTGCCCCACTTCTCCACATCTCCTTTTCCTCTGTCCCCTGTCAGCAAAATCGGTACAATCAACTTAGCCTTGACACACCAAGGCTCCAGAAATTTCAACATACAGGGCGTTACTGCGGCGTAGGCTTTTTCTACATCCGCGATCGCTCGTACTTTTCCCTGACGGTAAAGTTCTTGGTATTCTAAGGGAAAAACTTCTTCGGGAAAAGGTAGATCAAGGATTGCAGGCCACCCTGGTTTAACGGCTTCCGTCACAGTGCGCCCTGTACCATTCGACCACACCCGATACAGCAACACCCGATCGCAGTCGAGAATATTCTGGATTTCGGTGACGGTTGTTTGTAAAATTTCTTCTAGCTGCAAGGATTGGCGAATTTTTAGAGTAATTTCAGCAAAAAGTTGCGATCGTCGATTCTGACGCTGTAATTCTTCTTCGGCTCGTTTGCGTTCTTCGATGTCGCTGCCAATACCGAGAAACCCTGTGATATTACCCGCTACGTCACGCAGAGCCGTTACCGACAGTAACACGGGACAACGGGAACCATCTTTGCGGATGTAAGTCCACTCGCGTTCATCTGGTTCTCCTAAGCGAGCTTTGACTACAAAGCATTCAAAGCCCGGTTCTATCAGAATTCCCAACTCCTGTGTTAATTCTTGAGCACGCTGTCTGACTTCTTCGCGATCGTGAATAATTAGAGGTGTTACCTTACCTACCACTTCTTGGGCACTGTATCCTAGCATCCGTTGGGCCGCTGCATTGAAAGTTAAAATCGTGCCATCAGCAGCAGTAGAAATAATCGTGTAGTTAGCGCTGTCTAAAATTGCACGTTGTAACTGAGTGGTTTGTTCGAGGGCTTTTTGAGCCTGCTTGCGATCGTTGATGTTTTCAAAATAAACCGATAAGCCTTCTGCACTCGGGTAGGCATGGACAAAGAACCAGGTATTGAGCGGAGAATAGAAGGCTTCAAATTCAACGCTGATGTCCTCTGTAACAGCTCGGTGATACTCTTGATAAAAAATCGAACCAACCGCTTCCGGAAACTCAGTCCAAATGTTTTTCCCGATTAGTTCTTCTGTGCGTCTTTGTAAAAGAGGTTCAGATTGTGAGTTTAAGTAGGTGAAGCACCATTCACGATTGAGAGCAAAGAAGGCATCCGTGATACTTTCCAGAATCTTGGTGATTTGGTTGCGTGCCGCTTCGCTATTTTTACGTGCCGCCTGCTCTCTTTGCAGGATTTGCAAACGCTCTTGTTCAGCTTGCTTATTTGCTGTCATGTCGCGAGCTACGCAATAAATTAAACCTTCTTTGAGGTTGGGATAAGATGTCCAAGCCAACCACTTGTACGAACCATCTTGACAACGATAACGATTCTCAAAATAGAGGGTGGGTATCCCTGTCTTCAGCTTTTTCACTTCTGCTAGGCTAGCGGCTTGATCTTCAGGATGAACAAAATCCAAAAAAGGTTTGCCTTGGAGTTCTTGGTTAGTATATCCAAGTGTTTTTTCCCACACTGGATTCAATCGCTTGAAATAGCCATCAAGACCCGCAATACAAAGTAAGTCGAGAGATAGATTGAAAAATCTGTCTTCTTTCAAAAATTCTGTACTAATGCAAGTTGCTGGCGTTTCTTTTTGTTTTTGTTGAGTCTCCTCCAATTCTGTTAATTTTCGCCTGAGTTCTAGTTGTCTAACAATTTGGTCACTTAATGTACGCAACATTTCTAACTGCACAGGGGCGAGTTCGCGTGGCACATAGTCAAGAACACAAAGAGTTCCTAGAGCATAGCCTTCAGGAGTGATGAGAGGGGCACCTGCATAAAACCGTATACGAGGTTCAGCAATGACTAAAGGATTATTCGTAAATTTTGGATCACCTAAAGTATCCCGAAGAACGAATAGATCTTGTTGTAAAATTGTATGGGTACAAAAAGAAATTTCCCGCTCTATTTCCGTTATTTTTAATCCAAACTTTGCTTTAATCCATTGACGATTTTGATCAACCACTGTCATTAAGGCAATAGGGGTTTCGCAAATTTGGGCAGCTAATCTTGTAAAATCATCAAATGTTTCTTCAGGAGGCGTATCCAGTAAATTATAATGACAAAGTGCTTTCAGTCTTGCTGCTTCATTATTAGGGAGTGGAATTTTCATTTAGCTTGCAATAGACTTCCTTGATTAGTAGCCAGCGATAGGATTAAATGTGATACTTAAATTCTAGTAATAGATACTAGAGTTTGGCTTTAATTGAGTTAACGCCTGCGGAGGCTGGAGTATATAAAGAGCTAGGAGGAAAACAGCAATGAATTCAGAATTAACCCTGTCTGTTGTCTCTCCAAACCAACAGCATAGCGGAGATCACTTTTCCATTACCTTTGCACCGTTATCGTTGACAGAAGTCTATGCCCTTGCCGACGAGCCAGCCAATGGAGCTGTTGTGGTTATGAGTGGTACAGTACGCCATCAGACCAATGGTAGGCCTGTAGTGGCGCTGGAATATCAAGCTTATGAACCGATGGCAGTTCGAGTGTTTGCCTCAATAGCAGAGCAAATTCGCCGGAAATGGTCGGATGTCAATCGAATAGTGATTCATCATCGCATCGGTCGCTTGCAAATTGGGGAAATCAGTGTGCTAGTAGCAGTAGGGTGCCCTCATCGATCAGAAGCCTTTGCAGCCTGTAAGTATGCGATTGATACGTTAAAACACAATGCCCCGATTTGGAAAAAAGAACATTGGAGCGATGGTTCTAGTAGCTGGGTGAGCATTGGTCAATGTGAAGCAACTAATGCAGAATGTTAGACTGTTACAGAATGTTTAACGTATCCACGTTTAGAACATTAATGGGTAGCGTCTATAGTTCTGCGTGATTTTTTACTATGAACTAGTATGGAATTTATTCTGGCGCTTATCATCACAATTACTTCTATAGTACTCGCTGCGGTGACTTTTACCTTCGCTAGAATGCGTTACGCTCTAGCTCAAGGTGATGGTTCGATCCTCGAAAAAGACTCTACAAGTAGCAGTTCCAACCGCAATCCATCTGTTAGGAAAATTACTTACACGACCAGAACCCAAGCGGGCATCAGTAGTAGTACTCAATCTTTGCGAGGCACTTCTACTTCAACCCTAATTAGAGAAGTGGGTTCTAAAGCTGGTGAGGGCAGGATTGTGACCAGTTTAGCTGAGCTATCTACCCTCTCACCGACTACCCGTGTCAAATTCAATGGGCGAATTAGCCGTCAAAACCGACCTCGCTTTTACAGCTTTGCTGCCTATATTGGCGAGGAATTTCGCGGACTGAATGAAAATGGCAATCCTGTCTGGAGAGTGTATGCCTCTTTGACTCCGCCGTTATCGCTAGATTTGGCAGATGGGATAGTACAAGTCGTGAACGATGACTATGGCATGAAAGTTAAGGTGGTAGAGCATACCATTAATGGTGTAGTTCAGGGGCAGTCCATGTACTCTCCTCAAGAGGATAATATCGTTTGGGATGAGATTAGTGGTGAAGGCAGTAAACGATACTGTGGCTTGTCCCTAGAAGATGAGGTGATTGTCACTGGGACAGTGGTGCAGACTCACCCAGAGGTGGAAATTTTTGCCGAAAATATTTCCATGACTCGCTAACTTGAAAATAGGAGTCAGGAGTCAGAATTCAGGAGTCAGGAGAGGGAATTTTTCATTTTTTTCGTTGTGGGCAATTGCTCGTAGGTGGCTGTCTTGAAAATAAGGCTCCAAGGCAGAAGGCAGTCCCGATGAAAAAATTTCATAGCCATGAATGAAAGTGGCATTTTCCATTCCCGACTCCCGACTCCCCACTTTCAAGTCAGAGGGCAGAAAGAATAAGAATTTTCATTCTTTCTTTGTGCGCGTCAGCGCATGGGGTCTAATCTGAAAATAGGGAACTCCTGAGCGGGAAATAGGGAAAGAAGGATTTTCATTCCGCGAGTTGTGAGCTATAGCTCATAGTGTCTAATCTTTTATCCCCATTAATGGTTTAGGCTTTGAGCGATCGCATTTTCTAATTCGGTTTTACTCAAGTTTGTCAGGATAAAAACTTCTTGATAAGTTTTCCCAGCCCTAGCAATGATTTTAAATCCACCGCGAATCGGCACCGAGACTTTTAATTGCAATCTCGGACAATGACCTTTTGCACGTCCAATGACAGCAGGGGTAATGGTTTGAATGCCGGTGTAATGGGTTAGTCGTTCGAGAACTGGAATCAGTCCTGAGATATGGGTAGAGTGATTCCAAACTAATCTGCCGCCATTGGTGTTGCCCATGACGTTATACTGCCTCCAAAGGAGCCATTGTTAGCCCTGCACGCCTTAGCTGCTGGTGGTAGAGTTCCGCCTGTTCTTGGGGTCCCACCCAGACAATAGCTTGACCTTCAAAATGAACCTGATTGGTGAGTTCCCAGGCGCGATCGCTTGTCATATCGGGAATGTATTTGACCAAACAGTCGTGAACGTGCTGAAATGTATTGAAATCATCGTCAAGCACAATCACCTTAAAATTGGGATAAGTCTTACGGGTAAGTTGTGTTGAGCGTTCAGGAGCTATGGTTGGTGAAGAAGAGATTGCCTGCAAGCTCGATGATTTTACTATATTCATAGAGCAATCTAAAAATCCTTTACATAAAATTAAGAAACTGAGATTCCTTACTAGTTTAAACTAGGCATTGACAAAAAAAGAATAACGCTTGTTTGATGGAATAAATTAGAAAGCCCGTGCTAACGGGAGCCAGTTAGATGGGGAGTAGCTGATTAGCCTTCTCACTAATCTGAAAATAGGAGTCAGGAGTCAGAATTCAGGACTCAGAATTCAGGAGTCAGAATTCAGGACTCAGAATTCAGGACTCAGAATTCAGGAGAGGGAATTTTTCATTTTTTCGTTGTGGGCAATCGCCCGTGGAGGGCTGTCTAGGAATCTTGATCGAGAAAAGCTTGAACACGACCTAAAATCTGCTCTAACGCAGTTAATAGCTGTGGTGCGTCTACAATTTTCTGTTCTTGTACTTGACGCTCTAATCGAGCCGCAAGTTCTGGCATTTCGTAAACAGCTACCGTTGCACTTGTCCCTTTGAGTTGGTGAGCACGACGAGCAGCAGTTCCAAAATCTCCAACAGTGAGTGCAGTTTTGATCTCTTCTAAATACATGAGCGCATCTTCTAGAAAGACTTGTAGGAGTTCTCGTTGAAACTCATGATCTCCTCTAGAAATTTCCTCCAAATGTTCTAAACTAACAGGAACTTCATGCACGGGTACAAAAATAGACTCAGAGCTGCTGGAGGTAGAGTGGCGATCGCTAAAATCCTCTTGAGAGGTTAGATGAGAACCAGAAGAGGCAGAATTGGTCTGTGACAACTCTGATAAAGACTGCTCTGATTGCTCATACTTTTGTTGCTTTTCTCCTTCTAAATCACTAGGTTGTTGTCCTGATGAGCGTGTTGGGATATCGTTGTGCTGTTGTGAAGGCTCTAGGCAGCAATTTTGACTTTCTGCTGTGCTGGAGTATTTAGAGGATAAGTCAGATTCTTCTGCCACTTGACCTTCTAACTCCTTATACGCAGTTGCATTCATAGGTAGCACATTCATTTTCTGGGCATCCCCACATCCCCGTGTCCCCACGTCTGCCTCAACTACTATGTTTGAACGCAATTCGGTATCAGTTGGCTGTGGTATCCAACGCTCTAAAACATTCTCTAACTCTTTGAGGGTGACAGGTTTGCTGATGTAATCATCCATATCAGCCGCCAAACACTTTTCGCGATCGCCACTCATGGCATTAGCCGTCATCGCAATCACTACAGTTCGACAAGACTCAGTTTCAAAGGCGCGTAACAGTCGAGTCGCTTCGTAGCCATCCATCACAGGCATCTGACAATCCATTAACACAATGTCGTAGGCACAAGACGAGGTGATGAGTGAAGACGCTTCCCTGTCTTCTTTTGTAGGTTCGGCAAAGCCGGTACAACTCATGATTTTGTCGAGTGCTTCTTTACCATTAGAGGCACAATCCGCCCCATAGCCTAGAACTTTGAGTTGGTTGAGTACCACTTTTTGGTTAGTGGGAGTATCTTCTACTAACAAGATTCTCACGTGAGAACGGTGGGCTGCTGTTATAGGCTTAAGGGTGCGATATTCAAGCTCTGGCTCTCGTTTCCTGTCTTGAGCCTCATCCCCTGAGATTAAAATCTGTCTGAGACAACCCAAGAGTTTAGAGGCTTTTAGGGGTTTGGTGATACAGCCACTAAATCCCAAATCCATCAGGCATAAAGCTAATGAGCGCTCTTTCACACCTGTCATCAACAACCATTTGGTCGAGTCGTTCCTCAAGTCGGTTGTTGCTGGGAGGAATGCGCTGTCGCGTTCATAAAGCGTTGGCTCAAGTTCCGATGCTGCTAACGTTTCGATCACGTCCTGATTTATGGCAGTCCTATTCATGCGTAATGCTTCTTGAGCGATCGCAAATAGTGCTGAGGACACCTCTGACGCAGTCATCTCAGGGTTACTATCCCAAGCGATCGGTAACGACTTGGGACTAGTAGTTTGAAGCATTAATGACAAAATTGCTTGTCCACTGTCAGTGTCTTTCTCCAGTAAGTTGGAGTCCACAATCACGACATCAAATCCCTGGTTTTGACTGTGTACAAAATGCCAAATACTAACAGCATCTTGGCAACTTGAAGCTTCTTCTACCTGCATTCCCCAGAACGTCGTCAGAGTACTCACGACTTTCCGCATGGTCGCGTTGCCACTGACAATCAACATTCTTCGTCCTGCTAAATCAAGAGTCGGTGGCACGGGCTTGGTGCGGGCACTGGCTTGTTTAGCTAGGGGTACCGTAAACCAAAAGGTTGAACCCTGTTTTTGAGTGGGAATCAAAAACAATTCTTCTCTTGTTTCTCCCTCTGCTACTTCTCCCTTGCCACCTTTTTCATCCTGAAGCGAAGCCACTTTTATAGACCATCGATTCGGTGCAAAAGCCGCCCCTCGACTCTCCACACCAATTTCGCCCCCCATCAACTCTACTAACTGCTTACAAATCGCTAACCCTAAGCCAGTGCCACCATGTTGCCGTGTTGTCGAAGTATCCACTTGGGAAAAAGATTGAAACAGTTTCTTTTGCTCTTCCGGTGCAATACCAATACCTGTATCACTCACACGAAACCGCAGTTCGGCATAAGTGGTCGTCTCAAACTCCAAAGAAACGTGAATTACCACTTCTCCAGAAAACGTAAATTTGATGGCATTACCGACTAAATTGGTGAGGATTTGCCGCAGGCGATGACCATCTCCTAGTAACTGTCGCGGCACGTTATTATCAATCAAAACTGCCAATTCTAGCCCCTTACTTTGAGCTGCTGTTGCCAGTAAATCTGCCACATCCTCTACACAGTTATTCAAGTCAAATTGGCGGATTTCCAAGCGCATTTCACTGGCTTCCAGTTTGGAAAAGTCTAGAATATCATTGAGCAGCATCAGCAGGTTTTCAGCACTTGTCCGCAACGTCTGCACGAAATCGAGTTGTTCAGGATTGAGGTGAGTTTTTAAAAGCAACTCGGTCATCCCGAGTACTCCATTCATTGGAGTACGGATTTCGTGGCTCATGTTGGCCAGAAATTGGGACTTGAGGCGGGCATTATCTAATGCCGCTTCTCTTGCTTCTACCAGTTCGTCGATCCGGTCGGTAACAATAACCACTCCCCCCACTGACCCTTCTGGAGTAGACCAAGGTTGAATCGCCCAACGCAGATGAAGAATAGAACCATCGGAGCGCTCCCATCTATCTTCTGGTTGAGAAAGAATGTCTCCGTTTAAGGCCTGTGCAACAACAGTTCGCCAGCGTTCAGGAAAATCTGAGAAAATTTCATACAGCGTCTGACCAACAATAGATTTTCCCTCTAAGCCATAATCGGTTAACCACTTCTGAGAGTGAACCAGACAGCACATCTGGGTATCGAACATAGCCATGGCGACGGGGGCATTAGCAATAATTTCTCGTAATTGCTGGCGCTCTCGCTCTAATGCCTGCTCAACCTGCTTGCGTTGAATGCCAATCGCAATTTCATCCGCGACGGAGGTGATGGCATTGAAGGTGGCTTGAGTGATGGGTTGGCGAGAAAATAGGGTAATTACGCCCACGAGCTGATTTTCCACCACTAAGGGGTACCCCAAAAAAGCAACCATGCCCTCTTGTAACGCCCATTCGCGATTGCAAAGATTAGGCTCGTCGAGAAGATTATTGGTAAGATGCGCTTGACGTTCGGCAGCAATGCGACCGACGTTGAAGCGACCCACTAAGATCCGGTCAGGTGTACTGTCAGGGTTCGTACTTTCTCCTGCACTGACTGCCAGTTCGAGGAGGTTTTGGCTTTCTTTGAGTAACCAAATTCGCGCTAAATCAACATCAAGGTGCTGTACGATCGCACGAGTACACTGCTGTAGCATACTAGACAAGGTATCTTTCTGAGTTAAAGCCAGTCCCACGGCGGCAGCTAAGGCAGTTGCCCTGGCTCGCTCCACTAGCACGGCTTCTGTCTGTTTGCGATCGCTAATATCGTGAAAATAAACGCAAAGACCGTCAGGGGAAGGATAAGCCCGGACTTCATACCAGCAGTTTTTTTCTGGAAAAAACTGTTCAAATTCCACTGAAACTTGCTCAATGACGGCTTTTTGGTACTGCTCGAAAAATACAGAACCCACATAGTCAGGAAACTCATTCCATAAAGAGCGACCGAGGAGTTCTTCCGGCATTTTTCCTAAAAGCTGCGCCGCTTGCTTGTTAATGTAGGTAAATTGCCATTGGTGATTGAAAGCAAAGAAAGCATCGGTCAGACTTTCAACAATAGTGATAATTCGTTGCTGTGAATCTTGTAGAGCCGCTTGAGTTTGCTTGCGATCAGTAATATCTGTATCCGTACCCGTGACGCGATAGGGTATGCCCATTTCATCTCGGATAGCGGTGCCTCGAGTGAGTATCCAGCGAATGCTGCCATCTTTATGTAGCATCCGGTGTTCGACCTCTAATTGAGGCGTCACACCTTCTATATGAGCAGTAACCGCCGTTATAAAGGCTGGGTAATCATCAGGATGAATTCGCGATCGCCAATCATCCAAATGGTTTTGGATTTCCTTATCCCTGTAGCCCAAAATAGCTTTCAAGTTTGGGTCTAGATAAATTTCGTCGGTTTCCAATTTCCAGTCCCAAACCCCAACTTTACCCGCACTCACTGCTAAAGCGTATCGTTCTTGGCTGATTTGCAAAGCGGCTTCAGCTTGTTTGCGCCCGGTAATGTCGGTACTCGACCCAGCAATTCCAGAGGGTTTGCCAGTTGCATCACAAGAAGCCGTGCCGCGAGACAGAACCCAGCGAACTCTACCCTCTTTATGCAGCAGACGGTGTTCGATTTCTACATGGGGCGTTAATCCTTGTAAATGAGCAAAGGTTGCTGTCAAGACCTCTTGCTGGTCATCAGGATGTACGCACTCTAGCCAATCCATAGGAGAGTTGCCGATTTCGCAATCACGATATCCCAATAGGGATTTCATATTGGGAGACACATAGATGTCACCCGTGACAAAGTTCATTTGCCAAACACCCACCTGACCCCCATTAATCGCTAGCGTATACCGCTCCTCACTCTCTCTTAGCTTTTGCAGCATTTGGGTGCGCTCAATTGCATAGCGTAAGGCATGAACCAGCAGAGGACAGTCCACCTGCCCTTTGATTAGATAGTCCTGTGCTCCTTTGCGAATCGCTTTAATGGCTAACTCTTCATCATCTAAACCCGTCAATACCACAATCGGGGTAAAATGACCAGATTGCCTAACCTGGGCGACCGTTTCCAATCCTTGGCTATCTGGCAAAGACAAGTCTAAGAGAATCACATCAAAACTGTCTTGCTGCAAAAGCTTCAGTGTTTGATCGAGCCGCTGAATGTGAGTAAGCTCGAAGCGTATCCTTCTGGATTCTGAGAGAAACTCTTTAAACAGATCAGCTTCTTTAATGTTGTCCTCAACCAATAGCACTTTAAGGAATTGAGCATCCATGAATTATTCGCTTTTGCCTTGAGTTTCATCCTGTGAGTCAGTCAATGGCTTACCATCTTCATGACAGCAGCAGCCAAACTTAACTGCCAAGACAGGAAATATAGGTTATCGCTTGATTGTGGGTGTATTTACGCTGTATGACCGCAACCGCCTTTCTCCAGGGGAAGGCTCTTCGGGCGGGGGAAGGTGGAGTCTCCTTTGGAGATCAGGGGAAAGGGAAAGATTTCAACTTTTCCCTAGATTTCTCACGACTGTCTCATGCCCCAAAATTCACTAAGGGAGAAGAAAAACCAGAGAATTACGTTCAGCAAGTTTCTCGCGTCTTAGTCTTAATTTTTGTGCATCTACATTAGACCTCCTATAAAAATAGGGTGTAGGGGGTAGAGTGTGGGGTGTAGGGTAAGAAGAATTTTCATCCTCGGTGGCGGCAATTCTGCCATGAGGGACTAGCTTGAAAATAGGGGTCAAGGGTCAGGAGTCAGGGGTCAGAATTCAGGAGAGGGAATTTTTCATTTTTTCGTTGTGAGCGATAGCACATGGGCGGCTGTCTTGAAAATAGAAGTCAGGAGGCAGAATTCAGGAGAGATTGATTTTTCTCGCAAGGTTCGTGAACGCCAGTTCATGGGGGTCTCTTGCAAAAGTATTTTTTTGATGGTGTTTGCGTCAAGTCTTATCTACTGTTCCCTGTTCCCGACTTGAAGCAAGCAGTCATTGATACATGGTGTTCTTCGAGCAGGCGAAGGGGAAAAGGAGATAGTTGCTCGACTTTATCCTTTACCCTTTTCCCTGTCCGAAGGATATTCCTTTGCCCTTTGCCCTTTGCTCTTTTTCCTGTCCGAAGGACACCCTTTTTCCTGGTCGAAGGGCTTGACCCTTAGTAGAGTAGGATGGGGTGGCGTTCGCCCAGCAATTACGTCCCGCTTCCTTGGCTTGATAGAGTGCTTGATCCGCTAAGCCAATTAAATTAGCCGTTGAAAGTGGGGGCTTAGGGATAAGCGTTGCCACTCCTAAACTGATGGTGATGCACCCAGTAGTGTTAGAGCCAGCATGAGGTAGATTAAGCGCTTTAACTTGAGTGCGGATTTCTTCAGCAATATGGACAGCACCATGGTTATCTGTATTTGGCAAAATCACGGCAAATTCTTCTCCCCCGTAACGGGCGGCTAAATCAGCTGGACGTTTCACCGTTGCTTTGATGATGCTAGCGACCTTTTGCAAACAGGCGTCTCCTGCTGGATGACCGTAGGTATCGTTGTAGACTTTGAAATAATCGATATCGCACAAAATTAAAGATAGGGGTAAACGTTCTCTAGCCAAACGTAGCCACTCCGATTCTAAAGTTTGATCAAACCAACGACGATTAAACAATTGAGTTAAGCCATCTATGCTAACAAGGCGCTGTAATTCTTGGTTGGCTTCCTCTAGCTGGCGATAAAGTTCTGCTTGTGAAATCGCGATCGCTACACTTGTTGCTAGCTGCTTGAGGAAATCGATTTCCCACGCCTGCCACTGTCGAGGGGTACTGTGATGAGCCATCAAAAGCCCCCATTGGCAATTTTGACGCAAGTTAGGAGAACTTTGATGGGTTGGCTCACTTTGCATAATGGCAACGGTTAAAAAGGCTCTGACTTGACAATCTGCCAGTAATGCTAGCTGACTTGGCTCGAGATCGGCTGCGTAGATATCGTCTATGGCTTGGAGGACTTGAATGCCTTCGGAGTTTGGCGGCTGCAAGTAAGGTGTGGCTAGAGGGGTGAAAAGTTCTGCGTTCCACAACTTCGGCCAACCGGATTTCACCGAACCCACAAACATGACTTCGCACTGTTTCGAGTTGCAGCGATAGATCAAAACGCGATCGCAATCCAAAAATTGCCGCACTTCTGCCATCGTTGTGTTGAGAATGTCTTCTAGAGCGAGCGATTGACGGATACGCTCTTGTACCCGCCCCATCAATCGCTCTCTCAAATACTGCTGCCGCAATGCCTTTTCACTTTGCTTGCGCTCAATCGCATAGCGAATGGCACGTACTAACAGTTCTCCCTCCCAACACCCCTTCACCAAATAATCCTGTGCCCCTTGGCGCACCGATTGTAAGGCTAATTTCTCATCATTGAGGCTGGTTAAAACGACGATGGGAATATTTGGAGCAGCAATATTAACTTGGGCGAGAGTCTCCAAACCCTGGCTATCTGGCAAAGACAGGTCTAGTAAAATCACATCAAAGTGCTGATTTCTAATACAGTTGAGAGCTTCTGAGAGCCGGGGAATCTGTATGATTCGCCATTGATTGGCACCCACGTCTACTAAAGCTTCTTGTAAAAGTTCAGCATCTTTCCCATTATCTTCTACTAACAAAATGTAGATAGATTGGTTATCCACTTTTGTGACTCTTTCGATTCGGGAGTCATCCACAAAGGCTTTCACCATTGGAAAAACAAGCTTAATTATATTTTCTAATATTCTGAATTAATTTTTGTTAAAAATGTGATTACTTTTCCAATCTTTACGAATCATTAAAACAACATAAGTGTTGTTTATGAACAAATATTAAAATTTTACAAGCTTTTGCTGTTTTTTAGACGGGAGTATCCCTAGAGTGAAAATGAGGAACGGGGAATAGGAAATGGGGCAAGAAAAAGTCTCATCGCAACGTTCGTGAACAAAAATTCATGGGCATCTGAATAAAACAGAGATAATTTTAGATTTTCTTCGTAAACGCTTTATTACACTCTTCAGTTTCATCAAGCCGGATCGGTAGCCAGAGGGAGAGTTACAAGCGATAGCCAAAAATCAACCGTAATTTTAACGACTTCCATAAATTGATCGAGATCGGCTGGCTTGGTGATGTAGCAGTTCGCTTGCAATTCATAACTCTGGCGGATATCCTGTGGACTGGCTGAGGTGGTTAACACGACTACCGGCAGAAATTTGAGCTGTGGGTCAGCTTTAATAATTGCCAACACTTCGTGTCCATTTAATTTCGGCAAGTTCAAATCGAGCAAAATCAGGTCGGGGCGAGGCGCACTGATATACTTGCCCTGACGGTGGAGAAATGCCAATGCATCTTCCCCATTTTTCACCACATGTAAGTGATGAGGCTTGTCACACTCTTGAAGTGCTTCCGCCATCAGTTCTATATCACTGTTACGGTCTTCTATTAGCAAAATTTCGGCGGGGTTGCTAACCTTGAACAGATTGACGAACACCTTTAAAGTCAAACAATATTAATAATTTAAACAACTTAAAACTTTATTTTTAGCTTCATCCGGCGCATAAATAATGCCAAATTCATCGGCAATTCGTAATTATTAGTTCGTAATTTGTAATTAAAGACGGGTTAGAGACCCCGATCTGAAAGGTCGTTCATGTTCAGGCGGGGTTTAAATCCCCGTCTGGGGAGCGAAGTGAGCCGTAGCGTCCGTTAGTTACGAATTATCAATTACGATTTATGAAGTTTTAACTCCTACAGAACTTAGTGGAAAGGAAGCAATCTCTCTCTTAGGAATGGTAAAATAGAATGTTGACCCTTTTTCAACTTCAGACTCGACCCAAATCCGTCCACCGTGACCCTCAACAATCTTGGCCGCGATCGCTAAACCAATACCCGTACCAGAGTACTCTTCCTGAGTGTGCAAACGCTGAAAGATGACAAAAATTCGCTCAGCATACTTCAAATCAAGACCAATACCATTATCACGAACCCAAAATAGCCATTGTTGGTCTTGAGACTCAGCGCCAAAGTGAATCACAGGTGGCTGTGTGCTGCGATATTTGATGGCATTGCTGATTAAGTTTTGCAACAACTGCACCATCTGAGTTTCATCCGCCATAATGATGGGAAGTTCACCACGGGTGATTGTCGCGCCACTATTTGCGATCGCTCCTTCTAATCCCCTAACCACAACATCGAATACCGCAGCGCAATCACAAGGAGCGAATGTTTGAGCCTGCCTGCCAACTCGTGAATACCGCAGCAAGTCATTAATCAACACTTGCATCCGCACAGCTTCTTCCGAGATGTATTGAATAAATCGATTGCCTTTTTCATCAAGCTGATTCCCATAACGTCGGGATAGAAGCTTAGCATAGCTAGCAAGGGTTCGTAACGGTTCTTGTAAATCATGAGAAGCCACATAGGCAAACTGTTCCAATTCTCGATTAGAACGAGCTAATTCCTCAGAGTGGTTAGTCGCTTGTTCCAGTAAATGAGCCTGCGCTAAAGCAATACTTAATTGGTCAGCTAATTGTCGCAATAAATCGATTTCTAAAGAATTCCACTGCCGGGTTGCACCACACTGATGAACAAATAGCATTCCCCAAATTTTATCTTTCAAAAAAACAGGAACAATCA
>CBKWLJ010000189.1:0-15782 GCA_966675205.1 uncultured bacterium
TTAATAGCCGATAACAATCGTACACCGTTTAACATCGGACGAGCTATTGAACTCAAGGGATTTTCGTTACACGAAGCCATGCCCCTGATGGGTGGATTAAAAGAGATCGCCAGCCAACCCAAAGCCTTATTAGCTGAAATTTTGTACTGGACTTCTGGACAGCCGTTTCTAACCCAAAAGTTATGCCAGCTTACCCTGAGGGCAACAAATCGCGTCAGTGTAATTCCTGCTGGGGATGAGGCGTGTTGGGTGGAACAGTTGGTAAAAGAGTGCATCATTGACAACTGGGAGACTCAAGATGAACCGGAGCATTTAAGGACGATTCGCGATCGCATTTTAAGAAGTGAACAACGAGCCGGCAGGTTACTGGGAATTTATCAGCAAATTGTGCACTCTCTCACAGCAAGTGGGGAGAGAAAATCCATAGGAAAAACAGAAATTCCCTCAACTCAAAATCCCAAATCTAACATCTCAAATGCTCACACAGAGGTAGCCACTAGTAAAAGTCCCCGCGTCCCCGCGTTTCCCACTCCCCGTGTCTTCTTCGATGACTCTCCCGAACAAATGGAATTGCTGCTATCAGGATTGGTGGTGAAACGCGACGGAAAACTAACCGTTCGCAACCCCATCTATGCAGCAGTTTTCAACTTAGATTGGGTGGATGAGCAGTTAGAAAACCTGCGACCCTATGCCAAGATGCTCACCGCATGGCTAGCTTCAGATTGTACTGATTCTTCGCGGCTACTTCGAGGGAAAGCCTTACAGGAAGCGATAGATTGGTCAGTCGGTAAAAGCTTGAGCGATCGAGATTATCAGTTCTTAGCCGCTAGCCAAACCTTAGATAAGCAAGAAGTACAACAAGCATTGGAAGCTCAACGAATTCAGGAAGTTGAGCGACACCTGCTACAGGAGAAAAAAGCTGCCAGACGACAACGGTTTTTGCTGGTTGGCGTGAGTGGGGCATTGCTGCTTGCCTGTGGGTTGGGAGTGACGAATTACTTTCAGTACCGTCAAACACTCAAAAGCGAACGTCAAGCTAGAATCAGCGAAATTCAAGCACTGGTATCTTCTTCTGATGGACAATTTGCCTCACATCGCCGATTAGATGCACTGATAGAAGCGATTAAAGCCAAACGAAGATTGCAAAAACTAGGTGGGGCAGATGCCAATATCGAGCGTCAAGTTGATAACATACTGCGACAAGCCGTTTATCAAGCAGATGAATACAACCGTTTATCGGGGCATAAAGCGGCTGTTTTCGCCGTCGATATCAGTCCTGATAGTAAGCTCATTGCCTCGGCAAGTATAGATACAACAATCAAGCTGTGGCGCAAGGGCGGTACAGAAGTTGCCACAATCGAAGGTCATCAAGCGATCGTCAGGGCAGTCAAATTTAGCCCAGACGGTCAGTTGCTCGCTTCTGGAGGTGAAGATGGCACCGTGAAACTCTGGAACAAAGATGGCACTTTGTTGAAAACTTTTCAGGGTCACAGTGCTGCTGTGTGGGGAGTTACCTTTAGCCCCGACGGTCAAACCATTGCCTCTGCCAGTACAGACCGCACTGTGAAACTCTGGAGCAAGGACGGTACGAGCTTGAAAACGCTCCAGGGTCATACGGGTGGGGTGTCCTCAGTAGCGTTTAGTCCCGACGGCCAAACCATTGTTTCAGCAAGTGGAGATAAAACAGTAAAACTCTGGAGCAAGGACGGCACGAGTTTGAAAACGCTCCAAGGTCATACTTCTGTTGTGTCCTCAGTAGCGTTTAGTCCCGACGGTCAAACCATTGTTTCAGCAAGTGCAGATAAAACAGTAAAACTCTGGAGCAAGGACGGCACGAGCTTGAAAACGCTCGAAGGTCATACCGCTGTGGTATCCGCAGTTGTGTTTAGTCCGGACGGTCAGAGGATCGCCTCTGCAAGTCGAGATAACACTGTAAAGCTTTGGAACGTTGACGGTACAGAACTAAATAGCTTCAGAGGTCACAGCGGTGCGATTTGGGGTGTAGCTTGGAGTCCCGATCGCAGCTTTATTGCAACGGCTGGTGGAGAAAACATTGTCAGACTGTGGGAGAGCCAAAACCCATTGCAGACAACTGTCACTGCACATAAAGCCGGGATTTGGGCAATCGATATCAGTTCTGATAGCTCTACAATCGCTACAGGCAGCGAGGACGGTGCGACTAAACTTTGGAACCAGCAAGGCAAATTGCTCGCGACTTTCACTGGAGAGAACACTCCAATTTATGGTGTTAGCCTGAGTCGCGATCGCAAGTTAATTGCTGCTGGCAAAAACGATAGTAAGGTACATATCTGGGATAGGAACGGCGCTGCGATCGCAACGTTGCAAGGTCATAAGGCTCTAGTCCTGGGAGTGGCTTTCAGTCCTGACGGTCAAACCCTCGCTTCTGGAAGTCTAGATAATACTGCCAAACTCTGGCGCAAGGACGGCACATTACTACATACCCTGACAGGACATCACTCTTCTGTTTGGCAGATGGTATTTAGTCCGGACGGTCAGTTAGTTGCCTCCGCAGGAGCGGATGGTACGGTGAAGTTGTGGAAGCTTGACGGTACATTGGTGAGAACGTTTCGAGGTCACACGGCGGTAGTATGGAGAGTTGCCTTTAACCCTCAAGGGAATATCATCGCTTCTGGTAGTGGGGACAATACAGTTAAGCTTTGGAAGCTTGATGGCACATTGCTGAGAACGATTAAAGGTCACGCGGCTGCTGTGTGGGGACTAGCGTTTAGCCCTGACGGTCAAATGATTGCTTCTGGCAGCGTGGACAACACGGTAAAGCTCTGGAAGCTGGACGGCACGGAACTAACAACCCTCAGGGGTCACACTGCTGCGATTAGAGGAGTGGCATATAGCCCTGACGGGACGTTTGTAGCTTCAGTCAGTGAGGATAACACACTGATTCTGTGGAACGTGCGGCGAGTTCTCAATCTAGATTTATTGAGTTATGGTTGCGATCGCGTCCGGGATTATCTGCGGACGAATGCTCAAGTGAAGAAAGAGGACAGATATCTGTGCGATGGTTAAATTATGGCTTTTAAATTATGAATTATGAAAGAATTTGTAACTCATCAGTGGAAAAAAGCCCCCGCTAAATGCATGAATGCGTAATTCCCAATTCCCAACTCCCAACTCCCCATTCATAATTCATAATTCATAATTCATAATTCATAATTTTGCTAAAAACCACTAATCTGCCCAGCCTGAACGGAAAGAATTTGAGAAGAGTTTAGCCACTGAGAGTCAAATGCCCCCAAATGAGTGGTAGTAATCAAAGTTTGAAATCGGTCTTGAATCGCATCAAGAAGCTGATTTTGGCGGTTGAGGTCGAGTTCTGCTAAAACATCATCAAGTAACAACAGGGGCGGTTCCCCTACCACTTCTTCAATCAACTTAAGTTCTGCCAACTTCAGCGCTAATACCAATGTCCGCTGCTGTCCTTGCGAACCATACGACCTTGCCGGAGTTTGATTAATGGTAAACTCCACTTCATCCCGGTGAGGGCCAACCAGAGTTGTTCCTTGACTTTGTTCAGGAATACGACGCTGTTGAATTTTATCTAAAAATGCCTGTTGCACCCCTTCGGGGTCATCATTTTCCGTCTTAATATTCGGAGCGTAAGTAACTTCCAACACCTCCGTCGCCCCACTGATACTCGCGTGCCATGCAGCCGCAATAGGGGCTAAGCGTTCCAAAACTCTAGCTCGACGACGGGTAACACGCGAACCCGTTGTAGCTAATTGAGCATCCCACAATGCTAGTTCGGTCTGAAAATCTTGGGAGGATTCATCAACTTTACCTTCTGCTGCTAACGAACGAAATTTCTTGAGTAGGGCGTTACGTTGTCGGAGGACTTGATTGTATTGCTGCAAAATGTAGGCATAAATCGGTTCTAGCTGAATTAGTAGGGAATCAACCCAATTACGACGCCGTTCCGGGGCACCCCGTACCAATTCCAAATCTAAACTAGAGAATTGTACGGCGTTAAGAGTCCCTAAAAAGTCGAGCTGGCGACGTAAGGCTTCTCGGTTGAGGGAAACAGTACGCCGTCCCTGAGTGCGTAAAATTAAAGCCAATTCCACTGCACCATAGGCTCGTTCCAAGTTAGCGCGAATTTGAGCAACCGGAGTGTCTTCCAAAACCAAATCGCGATCGCGTACTGCTCGATGACTCTTGAGCGTCGAGAGCAACTCTACTGCTTCTAGCAGATTCGACTTTCCTTGAGCATTATTGCCCACCAAAATTGTCTTAGGTGCATCGAAATCCACAATGCAATCCTGGTAATTGCGAAACTGTTTAAGCTGTAGCGTTTTTAAATACATTAAATTATGAATGATGAATGATGAATTATGAATGTTTAAAGTGAACGTTTTAGGAAGAAGATTTCAATTTCAACTTGCCTGGAACGTTTCCGAAACAGGAGTGAGAGGAGGGGAAAGATTTTCTCTATTCCTTTTCCCTACCCGAATGGTTTAACAAGCTCAACTTTAGCGCCTGTCTTGAATTCAGTTTTGAATTATAACTTTTTCATCATTCATCATTCACAATTCAGAATTTTATTAAGCGCGTCGAGAAAAGTAAAAGCGGAAAAAGACTTTTTCCAACTCAACCCATACAAACAGTAACGAACTAAACCCGAGGCAAATGATAAGTTCTGTCAGGGTTAGATAGTGAGTTCCAAAGAAATTTTGTAGGGGTGGAACATAGACGATCGCTAATTGTAGTGCTGTAGTCACCACCACGGCCCAAAGTAAGTAGGGGTTAGAGAAAGGATTGACTTGTGCGACTAGTCGAGTGTTAGAGCGAACGGCTAAGGCATGACCCATTTGGGCAATACACAGGGTGGTAAAGACCATGGTTTTCCAGGTTTCTGGATTTCCCGGATAACCCGGTGCATGAGTATAGTTGTAAGCCCATACCATTAAAGCAATGCTAATAATCGCAAAAACAATACCAATGCGAATCATATAAGACCCCAAACCCCTGGCAAAAATACTCTCATTGGGACTAAAAGGGGGACGTTTCATCACATCGGGTTCCGCCGGTTCGACAGCAAGGGCGAGGGCGGGTAACCCATCCGTGACGAGATTCATCCACAAAATTTGCAGGGGTGTAAGCGGAACGCCTCCGGTGGCAAGGAGTAAGGGGGAAGCAGCAATGGTCAAAACTTCACCGATGTTGCTGCCCAAGATGTACTTAATAAATCGGCGAATATTGGTATAAACAACTCGTCCTTCCTCTGTAGCGGAGACAATGGTGGTGAAGTTGTCATCAAGCAGGATCATATCGCTGGCTTCTTTACTGACATCCGTGCCTGTAATTCCCATGGCAATCCCAATATCTGCCTGCTTCAGGGCAGGGGCATCGTTGACTCCGTCGCCTGTCATCGCTGTAAATTTGCCCCGACGCTGGAGGGCTTGGACAATCCGGAGTTTGTGTTCTGGGGAGACACGAGCATAGATACTGACGTGATCAACTTCTTGCTCGAGTTCTTCTTGGCTGAGTCGCTGCAACTCTTGGCCGCTAAGGACGCGAGAGCCTTCTTCGGCAATGCCCAAATGGGAAGCGATCGCTCGTGCCGTCAACTGATGGTCGCCTGTAATCATAATCGGCCGAATTCCAGCATCCCGACACCGTGCCACTGCTTCTCGGACTTCAGGACGCGGTGCATCGAGCATTCCCACTAACCCTAGCCAAATTAGCTCCTGCTCGCTCGTTTCCTCCTCTGCTTCTACTGGCACTCCTGGCAAAGGTTTGTAGGCAAATCCCAGTACTCGCAATCCGGCTGCCGCCATTTGGTCATTCTGCTCTAAAATCTGCTGACGCTGGATATCTGTGAGCGCCTCAGCCTTATCGTCTTGCTGATAGGTGGTACAACGCTCCAAAATCAGTTCTGGCGACCCTTTGGTAAACATTAAGAAAGGCAAATCTTGAGCTTGAAGGGCAACATTTTGTGTTTTCCCTTCACAGATAACGCTCATCCGCTTGCGTTCTGAGGAAAACGGGAACTCTCCAACCCGCTTGAGTTGACGGCTCAAAGTTTCTTTTTGTAAGCCGCCTTTTCCTGCGAGTGAGAGTAAAGCCCCTTCGGTTGGGTCCCCTAAAATCGTCCACTCGTTGGTCGAATTGGATGCTGCTCTTGCTTTATCCTTCGGTTGATTGGCAGGAGCTTCTTGCTGCAACAAAGCATCATTACAAAGTACACAAGCAATCAGGAGGGTTTGCAGTGCTGGATATTGTTCAGGTCTAACCACCTGATCGTCAATTTTAAACTCGCCTTCAGGGGCATAACCCTCACCTGTCGCCCTAAAGACTGTAGTCGGTGTGGCAACTTGCTGTACCACCATTTTGTTTTGTGTCAGTGTGCCGGTTTTATCGGAGCAAATGGTGGTGACGCTCCCTAGCGTTTCTACAGCAGGCAGTTTACGAATTAGAGCATGGCGGCGTACCATACGCTGCGTTCCTAATGCCAGGGTTACGGTAATGACGGCGGGTAAGCCTTCTGGGACGACAGCAACTGCCATGGAGAGCGAAACTTCCACCAGTTCTTGCAACAACCCCAAATCGAATTGGCCTGTGTTCAAGAGGCGCTCAGCCATGCCACCCACAATGACTAGCACCACCAGCACCAATGAGCCTGTCACTAAAACGTTACCCAGTTGAGTCATCCGCTGTTGCAACGGAGTCGGTTCACTTTCCACCGCTTGCAGCATCTCGGCAATTTTGCCCAGTTCTGTCCGCATTCCGGTATGAGTGACGACGGCGATCCCCCGTCCATGTACAACTTCGGTACCCTGAAATACGAGATTAATGCGATCGCCTAATGGGGTGTCTTCAGATAGGTGGATATCAACCTGTTTATTGACGGCCTGAGCTTCACCCGTTAGTGCGGCTTCCCGGACTTGAAGATTGGAGGCTTCCACCAAACGTGCATCCGCTGCTACCTGAACGCCTGCTTCTAAAAGCATGATGTCCCCTGGTACCAGGTGTTTGGCATCGACCTCAATTGCCCTGCCATCTCGAATCACTCTCACTTTCGGAGAGGAAAGACGTTTGAGGGCAGCTAGGGCTTTCTCGGCACGGCTTTCTTGAAGGTATCCTAAGACACCGTTGAGAATCACGATCGCCATAATTGCGATCGTATCTTTGAAGGGAACGCCCTCAGCTTTCCCTTGCCTTAAGGCGATTAGGTCTAACACACCTGAGATAATCGCAACGACAATCAGCATCACTAACATGATGTTTTTGAACTGATCGAGTAGGATTTCCCAGGAACTTCGACCTGCGCTTTCCTCTAGTTCATTGGAACCATATTGCTGCAACCGCTCTTCAATTTGTTGAGTAGTTAGACCTATTTGTGCATCACTGCTCAATTCTAAAAGGGTCTTCTCAACGTCTAAAGTGTGCCAAGTTTGGGCAAGAGCGGGCGAAGAATTTGAATGACTAGATGGAGCCACGAGGAATGTCTGCTTGAACACGATATGCCCTCAATCATAGTCTTAAAGACCATAAGGGAGAAGAAAAGCGAGTAAGCAGTACTCAAGAATTAAGAAAATAGGGGGAGTTGGGCAAGCTCCCGGAGGCTAGGGGAGAAACATCTCTTGTATTGAAAGGGGGGTTATAAAAGCGGATTTGGTATTATCCCCCTTCCCAAGAGATCGTTTAGAACTGATAGCGCACACTAAAGTAAAAGCCTTCATCCTGAGCATTAGTGCCTTTATCGTCGATATCGATTAGGGGATAACCATAATCTAGCCGCATACTCAGCCCTGGTTGGATTTCCCAAATCAGTCCTAATCCTATACCCGCTAAGAACCGCTGTGAGGGTAAAAACTCATTATTTGGGTTATCAGACTTATTCCAAACGACACCGGCATCGAAAAAGGGAGCCAGTTGAAAGGTGGAAGCCCCGGCTTCGTTACGCTGTAACGTAATCCGGTCTTCGATGGAGAACCGCACCCCATTATCCCCCGAACGAATATTTTGCCGATAACCCCGCAAGGATTGACCGCCACCAATGACAAATTGTTGGGAGGGCAATAAGCTATTCGGGGTTAATTGAATGTCAGCTCCAATGATTAAGAAGTTATCCTCATTGAGAATTTGCACCCGCTGGATCTGACCGAGCCAACTGACAAAGCGCCCATCCGGTGTAGGTTCAGGATTGGTTGTGGCATCAAAGACATCGACACCCAAGCTAAAAAGCGATCGCAAAGACCAAGCCCCTCTAACATCGCGACGCAAGTAATCTTGTCCAAACTTAATCACTCTCGTGCTACTGCTACCATCTGCCTCTGGACCAATTCCAAACGGAAACGGTGAATCAAACAGGAAAGTTTGACCATCCTGATAGGTAAAGCCAAGAGATAAGGCAAACTCTTCCCTAGGTGAACGGATCAGCGGTTGCCGATAACTGATTTCATACAGCTCGGATTCTCCTTCAATGCCAAAAGCATTCAGTGGGGGTTGAGTAATGTTATTGCGATTGGGAGCAGCCCTCAATTGCAGAGTGCCGTTCATGGCGTTGAGAGGGATGCGATAGCTAAAGTCAAAGGTATCTGCACCACTCGTTGTGGTGTGGTAGTAAGAAGCGGCAATTTCATCTCCATTGCCCGTAAGATTGCGATAGAGCAAGTTAAGCCCCAATCGTTCGGAACCCACACTAGGCGGTGAGTAGTTATCAATGCTCACACTGCCTTCAAACGGGTCGGCTTCAACGACGCGAACAATGAGAATACTTTGTCCCACGCCAGTTCCTGCCCGCAGGCTAGCTTCTACATTTTCAAATAAAGGGTCAGCCCGTAGCAACCGCAGTTGGTCTTCCAGCTTACCCGTATTGAGCGGTTTCCCAGCACCAAGCTGCACCCGGTTACGGACATAACTAGGCTTCAATCTGCGTGTTCCCTCGATTCTAATCTCTTCCAAGCTACCCTCGATCACACGAATTTCCACGACCCCTTCAGGAGTAATCTCCTGATCGACTAGAATCGCTCGAGAGGTGATATAACCTCGATCCAGGTACAACTGAGTAATTTTATCAGCAGCTTCTCTGAGTTGTTCTAAAGTGAGGGCTCGCCCTTCATAAGGCTGCACAATAGGATTAAGCTGTTCTGGGCCAAAGACACTACTGCCCGTGACTTTAATGCTCTGCACTTGAATCGTCTGTTCACCAGCAGAGGGTTGAGTCGGTGTCTCGTTGGGGCTGGGTTCAGGCTCTGGCGTAGGAGAGGGTTGAACCGTTGGCTCGTCTTCGGGTGGGATTGGTGTGGGCGTTGGCAGCGGTTGCAAAAAGCGATCTTCGTTGGGGTTGGGTCGTAGTATATTGTTCTGTGCTTGCAAGAATCGCTTGGGTTTGGAGTTTCGCGTCCCAGCACTCACAGGTTTTGAGGAGGAACGTAACTCGGTAGATGCTCCTTGCTCAATCATCAAGATTGAATCTTGATTCGTCGTTTTCGTCGGCTGCAAAAGCAACGATGCCGCTTTACTGACAGAATTCGGGTGTGGAATTTTTCCCCGTTCATTTCCAGATTTTTTAGGTTGTGGCACTTCAACAACGGGCTCAGAGGATTTCCCTTCTATGGCTGAGAGCCCGCCTGCTGCGTTAACAGTAATCAGTTGGGGAGAAATTGCCTCTTCGCTTTTGAAAGGGGAAAGGTTAACGGGAAAAGAGATTTGGGGAGAGTCTGAATTTCCCTCGAAATTCCCTTTCCCCCTTTCCCCTTCACCTTCTACCTGCCCCAAAGGGGCTTCAAGAGCAGGGAAGACAGGGGCAGCCGAAGATAATTTCACCTCGTGCTTCTGCTTGATGTTTTCTTCCTCTATTCCCTTCCCTGCGTTCAAGGGCAATAAAATCTGGGCTTGTAACTCAGCCCCCGACGGAGATTTTTCCGTTCCCCGTTGTGTCAGGCAAGTTAAGGCATCTTGTTCGAGTGCTGATAAATTTTTAAGCGGTGACAGGGAATCCGAAGTCCACTGGATGTTGGTGATGAGACTAACATCGAAGGCTTTCTCTTTCTCATACCAAGTTGCATTCATACGTAGCATATTCATTTTCTCCGCATCCCCGCGTCCCCGCGTCTCCGTGTCAATCTCAGCTACTATCTTTGAACGCAACTCGGTATCATTTGCCCCTAGAGTTTCTAATGAAGAGAATAGGGGTTTTGTCGAGAAGCCTTCTTGCCAAGCGTCAGAAGCACCTTTCTTCAAGGGGATAGCAGGAATTTTTAACACATCTGGTTCTAAGCATCCCCCTGTTTTCTTGATCTTGTCTTGAGAGGAACTCGCGTCCGTTATCGAAGGCAGCAACTCTAGCTCCCTCGCTTCCCCAGTCCCCTGCTCCTCTGTGAGCTTCTTGAGAGAGGGAAGCAACTCTAGCTCCCCTGCTCCCCCGGTTCCCCACTCCCCTGGGAGTTTCTTGAGCGTTCTAGCTGAGTCTTTTGCTTGCTGCGCTCCTTCTGGCAGAAAAGTTAGAGCAGCATTGTTCACGTTTTTGGCAGCATCAGCCGAGTGACTAGGAAAGAGAATCGCACTCATGCTACCTGTAATCGCAATGCCTACACCAAGGGGGGTGAGTTTCCCTAGCAAATGCTTAGCTAGCGAACCATAGATGAAAACCTCACACCAATACAATCCCATCTTCAAGCGCATGGGTTCCTTATTCTCCTTGTCAATACGTTGATAGACTGTTGTAGCGATCGCTCATGAGTGAGTGGATACTTCCAACCAGCCTTCTTTTGATGACGCATAAAAGCGAATCATTGAGTCTTTAACGGTTATAGCCGATTGATGATCCTCTTGCTCCTACGGCTGTATTACAAATTGATCACTGTTGACTAAGTAGTTACTAATGCAGCGCGGCTCCAAATAACCCACCCGTTCAAAAAGCTTAAAAAGCGTCCTGTACAAGCAGTATCCCTTCTACCTCCTGCCTCCTCTCTTCTAACCGGAAAATAGAGAACAGGGAAGAGCCTACTTTCATAATCTGATGGTGAAATTTTTTCATCAAGATAGCCTTCTGGCACTAGGGCTAGCTCGCAGGAAGCGCAACGGTAAATGTCGTACCCATGCCAACTTCACTGGTAAAGGTAATGCTGCCCCTGTGTAACTCCACACATTTTTTAACGACAGTGAGTCCCAATCCAGAACCGGAAATACTATCAATATTTTCTCCCCGATGGAACGCTTCAAATAAATGGGGCTGATCGGAAAGGGGAATGCCGATGCCTCGATCGCGCACTTGAACTTGAATTTCTTCTCCTCCTGTAGATAACACCAACTCAATTTCACCCCCCTGAGGCGAATATTTAATAGCATTTGATAGCAAATGTGTTAAAATGCAACGGAATATTTTTTCATCCACACAAATTTGCTGCTTTGAAATTTCACTGATAAAAGTCAAAGTGTGTTCAGGACTAGTACAACGTCTCATTTCCTCTAACAGATAGCGGCAGAATTGTTCCACATCAAGAGGGACAGGGTTAAAGTCTAACTTCCCCGTTTCAACTCGATTAATCGTGAGAATATCATCTAGAATTTGTCTCATGGTTTTCGCTGCCGATTCAATCCGCTCGAGATTGCGCTTGCTTTTCTCTGGAGACCATTCTTGAATAGAAGAGTTGAGCAGTTGAGCGGTGAGTAAGATGGTACTCAAAGGGGTACGAAATTCATGAGATGCCATAGCGAAGAAGCGAAACCTGAGTTCACCCAATTCTTGCTCTCGTTCTAATGCCCGACGCATCTCTTCGGCTCGTTTGCGATCGGTAATATCAATGCCAATACCGATAATATATTTAACTGAACCCTCGGCATCGCGAAGAACTGTATTCGACCAAGACAAAAGCCGCCGAGTACCATCTTTGGCAACCCAGTAATTTTCATGTTCATTGGTATATTGACCTAATAAAAGGTTTTGAAAGGTCGCTTTGACGGATTCTACTTCCTCAGACAACAGTAAAAAATCCCAAAAATACTGCTCTTTAACTTCATCAAAAGAGTAATTCGTGGCTTGTTCGCAAGCTCGGTTAAAGCGAACAATTCTTCCTTGCTCGTCGAGAACGATAATTAAGGCATTCGCTGTATTCAGAATTGCTGAAATAAAGTTGCGCTCTTCAATCAAAGCGAGTTCCGCTCGTTTGCGCTCAGTAATATCTTGCGTCATCACCATTCCAGCAAAGATTTCTCCTTGCTTATTCTTCACTGGTAGCGCATACAATAAGTAAGTTCTATCCGTATAAAGAACTTCTAAAATACTAGTACTGCCTTCAAGTGCTGCTCGGTAATAGGGCTCGAGTATCTCACCGATTTCTGATGAAAAAAGTTCCCAAATTTTCTTTCCTTCTAATTGTTCCTTAGAAAGACCAATTTCTGCTAACCCTTTACCTTCAGCGAGGGTGTAGCACAAATCATGGTTAAACAACATTACTGCACCATTCGGAAAGTTTTTGGTCAGGGTGCGGTACAACTCTTCAGTTTTGCGCCGCGCTTCCTCTGCTTGTATTCGCTCAGTAACATCACGCCAAGTACAAGCAAAGCCATCCCCAAGTTTTACAGCACAGATATTAAACAAACGGCTGATATTTTTACCGTTATAGCTATCTTCATAGTACACAGATTCTTTCTGCAAAGGCTGACCTGTTTCTACCAACTGACAGTACTCCTCAAATAACCCATTTGTAGAGTGGGTAGGCAGAATTTCGCATAAGCGCTGACCCATTTGCTCTTCTTTTGTCATTTGGTTATTCGCGCAAGCAGCAGCATTCACATACTCGATCGCAAAATCGACAATCTTACCCGATTCATCTCGAATGGCTCGGTACATACCAAAGCAGTCCAACATATTCTCAATACAAGTACGGAAGCGTTTTTCACTACTTGCTAATTCTGCTGCACTTTTTCTTAAAGCAAGTTCTACCTGCCGACGCTCAACAATTTCTACCACTAATTCATCATTGGCTTGCTTTAAGGCTGCTGTTCGTTCTGCTACCCGGATTTCGAGTTCCTCATTCGTCTTTTGTAAGATAGATTCTACTTCTTTGTATTTGCTGATATCGTGAGCAATTCCATAAATTAAACCTTCTTCTAAGCGGAGGGTGACAATCCAAGATAACCATTGATAAGAACCATCTTTGCGTCGATAGCGATTTTCAAAAACAACGGAAGAAATACCCATTTTCAGTTTGTTCATTTCAACCTGTGTAATCTCTAAATCATCGGGATGAACAAAGGTAATCAGGGATTGTTTTTTTAATTCATCGAGGTTAAAGCCAAGGTTTTTTTCCCAAGCAGGATTGAGATGAATGAAGTAACCGTCTAAGTTGCTGATGGCTAGCAGCTCCAGCGATAAGTTGAAAAAATGTTGTGCAGATAATTGTAGAGTGTCGAGTTCTGCTTCTGTTCGATTGTATTTTATTTCGCTTCGTCCTTGCATCAAGCGCGAGCGCATCAAAAAGAACAATCCACAAACTAACACCCCACTCAAGCTGGTAAGTATCGCTACTATCAGCCTTGGATCTATCCTATCGGCAAGCAAACCTCCTCCTATTAAATTCCCAACCGAAAAAACACTCGCGCTACAGATTAAAAACAGCGCTAATCCAAATCCAGTAATAATTTTAGACTCTATATTGTCTTTGCAAAGCATATTTTTTGATGTCGATGAAATTATTTTTATTTTGAATTTAGTTTAAAGCTAATAACGCAATCTCTATGGATTTAATAGTTTGTCTTTCCTAATTTGTAACTGATATTTTTATTGGGGGCTTCTCCCAAATTTGTTTTGATAATATCCCTTTCAATACAAGGGAGGTTTTTCCTCCAGCCTCCGGGATTTTCCGGGAGTTCCCCCTATGTTCATGCATTACATAGAAGGAATATAATCTTGAGCTAATCTTTTCAACTTGCTCGGTCAATAATTTCCTAAGTTGGAAAATTGATTCCAAAAATGGAAACTAGAAGACTATTTTTAAAGAAAACACAATTTTTGGGGGTTAAAGAGGTGAGATAATTTGTCTTTATTACTTCTATATTTATCAGTAATCAACAAAATTTAATCTCCTTTTCTTCTCAAGAATACTCTTTGGAGTTTTGCCTCAGTTCACCTTTCCCATTCTTAAGGAATTGACTATGAACATTTTGCTCGTAGAAGACGATGAGGGGCTTGCTGAAGCTTTGGCAGAAGCTCTTATTGATCAAGGTTATACGGTAAGGATTGTCAATGACGGACAAGCTGGTTGGGTACAGGTCAGAATGATTGATTATGATTTACTTGTGTTAGATGTCATGCTTCCTCAATTAGATGGAGTTACCCTGTGCCAGCGACTCCGCTCTCAAAATTACAGCCGTCCTATTCTCTTGATTACTGCTCTCGATAGCAGCCTTGACAAAGTGGTAGGTTTAGATGCTGGTGCGGATGACTATCTAGTAAAACCTATCGATCTAGCAGAGTTTTTAGCTCGCATTCGCGCTTTGCTACGTCGAGGCGGTAGTTCAGCACCACCTGTGTTGGAGTTGGATGGTTTGAGACTTGATCCCAGTACTTATGAAGTTACTTATCGCAACCAAGCCTTACGTTTGACCCCTAAAGAATATTCTCTCTTAGAGCTTTTTTTGAGGAGTGGGCGACGGATACTCAGCCGCAGTTTACTCATTGAACATATTTGGTCATTGGATGCTCCTCCTTCAGAAGATACAGTCAAGGCTCATATCAAAAGTTTACGAAATAAACTTAAAGCGGTCGGTGCACCGAGTAATTTGATTGAAACGGTTCATGGACTAGGTTATCGTCTTAAACACAATTCTTAATTCTTGTTTACAAAAACTTTTAGCCTCTATCCAATTTCTTACCCAAATTCTTCACGTCAAAGCGCTAAATTCGTTGAAGCCAGCAGAGTTTTGGATATCTACTTCCTGCTGCATGAGCAGTGTATCACTATAGGAGTCGATAAAGACACTTACACAAAACTGTAGGTGTTTGGCATCCAGGCGTCTTGTGGTTTCAGAGCAATTACTGCATGTTTTCCCTGTTTCCCAGTGGATTAGCGTTAGCTGGTAGCCCATCGATTTGAGGTTCTGAACAATGTCAACAACAATGTCTAGAGAAATTGATAACTTGGGGCTCATGGTAGTCAATGAAGAAATTGATAATGCTTTGGAGCTTTATCCTGATGAACCTTACAAGCAAGCTTTTGCTAATCCTGAATTGCGACAAAAGTTAGTTGACTATGTCATGAGTGGCATTCGGGGTCTTTATCCTGTTCTAGAAAATAAGTCAAGCTTACCCATGAAAACTAAATTTCCCTACCGCTCCTTAGAGCTGCGGTTGCATATAGAAAATTATGTGCATTGGGGAATTGAGTATCTCCTAGAAGTTAAATCTGACTGGTTAGATCACTTGATTGTCCGGGACGTTCAACCAAGTATTTCTGCTCACTGGTTTAGCTGAAGAGTGGAATTGGGTTGTTATTCAACCCAATGAGCGATCGCTAACTTATCTCGCTGTGTAGATATTTTCATCCTTGAGCAAGGATGAGTGATATTGCAGTAGAAACATCGCTTCGGACAAACGAAGTTTGATAAAGACGTTCCAGTGGAACGTCTCTACTCAATTCATATCTGTCCTAACAGCCTCTACTAACCTTCAACTCACCTTCTGGCTCTTGCTACTGGTTATGCCGATCCCACCGCTTCTATCGCCGCTTCTAGCGCGATCGCTACATGAGTCCAATGGGTGCCTCCTTGACAAAATACAATATACGGTTCTCTTAGAG
>CBKWLJ010000190.1:0-15657 GCA_966675205.1 uncultured bacterium
TAAAAATGTCAAGTTATTAATAACATTTCTAGAAATCTTTACATCTTTGTCTGGAAATTGTTGTAGAGTATTGAATTTTATTCATCATTACTTGTCATCCCTTTCACCCTGGATTAGGCTGCAAGCAACGGTTGTGAAAACCCATTCATCCCAAGAGAGTACTAAAGCTGAATTAACGGTCGAGCAATTAAAACCATTATTAATTTTTAGGAGAGAAATGACTAGCAATCTGATGAAGAACTTTGCTGCTGCCGCTGTTGTCGGTGCTTTATTCAGCTTTGCCGTTGCAGGCACGACTGTCAGCATTGCTGTTGTTTTTCACCTCACAATCGGTCATTCCCATCAAAGCGGCATGAAATTTTTGCATAAAACCAGAACGAAGACTCTTGCACCGACAAATAGTCAGCGCCTGGGACAAGGGGAAGATAATATGAGGGTTCTCAGTTTCTAGGCCATTTTCAATAAAAATCTCAGCAGCACAGGGTAGGGGCACGACATTGGCCTGCGCTTCTAGCTTCTACTGATACTTTCTCTCCCCCAGCTTCCCCAGTTCCCCCCCACTCTTGCTATCTGCTAGTATGAGCCGCAACTTGGTATTAGCGCCCTACTCCAAACATAAAAATTTTTTCACAAAACTTTTACAGTCAATTTATCCAGCTTTCTGACACTGAGAAATGTCACGCAACCGACATCGAGCCTCAAGGAAAAGAAGCTGATGAGTTCACTTTCAAAAGTTACTAAATCCAGAGTCAATACGGCTTTCAAGCAGCTAATGTCCGTGCATTGGATTATGGCAGCTTGTTACTTGATACTTTTTTCCACAGGTACATTGATGGCTCAGTTACCTGGAGAGCTATTTTTTCGAGAACCTCTCTACGATTTTCACAAATCGATGGGAACTTTGGTCATGGCGTTATTAACCTGGAGAATCTTACTCCTTTTGCAGGTGTGGTGGCGCAAATATACAAAACGTCCACCAAAATTTACTAAGGAGTGGTTTCAAAAATTTGTCCTGCACACGACTCTATATTTATTCATGTGGGTCGTTCCTGTCACTGGGTTCCTACTCTCTAACTCCTACAAAAGCAACAATGTACGCTTTTTTGGGATTACTCTACCAGACCTCTTCCCACAAAATTCAGCAAGGGTTGAGCTAGGCAGAAGCTTACATTTCTGGTTGGCCTACACATTTTTGGCTTTTACTGTCTTACATATTTTGGCTCAATGGAAGGTTGTACGAGCGAACTGGCGGCGGCTTTCCAGTTTCGTTAAAACCAGGTTAGTCAAGCCTCAAAGAGCGAGATGAGAAGATCAAAAATGTTTCCCCACATCCGTATCAGGAAACGAGTTATGAAATCAGAACCATCCTCCGTAGGCAGTCAAGCTAATCAGGGATTATCAAAAAATAAGTTATCGAATATTGTGGAGCAGGCGTCTCGCCTGCCACTCTCTCAGGGCGGGCAAGATGCCCAGCCCACAAGAAATAGTTGGATATTTTCTGGGTGGGCAGTTATAAAAATGTCGAAAACGAGTCAACTTCGTGGATGGCAAAGAGCTATTTCTGGGATTCGGCCTCGCATTTTGGTTTGGTACTTCCTCTTGACTGCCTCAACTGCTCTAGTTTCTATTTTGGTGACGCGCCAGATGTACTGTGAGCAACTGGGAGTTAGAGCACAAGCCTCTCTGGTGCAGGAGGTAGAGCGATTTAAGCTTTTGGAAAAGGAACATTTGGGAAGTGCGGTGCGATCGCCCGACACTATTACTACACTCTTCGATCGCTTTTTAGCCAGCTACGTACCCACCCAGAACGAATACATCATCACCCTGCTGAACGACCAGATCTACAAAGCTAGTCCTACGCTACCTCAAGACTTACTCAAACAGCATTTAGGCTTAATGAGTGAATGGACGAGAACGACACAAGCGCAGCATCGTCGCTTATCTACGTCCGGCAAGCGAATTGTCTATGTTGCACAGCCAGTGAGAATTGGTGCTGAACGCGGCACAATTGTAGCAATTCATGATGCAACGGCTGACTATCAGGCAGGGACGAGAGCCATTGTCTTAGTGATTAAGGTAACGCTCGTTTTCCTCGTTGTCTTTTCCTTGCTGGCATGGGTTACGACTGGACGGGTACTGTCTCCCCTACGCTTGCTGAGGAAAACGGCTCAATCGATCACTGAGTCCGATATGACTCAACGCATCCCAGTCAAAGGCTCAGATGAAATTGCTGAGTTAAGCCTTACTTTTAACGAAATGCTCGATCGGCTTCAGTTTGCCTTCGATAGCCAGCAGGAGTTTCTCAAAGATGCCAGTCACGAACTGCGAACGCCTATCACCGTGATTCAGGGACATCTGGAGATGCTGAGTTATCAGCCGACACGACAGCAGGAAACGATCGCTTTGGTGATGGATGAACTCAACCGCATGAACCGCTTAGTTAATGACTTGCTGCTTTTGGCAAAGGCAGAATGTCCAAACTTTCTCAACCCGAAACCTGAAGAACTAGACTGGCTGACTGAAGCGCTGTATCTCAAAGCACGAAGTTTGGGAAATCGGGATTGGCGGCTAGAATCTAAAGGGTTGAGTCCGGTTGTGGTCGATCGCCAGCGTTTGACTCAGGCGGTGATGAATTTGGTTGAAAATGCTGTTCGTCATACCCAACCGGGAGATAGCATTACCCTTGGTTCTGCTGTCAAAGAAGACTACGCTTATATTTGGGTACGCGATAGTGGAGAAGGGATTGCACCGGAAGACCAAGAACGAATTTTTGAACGTTTTGCCCGTGCGACCAATCATGACCAAGAGTTTGAAGGGAGTGGTTTGGGGCTTTCGATTGTGAAAGCGATCGCACAAGCTCATGGGGGTTGGATCGAGCTAAAAAGCCGTTTGGGTCAGGGTTCTACCTTTACTATCGTACTTCCCTTAGATTCCCCGCAACAGTATGTAGCAGATGAACCGGATTCTCATCGTCGAGGACAATCCCCGCATCACCGCTTTTTTGGAAACCGGGTTGCAGGCGAACGGATTCACAACCACAGTCGTTAAAACGGGTCGAGAAGCGCTCAGTATGGCTCATGGTGTAGAGTTTGAGCTAATGATTCTGGACTTGGGACTGCCTGACCAAGATGGATTGGAGGTATTGGCTCAAATGCGGGGACAGGGGGAAACGCTCCCCATTATTGTCCTGACAGCGCGGGATGGACTCGATGATACGGTTGCTGGATTGGAAGGAGGAGCTGATGATTATATCACAAAACCTTTCCGATTTGAAGAATTACTGGCTCGGATTCGGGTACAGTTGCGGAATCGCCAAGTTCCTAGAACGAAGCAGGAAACAGCGCTGAGAGTTGGTAATATTACGCTAGACTTGTTGACGCGTCAGGTTTGGGTGAGCGATCGCTTAGTAGAGCTTTCGGCGCGTGAGTTTCTTTTAGCCGAGGTGTTTCTGCGCCACCCGATGCAAGTCCTGACGAGAGAGCAACTCCTAGACCGGATTTGGGGGTATGATTACGACCCTGGCACGAATATTGTAAATGTCTACGTGGGGCACTTGCGGCGGAAGTTGGGGGAAGACCGCATCGAAACAGTGAGGGGTGTAGGCTATCGGCTGAGAGTATAGGAGAAATGCGATCGCCTAAATCAGAATTCAAAATCAGGGAGCATAATCTTTTCGACAGCATCGGTTCATTAATTGGTAGGGGCAATCCCCCTGTGGTTGCCCCACCAAGGTTTGGGGGAAGGCACGGAAGCAGGAGCGTCTACACAAAGATCGTCGTTTCGCTGATTACTGTACCGATGCTCTAGAAAGTGCAAGTGGTCTAATCTGGGCTTCCGGGGCTTTTTGCGCTGCTGGGGACGGTTTCAGGGAAACAACTTTGATTTTATGCCCGACGAAGCCAATCAAGGTACACCCTCCACCCTGAAGCTTAGCTATCGCTCCCCGTCTTCCCTGAGGATGCATCCAAAACTCTACAAAATTCAATTGCTTCAACTTAAGTTCTATTTGGCGTGGATATCCCAGTTGTGGATCGTAGCTAACATCAGCACTAATCACACCATCACATGAGCAGCCATTGGGGCCGCATTCCGTTTTCAAGGTATGCTTTTCGATCTGATTAAAAAGGTCTGTAATAGTTACTGTTGGCTGTTCCACGAATGACCCTGGTTTTTTGCAGTCTTGCAAAACGTTAATTACCTTTTCGTTTTCAATCTCAACCTCTTGCCGACATCTTTCAGAAAATCCGTTATCAGTCTCGACAACCATGCGATAACGCTTAAATTCACGACCTGCCCAACGGCTTTGTGCTTTGGCTAGTTCTTGCTTTGCAGATGAGCGAGTTAATAAGTTTGGAGCAACACCAACAGCAACGATGCCGCTTATCAATAAAGCAGTACCAATCATGACGCTACGCCACAGGGATTTCATTGGAGACACTCTTCCTTTACTTCACTCTGTTTCGGTTATAAAGGCGAAAGAGTAAGCGTTTATGCCGTGTATCGAAAACAGCAACGATGGATATCTCAACCTTTCTGATAGCTTATTGGTTCTGTTTCTCTCTCACCCAAGCTCGAAAAGCGCGTAAAGTAGCCGTTTCTCCATCTACTAAACTTTGGCGAATAAACCTGGGAATAACTTCTACTGGCATCCAAGGGAAAGTCGGACTCTGGTTAACGAGTTGATAATCTTGATTCGATGCTTGTAAGACAAAGACTTCTAATTTATTTCCGTCATAACGCCAAAGTTCAGGGACGCCAACCGCTGCGTAAATAGGTCGCTTATCCAAAGAACCACTGGTGATATCAATTTCCAACACTAAATCTGGAGGTGGGTCATTATCTAGGTCAATTGTTTGCTTACTTCTGACTAGCGGCTCATTTTGAAGATAATAACAGGAGTCAGGTTCCGCTCCTTTTAACTTTTGTTCTCGCTTTAGGGTCAAAGAACCGAACTTTTTGAGATTCAGATTTAATTCATCAGCGATCGCACCAATCAAACTTTCAATAAAGCGGTTACTATTCTCATGCGGCCCTAAAGGGGTCATTATTTCTAAATGTCCTTCGTTGTAAGCCAATCGTGTTGCTCTATCTTCTCCTAATTCGTTGAGTAATTGCTCAAACGTTTGCCAACTTACATTGGACAAAATCACCCGTTGTTCAGAAATTCCAGGTGTTGCTGTTTTCATGACTTGTTCCATCGGGATTAGCCAAGTACTACCAATTATTTTGTAGTGCTGTCAAATCTATAATAGTTACCGCTCGATCTTCTAATGGAAAGCGATCGCTCTGTTGCATCAGCGCTGTCTCTTATCCTACTCAACCAAAAATCTATTGCAGCGGCTCCCAATCTTCAGAGTACTCATCTTCCCAAAGAGAATCATGAAAACGTTGGACGACTTCTACTAACTTTCCCTCTCTCCCCAACGCTTCATCCGCCAATTCCACAATCCATAAATTAGGGACAGCTATGGATCTAACTTCCAGCACATGAGCTAAGGCTTCCTCTTCCTTACCCTCACCCAGCAGCACGGCACAAACCGTCAAAGCTACTGCTGAAGAACGACTGATACCCGCTTGACAATGGATGAGGACGTTTCCTCCATCCTGAGAAATCACAGGCACAAAGTCAATCACCTTGCGGATATCTTCAGATGTAGCCAAAACATATTCAGGGTCATCCTCTGGTGCAGCCATATCATCAAACTCCAGCCGTAACCGATGAGACACTTGAGTAAAACCCTCAGGAGGCTCTTCACCAGGACTACCAATCGAGATTAAATGTTTGACTAATGGCCCTCTGGTTGCACACAGAAGATGAACGCTGGCTTGGGTACAGGAGGTGATAAAAATTTTGGGGAGTTTATTGCTAGTTGGTGTTGCTGGTTCTTGGTGTGGAGTACTAGCCAAATCACTAGCATCTTGCTTGTGCTGTGTATGAACCTCGATGGCGTCAGTTGTACTCCAGATAAGCGCTGGCTTAGGAGCAGTAAAACCTTTATCTTTAAGTGCTTGCTGTATCTCTGTATTGCCCGCTTTCGAGCCAATTGTCCATAAAGCCGAAGCTGCCTTCTCACGAACTTGGAAGTCTTTATCGTTTAGTGCGCCAAGCAGCAAAGTAATTGCTGATGCTGAGCCAATGTGCCCAAGTATCCAAACCACTCTCTTCCGAAAATCAGCGTCTCGATCGCATAGGGCTTGCTGTAACCCCATCACTACTGCTTCAGTACCGATTTGCTTTAAAGCCTCAGCCGCTGTTCCACGTACATAAAATTCTTCGTCGTTGAGGGCGTCGATCAGCCAAGGGATAGCTGCCTCAGAGCGAATGTTGCCTAATGCAACAGCCGCTTTTTCCCGAACGTAACTGTCTGGATCGTTGAGTACGCCAATCAGCCGATCAACCATTACTTCACCACTGCACAGCGCTAATGCAGAAGCGGCTCTCCAACGAACCTGGGAGTCTTTATGTTTTAATGCGTCTATTAACCCAGTCACTGCCGCAGGGGAGCGGATTTGCCCTAATGCCCAAATCGCCCAAGTACGAACCTCAGGACTTTCATGGTTGAGTGTAGCAATGAGTTGGGTAATGACTGTTGGTGAACCGATTTGCCCTAACGCCCAAGCTGCCCACCCGCAAACCTTGGAGTCTTGATGATTCAGGGCGTCAAGCAAAGCGCTAACCGCCGCTTCAGTGCCGATTTTCCCCAACTCACGAACTGCACGCGCCCGAACATGGGATTTTTCATCACTCAGAGCATTTAGCAAAGGTTGAAGCGAACTTTCTGAGCTTGGAGTTTCCAGATATGCTTGAAATTCCGTGTTGTCTTTTGCGTCCATACCGACCTATTATGACCTTGATTCTCACAAACGACGACGGAATAGACGCCCCTGGAATTCGGGCGCTTCTGAAAGCTGTCAATGGCAAAGGCATAATCGTCGCTCCCAAAGACCATCAATCTGGATGCGGCCACCAAGTCACCACCACTCGGCCCATTCACGTCGATCGCCGTTCTCAGACCGAGTATGCGATCGGTAGTACCCCAGCAGATTGTACCCGCCTTGCTCTTACACATCTTTGCGATAATGTCAAGTGGGTGCTGTCTGGCATTAATGCAGGTGGTAATTTAGGTGTCGATGTTTACATCTCCGGAACCGTAGCTGCGGTGAGGGAAGCCGCCATGCATGGCATTCCTGGTATCGCCGTTTCCCACTACCGCAAAGGCAAGCTGAATGTGGATTGGGATACTGCGGCACGGTGGACAACTCAAGTTTTAGAAGACTTATTCAACCGTCCCCTAGAACTGGGATGCTTCTGGAATGTGAATCTGCCGCATCTTTTACCCGGAGACCCTGATCCAGAGGTGGTATTTTGTGAACCCTGTACGCAACCGCTACCAGTGGAGTATCGCGTTGAAGGTGATTCCTATTACTATAGGGGGGAATATGCCAAGCGTGGACGCACTCCCGGCAGTGATGTGGATGTCTGCTTTTCCGGGAAAATCGCTGTAACAATGTTACGACTCTAGGCCCTTCGGGAAGGGGAAAGGGGAAAGGGGAAAGGGAACCCCGCCTTCCCCGATCTCACCTTTAAAAAACCAGTTTTAGTAAGCGAAAGCAAGAAAGCTTATCAATAAGCGATCGCACTTTACTTGGCGAATTTGCTGTAGTTTAAAACTGGATGTTCATGCTTCGACTCTTCAAACACAGCCTTTCCATCAAAGGGCAGCAATGCTGACTTTACATTCACCGCCAAGGTTTTGAACATCTCGGTTGTGCGTAAGCTCATCTCGACTTTAGAGAACATGATAATAGTAAACAGATTACCCGAAGGTAATAGACCACCAAACCCTAGCACAGATTTGATTCCACATGGAATCACAAATGAATCTTGGGCTGGAATATAGGAACTGCCGACCGCTTGAGGCACATAGAATACGTTGAGTTTCCTCTCCTCTAGCCCAACCAAAAGTTTGGCATCGGGCCTGAGTACCGTGCTTATATCTAAGCCGAACTGCCTGATCAGTTGTGAGATCATGGGAAACTGTGCAACCATCTCTTCGCTGACCAATGGGATAGCTTTATGTCCGCCGGATGTGTGCCTTGAGTTCCATTCCGGTTTGTCACCAGCAGTTGCCAGCAGAGTCAGACACTTCATGTCCCCAGAGGGGAAATAGCTGCCCATCATGCTATTGGCGGATTGCTGTAGTTCCGTATCAAGCTCCTGATAGGGGTGGGTTTTGAAGCAACGGATGAGTGCACAGGCTGGAGTACCAGTCTGCTTGTCAATCAAATTTTCATAGAAATAGTTGACAATTTTGTTACTGACAGACTCCATACTTTTAGCCCCTAAGCGCTGCTCGCACAGCGTCATCCCACATTCAACCATGTCTTTTAATGTAAAGCTGGTCAGGTCGTACATCTGATTGTCTCCAAAATCAAGAAAGTAGGCATAACTTTATGGGGCGAATAAAGCCTACTCTTTCAGCAATTCATAGCCCCAATTTTATCTCTTTGTTTAATTCAAAGAGGTCTACACTTCCGTTAGAAATGTCTTGACGTGGAACATCTATTTATCTCTGCAATAGAGTTATTTTTGACGGTCTTGTTATTAATAAATTTCAACCTATAAAGCAGAGAAGAGAGTATTTTATACTCTTATTTCTTGTTCCTTACAACACTCATGCGAGTCCTATGGAAAACCCAAAATAGCTTGTGTGTTTGAGTTATCATCCATATTGATTAGAAATTGGGTGCCTCAAATTAAGTAGAACTGAATTCCCACTTGGATTTGCACTTAAGAGCATTCTGTTTTGGTATTTCTGTATTTTTCAATACACCTTTCTTGAAAAGCTTTGAAGTATCAGGACTGTTTATAAGAAGTAATGTAAACTCGTTGATCTCCTTAAAAAACAACTCATTAAGTCAATAGATATAAATAAATATATTCAATTTTTAGACTAAAATTATTCTTGATTATCTCTTTTGGGGGATGACAATATTGAAGGTAATTCTCGACTGCCTTACATTTAATTTTTTTCATTTAGTTAATTTTCTGATGCCAAATAATAGTTGTCCTAAAAAATCAATATAAATTTTCAGCGATCGCACGGGAACATCTTGCTTTTAACCCAAAGCGATTCAGTTCACACAGCGCAGCGCAACTCCTGTAAAATTCCCTAAGGGGACTGCGAAGAAAGGAGAAATATGCGTATTTTAATCATGGGTGGCACCCGGTTTATCGGAGTCTACCTCACTAAACTCTTGGTAGAACAAGGTCATGAAGTGGTGCTGTTCAATCGCGGCAAGAAACCAGCACCCGTAGAAGGGATTCAACAAATTCACGGCGATCGCACTGACGCCTCTCAACTTAAAGAAAAGTTATCACAAGAACAATTTGACGCGGTCTTTGACAACAACGGTCGGGAACTCAGCGACACTCAACCCTTGGCGGAAATCTTCAAAGATCGGGTTAAACACTTTGTCTACATGAGTTCTGCCGGAGTGTACCTCAAAACCGACCAACTCCCCCACCGAGAGGGCGACCCCGTTGACCCGAAAAGCCGACACAAAGGCAAGAATGATACCGAAGTGTATCTGGAACAGTTGGGTTTACCCTGGACATCTATTCGTCCCACTTATATTTACGGTCCCCAAAACTATAATGATTTAGAAGCCTGGTTTTTTGATCGAATTGTACGCGATCGCGCCATCCCCATCCCCGGTAATGGAATGCACATTACTCAGTTCGGGCATTGTAAAGACTTAGCTCAAGCAATGTGCCAAGTGCTGGGGAACGAGCAAGCGATAGGACAGATTTATAATGTATCCGGCGATCGCTATGTTACCTTTGACGGTTTAGCCCGTGCTTGTGCCGAAGCAGCAGGTCAGTCAGTTGACTCGATCAAGATTGTGCATTACGACCCCAAAAAATTTGATTTTGGTAAGCGCAAAGCTTTCCCGATGCGGGTACAGCACTTCTTTGCCGACGTGCATAAAGCCATGACTCAGCTCAACTGGCAACCCGAATACGACCTTCTATCGGGTCTTAAAGATTCCTTCCAGAACGATTACCTCACATCTGGGCGTCATGAAGCTGAGGTCGATTTCTCGGTAGATGACGAAATTCTAAAAGCCGTTTAGCAACCAAACTGGTTTATACCGAATTGCATTCAAACAGGTAACTTTCACTTCTCCAGCTTCTAGGAGCTGGAGGAAGCGGGCTTAAATTACAGCGATTAGAACGCAACTGGGGATGATTAAAAATTCGTAGTACTCGCTCTCGCGAGAAGCAAGCTACGTAATTCGTAATGCGTAATTGACGTTCAGATGGGGATTTAGACCCCAACTGAACGTGAGCGACTTGAGAAGTCTCCGGACTCTGACCCGCCTTTTAATTACGAATTACGAATTCATAATTACGAATTATTTTTGAAATGTCGATTCGGAGACCTCACAACTGGCTTTCCGTCCACATCCACTTCTAACTCTTCACGACGAAGGGTTTCTGTAGCATCCACCGTATCTCGCTCAACTTCTTTCCTGACGTTTACCTCCTCACGCACAAATGGTTGCTTTCTGATATCAGCCGTCTCTTCATAAACTCTCATGTGAGCTACTTCGCCTTCCCTAAAGTCATGGCTGCCAGGAGTAACTGTACTGCCAACGTCTGCAACAGTACTCCGCTCAATGATGACTCGCTCCTTCTCGACAGGAACTGAAACTCGAGCTGTTTCTGTCTCAACGCGCTTACCAATTGCGACTTCTCCAGTCTGACGACGGCGTTTATTGGCAACTAGTCGTTCTTCATACAGTCTGAGCTGTTGATGCTCTTGATCATTCATTTGGTAGAGTGAAGGCTCATGTTCATAACCGTAAGTTTTGCGATCATAAGGAACAGAGCTAGATTGATGGGAGATAGGGCGTGGCGTAGTTGCTGGAGAAGTTACTCTCGAAACTCCTGATGTCTCCACAGGGACTGATGTTTCTACAGTTGGAGTGCGATAAACGTGCCGGACTCGTTCTTCATAGTCATAATCAACCGTCATACTGTCATCGTATTCAGGTAATCTTTCCGCTTGCTCTTTACTGGAAATTCCTATGGCATAAATACGCCTTGCATTCGCATCAACATGGCAACGACCAACAGGAAGCAAAACTTTTTTTCCAAAAATCCAGAAGCCTGTGTCAATGACGAGATATCGGAAACGTCCTGTTTCATCAACTAGCACGTCATGAATAGAGCCAATTTTTTCATTGGTTCTTCCCGCGTAGACATCAAGACCCTTGACATCATCACCATCAAACGCCTCTTCGCGGTATCCTGGATTAAAATCTGCAATTTTGAAAAGAGCCATGCTTGTATCTCCTCCAGTCGTCTATATGCAAGTACGCTCATCCTAGAAATCTGGAGACTTTGATTCCTCTGGCTAATGAATGAGAAATCAGGAATTAGCTATCTGCTCTCAAGCCACTGCTTTCTACTGCTGGTTGAGTCCCTTTTTGTGGCCATAGGTATATGGCACCAGAAATCCAAGTGAGGACGACGGATATCCAGAACGCGACTAAAGCAGAGGTATCCCAAGAGTTGGGGGTGGGCGCAATCAACAGCGCGATCGCAAAAATCTGACTTACGGTTTTCAGCTTACCCCACAAATTAGCCCCACTAATTTTCGTACTGCCTGTTAAGTTAGGATTCACTCGCCAACCTGCGATCGCTAATTCTCGTGCCAAAATCAGAAACACACCCCAAGCGGGTACTTGATTGAGCTCAATTAACGCCAACAGAGGAGCCAAGACCAAAAATTTATCCACTAACGGATCAAGAAACTTGCCTAAGTCGCTCACTTGGTTCAGTTTCCGTGCCAGATAACCGTCTAGCCAATCGGTGCTGGCAGCCACTAGAAAAACAGCCAAGCAAATCCAGCGCATTTGCTCAGTAGGGTTGTGCAAAGCGTACAAGAGAAACGGTAACCCCAGTAAACGAGAAAAGGTAATCCAGTTGGGTATAGTCATAAAACAAAAGAGCTACAGTTAAATTATGAATTCTGAATTCACCAATTATGAATTAAGCATCCACGATTTTAGAAGGAGATTTCTCTCCTCCTAAAGGTAGAGTCTTAATTTTTCAGTGGGGGCTTCAAATCCTATGAATTGCAATCCATTTCATAATTCATAATTTACAATTCATAATTTTTGCTCAAAAAGCTTCTGCCTTCATTCATAGCTCATAACTCGCCAAGCCTAAAGCTTTTCACTAAAGTTCTCCCTACAGAAAGAGCTTTTTTCGTTCTGGGCCGTTCCAAAAAAAGGCTTCAACTCATACCAAATCAGGGTCTGCTATCCCCTTTTTCGCGAGAGTAGGACAAGGAAGACAAGGGGGAGAGATTCAAGACTATTGCCAAGCTAGGGTTTTCCAAGACGGATTTGGTCTCAACCGAATTGGAATTATGAAGCTCTTGAATTCGCAATTAAAGACGGGTTAGAGTCCCCATCTTCTATCAAGCTGCCCCTATTCAGGGAGTTTAAACCCTAGCATGAATATCAATTGCGAATTGCGAATTCTTAATGAGCCCCCTCTTGAAAAGCAACAACCAAGAGAGTCTTAAAGATTAATTTCAAGTCGTAGAAGATAGACCACTTATGCTGATAAGCAATATCCATGCGAACAATATCCTCAAAATCTGTAATGCTAGAACGTCCGTTCGCTTGCCACTCTCCTGTCATTCCAGGTTTAATATTCAATCGCTCCCAATGATGCAATTCATACTTCATCACCTCATTGGGTGTAGGCGGACGAGTCCCCACTAAGCTCATGTCTCCTTTGAAAACGTTCCAGAACTGAGGAAATTCGTCCAAGCTGGTGCGACGCAAAAATCGGCCCACGCGAGTGATACGTGGGTCATTTGGGTTTTTGAAGATATTACCTTTAGCTTGATTGTCAACTAAATGCTTTAGCCGCTCAGCTCCCACAATCATTGAACGGAACTTCCAGATGCGAAAGGGCTTGCCGTTTACGCCACAACGAATCTGGCTGTAAAAGATCGGACCTGGATCATCTAACTTAATCGCGATCGCAATAGGCGTGAAGAGAATAGCTGTAATGGATAGCCCAACTAGTGCTCCTACAATATCAAGCAATCGCTTGCGCTTGCAGATAGCTGAGTAGTGTATTCTACGATGGCCTTTGGAACCCTGGATCAGACAAGGGAATTCTAACGAGTCAACAGGTAAGGACTCGGAAGTTCCTATAGTGGTAGACACGGCTTTCCTTCTGTAAGGTACAGAACATTAGGCGTTTCGGTTCAGCCTATATTTTCGATATTAATCTTCTTTAAGAATTCGATAAAAAAACCCAGGTTCGTTTATGTAGTCTTCACAATCATCGCTTCATTTTTAAAGAAATTGTAAAGGAAATCTTTTCTATTTGAATCCAGTCGCTAAAAATATGTATAATATAAGATTATTTTTTTATGGTGTTAAAATAACATCAAGGGTTCTTCAAACTTCTGATGCGTTCCCGCTAAGATGAGCTGTAAGTAGTGGCGCAGACACTCCTGCTGTTGGGGATTCCGGCGATATGAACCTCTGCCCTCCTGAGAAAAAATCCCTGTACTAGTAGCTAGCTGGGTGTAGTACTTATTTTCCTTGGAATTTGGAGATAACAGGCTGAATTCGCCAAGGGAAGGAATTAAACCAGCCAATAGCTCGCCATCCAGCAAGCGCACGAGTCGTTCATAAACAGCTCCTGTATTCAGCCCCCGATGTTCTAACTGTTGCAAGATTTCCTCAAGGCTATAGAGGTGCGTTGCCGTTTCCCCTGACGTATCGGGAAAAGCACGCAACAGCTCCAATAGCAGAAAATAGTCACTGTACTGCTGCCGCGAATAATTTAAAACTTGGGGATACAGAGGCAACATTGCTAATCCAGCCGCCACCCAGGTTGCTTCTGGTAAATCCAATCCCTGAATTAAACTGGCATTGGGAAATCGTTGTCGTATCCACTTGGCAAATAGCCCGATGTTAACGGTGCCGCCGAGCAAGAAGACTTGGGAAATTCCTGGTTCTGAGATTCCCGTTTCAATCATCAGCCTCCTTAGGTTTTGATTGAGGTGTTGAATGAACGGCAAAATAACTTGAGTTTCTAAATCTCTACGCCTCAGGGTACAGGGCTGATTATCCAAAGTTAAGATAAATTGTTCCTTGTGTTGTAGGATTACTTTGAGATAACTTGTGGCTTTAAAAAATGCTTGGCAAAAAGAATTGTGTTGCAACAAAAAGGCTAAGCGATCGCGTTTTTGGGGGTCAGGTTGACCGGGTGAAGGCCATTCCCAATCATCCGGAAGTACAAGCTGCTGCTGTTGTTCAGGGGAGAGTTGAGGGTACAGCAGTTGGCAGAAAATATCGAGGTCGATCGCATTGCCAGCATAAGGCAAACTATCAAGATAAAAGTCACTATAAGTTAACTCTTGCAGGTTATCCGGCAAATTCACCAAAGCAATTTCCGTTGTTGTTGCCCCCAGGTTGATCACCAATGTACCGCCAGTGAAAGCAGATGGGGAGACGGGGGGGTGGGGAGACAGGGAGACGTGAGATGAACTTTCTGAAACAATACTTTTATCGGTGGAATCTGATTCTCCGGGTTCGCTGTCGAGAGTATTTGCTGGTCTGCTCCCAACACTGGGTAAAATTGCAAGAAGAGAAGCGATCGCATCTTCAAGAAAGAAAATTTGCTCGGGAGAATGCACCAACTTAGCGTCTAGCACAGCTTCCCGTATATTGAAGCGATAAGTATCTCCCCAAGCCGCAGGACAACCAAAAATCACACCCTCTAGCTGCTGTAAGACTGTTGCCAAGGCTTCACGCTCCAACCCCTGCGCTTCAACCTGAATCAAGGAATCGGGCAATGTACTCTTTGGCATCAGCGTGGCTAACAAAGCCTGTAACGCCCGCCGTATCCAGTAGAGAGAAACAAGCTGCTGATTGGGTAATTGTAAGATTGGCTCCCACTCACGGCGCTTTGAGCAATAGTAGGGAAGACCACTATTCAAATAAGCTTTAAAGTTTTCTAGTAATGTTCCCGATTGATGATGGGCCAGTTTAGATGCCAAGGAACCAACAACCATCGATGGGACTGCTGAATCGAAGCGTTGGTGGGTTGCAGGGCCGGAGTAGATTACCGTTGGTAATCGAAAAGTCGTCTCCCTAGAGCTATCAGAAGGGATTTGGGACGATAACGTTGGCCCTGCATTGGAGTGACTAGGTACAGTCTGTAACCAATAAATGGGGTACCGATAGCCTGTAGAGGAGTCCAAAAGGACAGCAGAAATTCCAGTAGTGCCCAAGTCAATGCCCAAGTACCAGACAGCGCGGTTAGCATCCGGCCTTGGAGGTTCTAAATTGGCAGCCATGTAGTTGCGATCGGATAAAAAATTCTCAAGCAAGGTATCATTTTTTGGAGCGGTCAAATCGCGAGAGCTTCCATTCAAAATTGTGTTAGCTTAGCGGGAAGAAGTCGAGTCGGAAGCAAGGAATGAGCATCCCATAACTACAGTTAGGAACTTGAATATCGATACTACGTATTTCTTTGTTTTCCATAACTCGCATTTAGAGGCTTGTACTTTGAATTAATAGAATTCCGACTTCCGAATTCCTTTGGTCAAG
>CBKWLJ010000191.1:0-15609 GCA_966675205.1 uncultured bacterium
TCACAACGAATGGATGAAAACTAATCTCTCCTAGCCCCTGACCCCTGACCCCTGACTCCTGACTTCTGACTCCTGACTCCTATTTTCAAGTTAGTCCCCCACAGGCGATTACCCACACGAAAAGATGAAAATTCTTATTCCTTCTGCCGTCTACCGTCTGCCTTCTGCCTTATTTTCAGAATAGAGTAAGGGTTATAGAATACCTTTCTCTTGGTTCCTTTTCTGTTCCCCTTCCGCCGTCGATTTAATTGATTATTTCGGCTTTGTAAGAGTTCTGATTTCTCAACTTCTAGCTGCTTAACAGTCTGTTGCAGGACTGCGATTACTTCATACATTTCCACGGGGTCAAATACCCGTAGTAAGCTGGTTTGAGTAACGATACCAAGTTCTCTTCCTTCATTCCAAGAGACTACCAATCGCCTGACACGCCGCTGTTGCATCTCGTGATGGGCTTTACATAAAGAATCTGAGGGACTCAGCAGAAACAGTGGCGTACTCATAACCGCCTGAGCTAGCGTATTGGCTAAATTGAGCTGTAGAGTCTGAAACTGTACGATATCCCGCTCCGTGACAATCCCTACAGGCTGAAAACCTCCTTGAGCATTGGCTTGGGTAATTACGATACAACTAACCCGCTGCTGAGCCATCAACCGCGCTAAACTTAACACCGAAGCAGTCATGGGTGCATGAATCACAGGTGTCGTCATCACCTCTGAGACACGCCGCAATTTAAGAAGATTGGCGGGTTGTAACACACGACGAATACTTTCTGATGAAACAATCCCGATGAGTTGGTTGTGTTCGTCCACGATTACAAGGTGGCGAATTCGATATCGACGAAAGAGGAATAGGGCAGCAAAGACATCCTGAAACTGTGCTTCAGGCAAGGTAATCACTGGCTTGGACATCACTTCACTTATTGTTACCCCATCAAAGCTCATGCCATCAGCGGTTAGCCAGACAATATCCCGTTCTGTAAAGATTCCCAGTAGCTGCTTGTCTTCCATCACCAAAACACAGCTAGAGCGAGCCTCGTGATTGGAGATGATGCCTGATGGGACGTTGAGTTCAGGGAGCCAACAAGTACTACCTCGTGCCTGACTCATCAAGGCAATCGCTTCAATCAATGGAGTTTCAGGTGAAACAATTAGAGGATTGCGGTCAATTGCCTCCTCCAAGATTGGCGAAGCGATAAACGGGTCATTAGGGTGCATGGGGCTATATCTATCTTGGCAGGCAGTAAGAAATTGTCAGAGGTCAAACCCTTCGGGTATAGAAAAGGGCAAAGGCTAAAGGAATGATCTGTCTTTCCTCCTTTCCCCTAGAGAAACGCGGTTTCGGTCAGGACTTCTGTGGCTATGCTATTGATAGTCATAGTCGTGCGTCACGCTGCCGTCACACACCTTACAGATAGAGAGAGGCTGCATGTAAGTCCTAAGCTATGGAATGCCGACAAAGGAATCAGGGGCGGTTCGCTCGCAACTAAGGCATAAAATTCATCCTATTTGCTCCCTACTCCTTCTTTCCAGCCGATGTTGCTCAAGCTTGCCATATGGGTTAAACCGCTACACCCAAGCTGGGGCTATACAGCTTTTAGTTGCCATAAGTATTTTTACTCAGTTACTATACGAGGAGTAACAGTTCTTTACACTCCCTCTCAGTGGGTCTACTGCTCCAGTAGGCAAAATATCTAGCGCTAGACAGCCATCTGTAAGCTAACGCTGAAAAATTAATCGCTAAAAGCCAAAAAGTTATGCTCTTAAGTTTCAAAATTTTTAGCGTGATTATTATTATTTTCTATTAAATTTTACAATTCAACTATGTAAAAATAAAGAAAAAATAAAAGCATTTAATAAATGTGAAAATGCCTTGATAAAGGAGACATAAAATGGTAGTGATGACGAACATAGCCCAAAAGCGATTAACGATGCAGACTGGCGAAATTGCGCCGGATACAACCACGATTCGCTCATTAGACTGGGATCGCGATCGCTTTGATATTGAGTTTGGGCTACAAAATGGCACCACGTACAACTCATTTCTGATTCGGGGTGAGAAAATCGCTTTAGTAGACACCTCCCATGAGAAGTTTCGTCAGCTTTATTTAGACACGCTTCAAGGACTGATTAATCCTACTGAAATTGATTACCTCATTATCAGCCACACTGAACCAGACCACAGCGGCTTAGTCAAAGATGTCCTCCAGCTAGCACCCGATATCACCGTTGTGGCTTCAAAAGTGGCGATTCAGTTTTTGGAGGATTTCGTCCATCAGCCCTTTAAGCGCCAGATTGTCAAAAATGGCGACCAGTTGGATTTAGGGAAAGGACACGTCTTAGAATTTGTCAACGCCCCTAATCTCCACTGGCCCGATACCATCTTCAGCTATGATGCCGGGACACAGGTCATGTTCACTTGTGATGCATTTGGTCTGCACTACTGTTCCGACAGCACCTTTGATGAAGATTTGAGTGCCATTGAAGCCGATTATCGCTTTTACTACGATTGTTTGATGGCTCCTAATGCCCGTTCTGTGCTCTCTGCCCTCAAGCGGATGGATCAGATGGGAGAGGTAACAACGATCGCAAATGGTCATGGCCCCTTACTCCGTCACAATGTTGATGAACTGGTGAATCGTTACCGCAAGTGGAGTAAAGCCCAAGCCAAGGCAGAAGCATCAGTTGTAGTATTTTACGCTTCAGATTACGGCTATAGCGATCGCATGAGCCAAGCCCTTGCCAGAGGGATTACCAAAACAGGCGTTGGCGTAGACATGATCAACTTGAAATCCGTTGACCCCCAAGAGGTACAAGAACAAGTCGGCCGTGCAGCAGGAATTGCGATCGCCATGCCCCCAGTATCCAACAAAACCGCTCATGCGGCAGTGAGTACAGTCATTGCTGCTGCCAAAGACAAGCAAATAGTCGGACTGTTTGAATCTTACGGTGGGGATGACGAACCTATTGATCCACTGCTGAATCGCTTCCGGGAATTGGGTCTAAAAGAAGCATTTCCAGCGATTCGGGTGAAGGATACCCCCTCAGAAGCAACCTACCAACTGTGTGAAGAAGCGGGTACGGATATGGGGCAATTACTCACCCGCGATCGTGAAATCAAGCAAAGGAAAGCTATTGGTAGCGACCTTGACAAAGCCTTGGGACGGATTAGTGGGGGTTTGTACATTATCACTGCCAAAAAAGGCGACATCAAGGGTGCGATGCTGGCATCCTGGGTATCTCAAGCTAGCTTCCAACCCTTGGGATTAACCATTGCTGTAGCAAAAGATCGAGCGATCGAGTCCTTGATGCATGTAGGCGATGGTTTTGTTCTCAATGTATTAGAAGAAGGGAACTACCAAGCATTAATGAAACACTTCCTCAAGCGCTTCCCCCCCGGTGCCGATCGCTTTGCGGGTGTAAAGACACAGGCAGCAGAAAACAATTCTCCCATTCTCACAGATGCGTTAGCTTATATGGAGTGCAAAGTTGCTAGCCGCATGGAATTGAGTGACCATTGGCTAGTTTACGCCACCGTTGATAATGGTCGCGTCTCCAAACCCGATGCCCTCACTGCCGTTCACCATCGCAAAGTGGGGAACTACTATTAACTCGTAGGGTGGGCATTGCCCACCTTACCTGCCTTTAAAAAATGTCAGAACAATCCGAAGAACTGGCGATAACGTTATCATCATCCCCCAATCTTTCTAATAAAAAGCCTCAAAAATTACCCCAAACTCTTGCATTAGTTGAGGAGCTTTTAACGAAATCAACTTCTCCGAATGAAGCTCTAGACTGGGCTAGAGTGCGCGAGGTAATTCTTCGCCAGAACGAGGAAGTTAAGGAGGAAAACCATCGGCGCTTTTTGCAAACAACCCGATTAATTTATAGTCTGGCATTTTCTGGAGTTGCTTTTTTAGTCGGAATAGTTCTATTTATTTGTAACTATGACAACGCCGTTTATTTAATAGTTGCAGGATTGATTCCGCTGGTGTCCATCAAAAAGCCTACTTAGGTGCTCTAGTACAGCGCGGCAGCAATAATTCAACAGTTCAAAAAAGTTAAAAAGCTTACTGTACAAGCTTTCTTACCTTTTCCCTTCTGCCCTCTTGCTTCTGACTTGAAAGTGGGGAGTCGGGAGTCGGGAATCGGGAATGGGAAATGCCTCTTTCATTCATGGCTATGAAATTTTTTCATCGGGACTGTCTTCTTGCACTAGTTATATCAGAAACTAAGTAGCGAGAGGTTTAGACTCTTTCGATAAATGCATTTAGGAGGTTGAACATTGCCAACTTTGCCTAATTGCTGGTCAAAATCTTGGTGGGCCAATAAACATATAGTGGCAGTTTAATTGCTCCGGACTCTTGCCAGAGGGAGGGTAGAGACATTCGTTCAAATCTCTCGTTATTTGTTGTGAAGCTCGTGGATCTACCTGCTCAACTTCCCCTTGTTCTGGATAGACAATCCATAAATCATCTACCAATTCTGAGCGATCGCTGTATTGCACTTCTCGTCCCATCAATACAATTGGCTGTGGCCCATCATTCATTATCCGTACCACTACTTGTCTAATCCAATTGTCCTGAGCAGCGGCTGGGGGAGAATAGAGAACCGCAAAAGACGAAAATAGCAAGATACTCAGGAGAAAGACTTTTGAGAAGAGGAGAAAAAGCTTTGAGAGAAATTGGTAATGCATTTCTTTCTTCCACCTTATGAAGGGTCAATTCTTCACAACATACTGTTTCCTCAGCATTAAACCCCTGAAAACAACTTTTTAATTTAAGGTGAAGAGACTCCAGCCATGACAGAAAGTAAGCAAACAGATGTTCAGGTTTTCCTGATGGTTGCAGAAACAACTCTATTGCGATCGCAGCGTTGAAGTCGGCTCAAGTTAGATAGAGTGGGTGCTGCTCATTCACGGGTTTGGGCAATAATGACTTGCGTACACGAAACTTTGCTCAAGGTGCGATCGCGTATGGCAACCTATGGAGATGATTGGCGGTTAAGGGGATTTTTCAGGGTTATTGGCGCGATAACTTCAATAGGGGGTTTTGCGATCTTTTCTGGAAATCCTACCTTTGCTCAGAGCAATATCGTACCCGATGATACTCTGGGGGCTGAAGGTTCTGTTGTTACACCTAGCCGTACCTTCCCGATTGAATTCATCGGGGGTGGAGCGCAACGGGGTCAAAATCTCTTCCACAGTTTTCGGGAATTTAATGTTAATGCTGACAGAGGAACCTACTTCTTTAGTCCCGCAGCTATTCAGAATATTCTGGCGCGGGTGACGGGGGGGAATCCTTCTGAGATTCTGGGGACACTCGGAACTTTTGGGGATTCAACGCCTAACTTGTTTTTGATTAATCCCAACGGCATTATCTTCGGACCTAATGCCAAGCTGGATGTGGGCGGTTCTTTTGTGGCAACGACAGCGAATGCAGTGGGGTTGGGTAGAACAGGATTATTCAGTGCCTCTGCACCTGAGACTAGCACCTTATTAGCAATTAACCCTAATGCGTTCTTTTTTAACCAACTTTCTAACCAGGCAGAAATTGTCAACCGCTCTACTGCCACAACTCCAGTCCTGGGAGGGTTTTACAATGAGTTGCCCTTATTGAGGGGACTTCACGTTCCGGAAGGTCGGAGTTTGCTGCTCTTGGGTGGGAATATGAGGTTGGAGGGGGGATTTTTGTGGGCTCCGGGGGGTCGAGTTGAGTTAGGGGGATTATCAGCAACGGGAACGGTTGGGTTGAATGTTGATGGTAGCAATCTCAGCTTGAGTTTTCCCGATGAAGTAGCGCGAGCCGATGTATCGCTCACCAATGGAGCGCAGGTTCGTGCAGCGGCTGGGGGGGGTGGGACTATTGCAATTAACGCTCAGACACTGGAGCTTTTGCAAGGAAGCGTGGTCTTGACAGGAATAGAAACAGGTTTCGGATCAGTTGACAGCCAAGCTGGGGATATTGAGATTAATACAACAGGAGTATTAACGATATCCGAGTCAAGTGTCATTGCCAATGAAGTTCTTGGCATCGGCAAGGGAGGTAACGTGGAGATTACCACCAACTCTCTTTCAGTCAGTGCTGGGGCTTTTCTGAGTGCTCGCACGTTTGGACGGGGAGATGCCGGAAGTGTGCAGATTAGAGCTACCGATAGCGTTTCCTTTGCTGGAGTGGATAGTAATGGATTCCTCAGTGGGGTGTTCAGCTTGGTGGCACAGGGAGGAGAAGGCAACGGGGGTGATGTGGAGATTACCACTAACTCGCTTTCGGTCACTGCTGGCGCTCAACTAGCTGCCAGCACGCTTGGACGGGGAGATGCGGGGAATGTGAGGATTATAGCCACAGATACCGTTTCCTTTGCTGGGGTGGGCAGCAATGGATTCTCCAGTGGGGCTTCCAGCGAGGTGGGACAGGGAGGAGAAGGTAACGGGGGGGACCTGGAGATTACCACCAACTCACTCTTTGTTACCGATGGCGCTGGACTGGCTGCCAGCACGTTTGGACAGGGAGATGCGGGGAATGTGAGGATTATAGCCACAGATACCGTTTCCTTTGCTGGGGTGGGCAGCAATGGACGATACAGTGGGGTTTTCAGCTCGGCGGAACAGGGAGGAGAAGGTAACGGGGGTGACATGGAGATTACCACCAACTCACTCTTTGTCACCGATGGCGCTGGACTGACTGCCAGCACGTTTGGACGGGGAGATGCCGGGAATGTGAGGATTCGAGCTACCGATACCGTTTCCTTTGCCGGGGTGGGCAGCAATGGATTCTCCAGTGGAGCTTTCAGTACAGTGGCACAGGGAGGAGAAGGCAATGGGGGTGACGTGGAAATTACCACCAACTCGCTTTCTCTCACTGACGGCGCTGCTGTGAGTGCCAGCACGTTTGGACGGGGAGATGCCGGGAATGTGCGGATTCGAGCTACCGATACCGTTTCCTTTGCTGGAGTGGGCAGCAATGGACGATACAGTGGAGCTTTCAGTACAGTGGCACAGGGAGGAGAAGGCAACGGGGGTGACGTGGAAATTACTACTAACTCGCTTTCTCTCACCTCTGGCGCTAAACTGATTGCCAGCACGTATGGACAGGGAGATGCGGGGAATGTGCGGATTCGAGCTACCGATACCGTTTCCTTTGCCGGAGTAGGCAGCGATGGATTCTCTAGTGGGGCTGCCAGCTCAGTGGAACGGGGAGGAGAAGGTAAGGGGGGTGACGTGGAGATTACCGCCAGCTCACTTTCGGTCACTGAGGGTGCTTTTCTTAGTGCTATTACCCGTGGACGGGGAGATGCTGGAAATGTACGGATTACAGCTACCGATACCGTTTCCTTTGCTGGTGTGGGCAGCAACGGACAATCCAGTGCCGCTGGTAGCCAGGTCGGAGTGGAAGGAGAGGGCAATGGAGGTGACGTTGAGATTTCCACTAACTCTCTTTCTCTCACTGGTGGCGCTTTTCTGAGTGCCCGCACCTTTGGACGGGGAGATGCGGGGAATGTGCGGATTCGAGCTACCGCTACGGTTTCCTTTGCCAGGGTGGGTAGCAATGGCGACTCCAGTGGAGCTTTCAGCTCGGTGGAACCGGGAGGAGAGGGCAATGGGGGTGATGTTGAGATTACCACCAACTCCCTTTTTGTCATTGATGGCGCTGCTGTGAGTGCCAGCACGTTTGGACGGGGAGATGCCGGGAATGTACGGATTACAGCTACCGATACCGTTTCATTAGCTGGGGCGGGCAGCAATGGATTCTCTAGTGAAGCTGCCAGTTCAGTGCAACGGGGAGGAGAAGGCAAGGGGGGTAATGTGGAGATTACCACCAACTCACTGTTTGTCATTGATGGCGCTGCTGTGAGTGCTAGCACGTTTGGACGGGGAGATGCCGGGAATGTGCGGATTCGAGCCAGCGATACCGTTTCATTAGCTGGAGTGGGCAGCAATGGGATCTACAGTGGAGCTTTCAGCTACGTGGAACAGGGAGGCGAAGGCAAGGGAGGTGACATTGACATTGCCACCAATTCGCTTTCGGTTCGTGATGGCGCTCAACTAGTTGCCATCAATCGTGGACGGGGAAATGCTGGGAATGTGCGGATTCGAGCTAGCGATACCGTTTCCTTTGCTGGGGTGGGCAGTTATAGAAATCCCAGTGGAGCTTTCAGCTCGGTGGGAGAGGGAGGAGAAGGTCAGGGAGGTGACATTGAAATTACCACCAATTCGCTTTTTGTCACCGATGGCGCTCAACTGCAAGCCGTCACCGGTGGACGAGGAGATGCGGGGAATGTGAGGATTCGAGCTAGCGAGACCGTTTCCTTTGCCGGAGTGAGCAGCAATGGACTGCCCAGTCTAGCGGCTAGCACAGTGCTAGATGGAGCCGAAGGCAACGGCGGTGACGTTGAGATTATCACTGGATCGCTTTCCTTGACTGATGCTCTCATCTCCTCTCAAAGTCTAGGAACTGGCACAGCTGGTGACATCATCATCGAGACTCGCCAAAACTTGGAGGCAAATCGCACTCAACTCAGAGCCACTACCCAATCCGGTGACGGTGGCAATATAACCCTGCGTGTGGGAGATTTATTACTAATGCGCGATCGCAGTCTCATCTCTACCACCGCAGGAGAAGCAGGTACAGGTGGCGATGGCGGCAACATCACCATTGATGCAGATTTCATCGTCGCCGTCCCCAAAGAAAATAGCGACATCACTGCCAATGCCTTCGAGGGACGAGGCGGCAATATCAACATCACGACTCAAGGCATCTACGGGCTTGAGTTCCGCGAGGAACTGACGCCACTGAGCGATATCACTGCCAGTTCTAGGATTGGGGTAGACGGGGAGTTTCAACTCGATTTACTCACCAATGTTGACCCCAGTCGAGGGTTAGTTGAGTTGCCTACTAATGTAGTTGATGCCTCACAGCAAATTGACCGCCGTTGTACGCCCGCAGCAGCAGACAAAAAAAGTAGCTTTATCATTACAGGACGGGGTGGCTTACCGCCGAGTCCTAACGAAGTCTTACAAGGTGAGTCAGTCATTACCCCTGATTGGGTAACCCTCGACTCCGAGACAGACAATATTTCTAGAGTTATCCCTCCAATTAATTCCACTCGTACAGCCAAGCCACTTGTGGAAGCGCAAAGCTGGGTATATGGTGCCAATGGAGAGGTCATTCTGACGGCTCAAGCGCCAAGTGTTACACCTCATAACACTTGGTCAACTTCTCCATCCTGTGATGCAGTGAGGAAAGGAGAGGTTGTTTCAACGCAGAGGAACGCTGAGTAAACAAAAAATTTCCCGTTCAAAACCTATCAATAACAACTTAATTAAGAGACACAAACATGGTCACAGTTACCCCAGAAACCAAGCAACGCGATGTCCAAGTTCTTCCGATTGGTGCAGAAACCAACGTTTTGCGATCGCGCACTTGGGACAGACTCAAGTTTGAAATCGAATACGCCTTGCAACGCGGCACTACGGCTAATTCCTACTTAATACAAGCTGATAAAATTGCCCTGTTCGACCCCCCCGGAGAATCCTTTACCGAAATTTTCTTAACGGCATTACAACAACGCCTCGACCCCAAACGCATTGATTATGTTATTCTCGGTCACATCAACCCCAACCGAGGCGTTACCCTGAAAGCCTTGCTGGAACTGGCTCCGCAGATTACCTTTGTTTGCTCCAATCCGGCTGCGATCGCTCTGCGAACCATCCTAGAAACCGAAGATTTAAACATTCTAGTGGTACGGGGTGATGAAACGCTGGATTTAGGTAACGGTCATCACCTGCAATTTATCCCTACTCCCAGTCCCCGCTGGCCTGGTTCCCTCTGCACCTACGACCCCCAAACCGAAATTTTGTTTACCGATAAGTTCTTTGGTGCTCATGTCTGTGGCGACCAAGTTATGGACGAAGGATGGGCGACCATTAGCGAAGACAGACGCTATTACTTCGACTGCTTGTTTGCTCCCCACGCACGGCAAGTGGAAAAGGCGCTAGATAAACTGGCTGATTTTCAGGCTAGGCTTTATGCAACGGGTCATGGCCCCTTGGTACGCTATAGTTTAATCCCCCTCACTCAGTCTTATCGGCAATGGGTGGAGCAGAATGCCAATCAAGACTTGACAGTTGCCCTAATTTATGCGTCAGCATATGGAAATACGGGAACTTTAGCACAAGCGATCGCACGAGGCATTAATAAAGCGGGAGTTGGGGTTGAAGCAATTAATAGCGAAGTCGCTGACCCTGCGGAAATTCAGAAAGCTGTCGAGAAAGCAGACGGGTTTATCATGGGTTCCCCCACTCTTGGCGGTCATGCCCCAACCCCCATTCAAACCGCTCTCGGCATTGTGCTATCGACGGCGACGAAAACCAAACTTGCGGGTGTCTTCGGTTCCTACGGTTGGAGTGGTGAAGCCATTGACCTGATTGAAAATAAATTTCGCGATGCAGGATATCAGTTTGGCTTTGAAACCATTCGAGTGAAATTCAAGCCTAATGAAGTCTCGCTCAAATACTGCGAAGAAGCGGGTACCGACTTTGCCCAAGCTTTGAAAAAAGCCAAAAAATCTCGGAAAGCCAAGCAACCAGTTACAGACTCCCAAGCCGCTCGTACTGAGCAAGCTGTAGGGCGTTTAGTCGGTTCTTTGTGTATTGTCACGGCTAAACAGGGAGAATTGACGGGGGCTATGCTTGCCGACTGGGTATCCCAAGCAACTTTTAACCCTCCAGGCCTCACCATTGCTGTTGCTAAAGACCGAGCCATTGAGTCTTTGATGCATGTAGGTGACCAAATTGTGGTGAATATCCTTGGAGAAGGCAAGCATCTAGGTTTAATGAAGCACTTCCTCAAACCCTTCGGGCCGGGTGAAGACCGCTTTGCTGGGGTGAGTACAGAAACGGCTAATAATGGCTGTCCCATTCTGAGTGACAGCCTCGCTTATTTAGAATGTACGGTGGAAAATCGCATGGAGTGTGGCGACCATTGGCTGGTCTATGGCGTTGTTAAAGATGGCAAATTGCTATCGGATGGCGTCACGGCTGTACACCATCGCAAATCTGGCAGTCACTACTAATAAACAGATTTAGCAGTGAGAAAACTTCATTGATTTTGTGAGCCAGGAATGGGGAAGAACTCCCTATTCCTTGTCTTTTCTGCTCAGACGCACTCCTAAGCTGCTCCACATCTAGGCAAGCACTAGCGTTGTTAGCAACAATCTTGTGGGATGCGCCGAAAAGCCTGTCCCGACACGAGCGAGTTAAATGTGGAATAGCTTACTCAAACTTTAGCAACCTTCATGGAAACAATTTATGTTTTACTTTACTGCCTATTTAAGGAAGCATGGCTACTGAATTTTTGTAAAAATCATCCTCCTAAAGGGATGAAGTGAGGTTAACGCCTAGTTAAGATATGGTAAAGAAAATGATAAGATTATAGTTTAATTTAATTGGACAGTAGCAATGGCAACTTCAGTTCATCTGAGCCAAGACAGCTTGCTCTTTCCTTGGAGCCGCTACCAGGGGCATATCCCTTTTCAAGCCTTCAGATTTAGCTGTAGGTTAAATACGAATTAAGTATTATTGATGATACCTTAATGCGATCTATTTGGCTCAAACGAACTAACAGCAACTGATGACAAAGGTTTTGGTAATTGAAGACGAAGACATCCTGCGCGAGAGTATCTTGAACATCCTAAAAACTAATGGATTTAATGTGCTTGAAGCTGGAAATGGTCTCCGGGGATTGCAGTTGGCAAAAGAGTTTGTTCCTGATGTGATTTTGTGTGATATTAGGATGCCAGAGTTTGATGGATACGAAGTACTCAAGGAGCTACGTCAAGACCCGGTTACAGCCACAATTCCTTTGTTTTTCATTACCGCAGAAAATCTCCAAAATGTTGTGAGTCAAGGGCAAAAGCTGGGAGCTAATGGTTATCTAACTAAGCCATTTACAACAGCTCAATTACTAGAAGTGATACACAAAGGCATTTGCGATCGCTAACGTCACCCCTATACAAAAATCCTCAAAAACTGGGAAAGCTAGACTGTCAAAATATCTTTCCTGTATTTCAATGTCAAAATTAAACGATAGCGCTGTGACTGCGAGAAAGTTGCTTTATGCCGCAGCCGATATAGACCACAGAGACTGATTGTTCAAGCTCATTAGTCGTCAAACAAAACTCACGAAGAAACTGCACAAAAGATTTTGCAGTTCTTTGTACCGTAAAGCCCAACATATCAACCAAAATCTTGCTTAACAAATTTCGAGACAAATTGTCAATATTGTTGGAGCCTGACAGGTACCATAGTAGTGGATTAAGACGCCACCCTTCTACCCGTTAGGGTGAAGTATTGCAGCATTCACTAGATAAAAATGTTTAACTCCAATATCTGGCAGCTTCTCCAGTCTTTCATCAAAGTTCTCAAGAAGCTGCTTAGGAGACATTGGCGCTCTCTGCTGCTCCTATTAGTAGGAGTTTATTTACCCCTACAGATTTTTGGGGAGATGGCAGAAGATATTTGGGAAAATGAAGGCGGTTTTCCTTGGGATGTCCCCTTACTGCTAGCAATTCATCAAACAGCCTCGCCTCGTCTAGATACTTTTGCCACAAACTTAACCAAGTTAGGGGTGTTTTGGGGAGTATTTCCAGTCTGTGTCGGAATTTCATTGATATTGTTGTACCGACGACGGTGGCGATCGCTAGCTTATCTTCTCACGACTTTACTAGGAAGCATCATCATCAATCGCACTGCCAAGGTGCTGTTGCATCGAGTGCGTCCTCACTTGTGGGAATCACCCGCTCCAGAATTTGATTATGGTTTTCCTAGCGGTCATGCTATGTCGAGTATGACACTGGTGGTCGCTTTAGTAATCCTCTCCTGGAACAGACGCTGGCGCTTACCCATCTTGGTTGTAGGCAGTTTGTTTGTCATCGCCATTGGTTGGACACGTCTTTATCTGGGGGTTCATTATCCAAGCGACATTTTTGCAGGATGGCTTGTTTCCATAGCTTGGGCTACGGGAGTTAGTTTGCTTTTTAGACCCCATGCGACTAAACGCAAAACTCAGGAAAAGGATACTTCATAACAGGAGGGGTTAAATTTATCCTTCATCCTCAAGGCAGAGGGATGAGACACTTTTTTACTTCTATAGTTGGAACTTTGAGAAGCCAGGGTTACTGCTACTGAAAGATTTTTCTGTCGGGGAAAATCAATAGCTTTGGGAGTGTAAAGTCGCCAGCTATGCTATGAAAAACGCTAATTTATACCAACTCTGTCTTTTGCCAGATGCCATATCTGAGATGTTTGCTCAAGCGATGAAAACTGGGAAAATTACACTTGCTGACCGTTATGGATTGATGACAGCTTTTTTAGAGAGTGCCCTCACTGAAGACGAACGAAACTCAGTGAATCGCCTGCTGTACTGTGTTCGCAAAGGACGAGTAGAGATAGTAGATTAAGTGGATTTCTGACGCCTCGATCCTCCTCGAGACCAAGAAGGGGTTGCCAGCTTCACTGTTGTAATTAAATTTTTGTTAAGATTGACAAGAATATTAAAGAATCTACGACATTCCCCTCGTAGATTGCTGTCATCTCCTCCTTATCTGCCCTAGAAACACCGCCATGCTGCGACTCGAACATATCAGTAAAATTTATCCCACTGGCGAAATTCTTAAGGATATCAACTGGGAAGTGAAGCCGGGCGAGCGCATCGGTCTGGTCGGCGTCAATGGTGCAGGCAAATCCACTCAACTGAAAATCATTGCTGGTGAAATTGAGCCTACGGCTGGAGAAATTATTCGTCCTGCGAGTTTGCATATCGCCTACCTAACCCAAGAATTTGAAGTCGATCCCACGCGCACAGTAAGGGAAGAATTCTGGACAGTCTTCCAAGAGGTGAATCAGGTGCAGCAATCCCTGGGACAGGTGCAGCGCAGCATGGAAACTGCTTCTCCGGAAGAATTAGATAAGCTCATTCACAAGTTAGACCGCTTGCAGCGCCAGTTTGAAGCCCTGGATGGTTATGGGTTGGAAGCGCAAATCGAGAAGATTCTACCAGAAATGGGTTTTGAGTCCGAAGATGGCGATCGCTTAGTCAGTGCCTTCAGTGGCGGTTGGCAGATGCGGATGAGTTTGGGCAAAATCCTCCTGCAAAAGCCTGACCTCTTGTTACTCGACGAACCCACCAACCACCTGGATTTAGAAACCATTGAATGGTTAGAAAATTACCTGAAAGGTCTTAAAACCCCGATGGTAATCGTCTCTCATGACCGGGAATTCCTCGATCGCCTCTGTACCCAAATTGTAGAAACAGAGCGCGGTGTTTCCACCACTTATTTAGGTAACTACTCGGCCTACTTACAACAAAAAGCTGAGAATGCCGAAGCACAACTCAGTGCCTATGAGCGTCAGCAAAAAGAACTAGAAAAACAACAAGCCTTTGTTGAACGCTTCCGTGCGAGTGCGACTCGCAGTACCCAAGCCAAAAGCCGCGAGAAACAACTGGAAAAAGTTGAACGCATTGAAGCTCCAACCGCAGGATTAAGAACTCTGCACTTCCGCTTTCCCCCTGCACCCCGCAGTGGACGGGAGGTAGTAGAAATCAAGGAGTTGGTGCATACCTATGACGACAAAATTTTGTTTTTGGGAGCCGATTTACTCATTGAAAGAGGCGATCGAGTTGCCTTCTTAGGCCCGAATGGTGCAGGAAAATCAACCCTACTTCGCATGATTATGGGGATGGAATCTCCTACAGAAGGTACAGTTGAATTAGGTAAACATAACGTTATTCCTGGTTACTTCGAGCAAAATCAAGCAGAAGCTTTAGATTTAAGCCGAACTGTCATGGAAACGATCCATGATGAAGTTCCTGACTGGAAAAATGAAGAAGTTCGCACCCTATTAGGAAGATTTTTGTTTAGCGGGGAAACTGTATTTAAAAGAGTTGAGTCTCTCAGTGGTGGAGAAAAAGCTCGTCTTGCTCTAGCTAAGATGCTTTTACGTCCGGCCAATTTATTAATTCTGGATGAGCCAACCAATCACTTAGATATTCCTGCCAAAGAGATGTTGGAAGAAGCTATCCAAAATTACGATGGCACAGTGCTAATCGTCTCCCACGACCGTTATTTCATCTCTAAAGTTGCCAACAAAATTGTTGAAATCCGAGATGGAGAGTTTCGCACCTATCTAGGAGATTATCATTATTACCTAGATAAAATTGCGGAAGAAAAAGAGCAGGTAAAATTAGCTGCGATCGCGGCGGAGAAAGCGGCTAAAAAAGCAGCTAAAGCCGCTAAAAAAGCAGCCGAAAAGCGCCGCTAGTCTAGATTAATAGTCAAATTGATTGACTCCCCTGTAGAACTCTTCAGTTGGAATTCATAATTGCTCTACTAGGATAAGTCGAGCAGCTTAAAGTTATCGGGCGAAAGGGTTCGCTATTTTCCAGAAAGGAGTTTAGTCGCATACAGTCTGAATCAATTAATTACGATTTTATGAATGACAAAGGATTTGGTCATTTAGCATTCAAGGGTTAATGACCCTAAACTGGCATGTAATCCCCTGATAGAATCAATAGTAATAATTACTTAAAGGTTAGGTTTTGCTAACTGAGTAAAT
>CBKWLJ010000192.1:0-15603 GCA_966675205.1 uncultured bacterium
GTTTGCTCTCGTTCCGGTTCCAAGACTCGCACCAAGGGACGCGATCGCCTCGCTGTCGCTTTCCAATCTATTAGGCGGGTATCATCCCCAACCCCATATTCCCGCAATTCGGCAAATTCTGTACCTGCACCGATGCGTCGTGCTTGGCGCATTGTGCCAGTATTCTCTAAAGTAAGGCGAATGGAAAGCGATCGCAATCCCATCAAGTCAGGATACACAGCAACCATCTGACTGGCGGGAATTTTCCAATCCTGCCACGCCAAACCCCACCGTCCCAATTGCCGCACCTGAATATCTCCCCACTCATACTCACCCCGACTATCCGGGTGTACTGTATAAGTGAGTTCCTGAGCGGTGTTAGGTTCTAGAGTGGCTTCAAGTAGGGAAGCCGACACTTCAAACTCTAACGGGTAGTAATCCCGCAACCGAATTTTCGCCCTTCGTTCTCCTGATTGTAGGGAGAGAACAACAGGATTATCCCGCCCAATCGAAAGCCGATGCAAGGGATGACGCTTGACTTGCACCCGGTTGGCTTTTACCCGTTGAGCATCCCAAATCGCTAATGTGAGGACAACCCCATCAAAGAGCAGGGTTGCAATCAGGCTGACTGTAATATTAAAAAGAGTGGCAAGGACGGCTGCGATCGCCATGCCGAGGAGCAGCAAACCATAAACTCGTCGTGAAGGAATCATTGTTTTGAGTGCTGAGTGAAACAAGAGCATTTTCAGTAGGGGTACGGCAACCGTAACAGTTCGGTTTATGGACAATATTTGAAGATGCCGTGCCCCACAAACGATAGATTTGTTTTTATACACGCCCCCTTAACTTACCTGGGTACCGGCACTTGGTTCAGTAATGAGCTAATGACAGCATCAACTTGCAACCCATCTAACTGCGCTTCAGGCCGAAGAATCAAACGGTGACGCAACAAAGGTGGTGCAACTGCTTTAACATCATCAGGGGTAGCATAGTTGCGATTTTGCAACCAAGCATAAGCCTTACTCGTTTGCAACCAAACGACAGCCGCTCGCGGAGAGGCTCCTAAAGCCAGATCAGGGTGTTGTCTTGTACGCTGCACTAATGCCAACAGATAATCGAGCAGCTTATCTTCTACCTCAACCGCTTGAACGGCTTTACGAGCACTCAAGATTTGCTCTACTGTTGCTATGGGCTTCAGGCGAGCCAAATCAAGGCGTTTAGCGCGAAACCCAGCCTGAGTATTGAGCAACATTTGCTTTTCTGCTGCCGTATCTGGGTAATCGACAACCAACTTAAACAAAAAGCGGTCTAACTGCGCTTCTGGCAGGGGGTAAGTACCTTCAAATTCCAAAGGGTTCTGAGTCGCAATCACCCAAAACAGTTCTGATAGCGGCAATGTTTCACCATCTAAAGTCACCTGCTGCTCTTCCATCGCTTCCAACAGTGCTGCCTGAGTTTTGGGTGGCGTGCGGTTAATTTCATCGGCCAGTAAAACTTCAGTAAACACAGGCCCTTTTTTCAGGGTAAAACTGCGGCTATTCAGGTCAAAAATATTCGTCCCCAGGATATCGGAGGGCAAAATATCAGGCGTCAGTTGAATCCGTCGGAAATCTGCCTGAATTAACTTTGCCAACACCTTCACCGTTAAAGTCTTACCCGTTCCCGGTACTCCCTCGACAATGACATGGCCTCCTGTAAGCAGTGCCACCAACAACTGTTGCACAACAGCAGATTGACCGACAACTATTTTGCTAAGGGTTTGGCTGAGGCGGTTAAATACAACGGTAGTGTCGCTCATCTGGGCTATTAGTTATCGGTTATTAGCTATTGATTTTATCTACTTAAGCCTGCCTTACCGCTATTCCTGTTTCCAACTGTTAAATTCAACCTTCACAACCTGGCGACGGATTTCCTCCCATTTCCCCAACCAGTTGAGCAATTGTGTCTCGCTCATGCGCCGTTTTTGCGATCGCATTTGCAGTACTTGTTCGAGTTCAGCAGACGGACGCCCGGTTTGCTGCACCCAAGCGTCTACAAGGGCTTGCTCATTGAGGGGTTCGGGCCCTAAAAACAGCGCTTTTTGCAGTTGCAACTGTTCTTCTTTGCCCACCACATCCACAACAAACTCACTACTATTAGCTTTGTGCAAGACAGCCGCTAAAGCTTGAATATAAGCTTCGCTGTTGTTAACGGTTGGTGTTGATAAAGTCAACGGTTTTCCAAAACGACGATTTCCTGCCCAGATAGCAACAACCAGGAGAATCAACCCTTGAACTAGAACGGGAAATATAGGTGTCTGGGCTAAATAACTGAATACATCTTGTCGTTGTTCGCGCTTGATAATGTCTGTATCTTTGTAGCCGTGGATGTATTCATCGACAAACATGGAGTTTTGGGTGTTGGATGCTTCTAATTCCTGACTTTTAACTCCTGATTGAGTCACTAGTTGCGCTAAAAATTCATAGTTACCTGGGGAGTCTTGATAGGCATTAGCTGCGAGATAGGGGGTAGTAGCGTAAATAACCTTTCCCTTCCCGATACTCTCTTGCCAAACAATAGCACCAAAGCGATCGCCTAATAGTTGTTCCTTCGCATTCTTATTCCTTCTTGTCGTGTCAATCTTCACACTCCCAGCTTCGATTTGATGTCTGGTACTAAAGGCAGCCTCTGTAGGGGGTTGGCGAACTCCTACCATTACCAGAGTATTGCCCTTCTCAACCCATTTGTATTCCTGAGGAGCAAGAGAGTTCCAGGCTAATTTACTAGTGACGCGCAAGAAAGTGATTGGAGGTTTAGCATCCTTGTCCTTGGCTAAATCCTCAAAAGGTTTTCGCCAGCGGGTGACAGGGGTTCCCCGTTGCTCCATATAGGCATACCAAGCGCCATACCCATCTGGAGCACGACCATAGGTAGAACCGCTATTGACTTTATTATTGGCAGGAGCAGCCAGGAACGTAATTAGAACGACTACCCCAATCGCGATCGCTCCAACTAGCCACAATCTTCGCTTCATAAATTATGAATTATGAATTATAAATTATGAATTACAAGTAAATGCTTGAATATAAATTTATCAAAAAAATAGGAAGTTTAAATATTAATTTTATAATATAAAGTAAAAATATGCTAAAACAGCAATGGTAAGTCAATAACAAAATTAAATTATAACTCTATTCATCAGAATTAATAATTTTTGTTCTTCGTTTTAACAATAATAGTAGTAATTACGGCAATAAGCTCTTCAGTCTCCTTCATGAGAGATGTTATGCGATTAGGAGGGACAATCTTTGATTCTGCTAAGAGACGTAGCCAATATAAGCTCTCTCTAGCCTCCTTTTGAGCGATACTGAGCTTGTGAATGAAATCCGCACGACTTTGCCCAGATTGAGCCTCTTCAATATTGGCTCCAACAGATGTTGCCGCTCTCATATATTGTTTACCCAATATCCAACCTGCTCCATCTTTGCCTTCCTGCAAAAATTGATAAAGTTTGATGGCTCGCAACGCATACTTAAACGATCGTTCTCGAATATCCCAAGGCTGCTCCCTTCCCCCTTCATAATTCATAATTCATAATTCATAATTCAATTTCTCGATACGCTTGCTGGCATTGCTCAAACACTGAGTTTGAGACTTCGGCATGGCTGAAGCACAATTGTTGGTGAATTGTAAGTAGGGTTTGGTAAGGTTGCGGCTGAGGTAGCTGCTGAATCAGTTGTAAATACTCCCCATCCGTGCGGCTAGATTGGTGGGGAACAATTCCGCTGTCATTGAGGCGCTGCAACATCGCCATATACAAGCAGCGACAAGCTTCCCGGTAATTACCTTGTTGCTGGAATTTTGAAGATCGCTGCAACCAACCTGCGACGGATAGTTCAGTGACTGGCGCTGTTGTTGCTTGATGCGATCGCTGATTGAGTGAATGGCTAAAGGAATAAAAATAAGGACGTAACACTCGCCTTAGCTGAAAAGTCCCCCAGATGAGGAGCAAAGCCAAAATTACCCAAAACGCTATTTCTACAATAATTTGTACGATGGGAGAATCCCACCACGCTGGCATGGATAGATTCGATAAGGTACGAAAGGTTTTCAACTCAAACCACTCAGTTACCCGCTGTCGTAGCTGTCCTAGCTGCCAACCCCAACTCGTCTTATCAAAGGAACCCGTAGGCATTGCTGTATCGAAGAATTGTGCGGAAATAGTCATTCAGCATAGCAATGCCACTCTAACGAGTCTGCGTCAATCCAGCAAGAGGCAGCTAACCATTAATGTGCAGACCAAAAAGGTTAAAAAGCTTAGTGTACAAGCGTTCTTCCCTTCTGTCTTCTGCCTTTTTTCTTGGAGCCTTCTTGCACTAGGTATTATTCCTTACTCTTTACAAAATCTGCCAAATTGGCACGACCTTTAATCTCAAGAATGATAGAAATAAAAAAATAAAGTAGCAAACATTAATTCTTGAACAACATATTATCTTGAAAAATCATTTTAAAAAAAGCTTATTTAAAAGCTATTTATATACGCTCTTTATTCATTACGATGTTTACTCACAAGGAGATTGTATGACTGTAGGAATAATAGAAAAAGTCAAAGAGTTTTTAGTCAGACTGGTTAACGATAAAGCGTTTTGGTCTCAATTGTTGAATAGTTCAATCGATGAAAGTAAAAAAATTCTGCAAGAGGCTGGATACAGCTTTTCAAAAGAAGAATTTGAAACAGCTACTCTCGAAATTTTAGATTTAAAAGAACGAGGCGAGTTTAACGAACTCAGTGAAGAAGATTTGGTAGCACTCGTTGGTGGGTTGGTAAAGAATAATTTTGCTACATCACCCATTTTTGGGCGAAAGCCTTGGTCTCAACTTGAGCCTATTGTACGGCCGATGTACGGAGTAGTGGTCGATCCTGGAGTCATAACCGATCCTGTCGTCCAGCCGATGTACGGAGTAGTCATAGAGCCTGTTACAGAACCTGTGGTACAGCCGATGTACGGAGTCATTGTATCCTCGGCTGATTAATAATCGCCTCATACCGTTGTTTTAGTAGATGTTTTGTGCGATCGCATAAATCCGATTAGATCCCCCTCATCGGTTAGCGGTTGATTGTAGAGAAGGAGTCGCAGTGAATATCTACTCCTTCTCTACTTCATTAGATTACAGCCTGTTCATGTCTTAGTTGATTTCAAGAAAAACTGAGCGTTAATTGCCATGACATACCACAGAACGAGTTATGCGGTTTGGGAAATTACCCTAAAGTGCAATTTAGCCTGTAGCCACTGTGGTTCAAGAGCTGGAGAGGCAAGGGCTAAAGAACTCTCTACAGAGGAAGCGCTTGACCTTGTCAGACAAATGGCAGAAGTTGGAATTAAAGAAGTTACCCTCATCGGTGGGGAAGCTTTTCTCCGTCCTGATTGGCTGCAAATTGCCCAAGCAATTAACCAAGCTCAGATGCGTTGCACGATGACTACTGGGGGATATGGTATTTCCCTGGACACAGCACACCGGATGAAGGCAGCAGGGATTGCGACAGTTTCCGTTTCCGTTGATGGCTTAGAAGCCACTCACGATCGCCTACGGGGTAAAAAAGGTTCATGGAAACACGCCTTTAAAACCATGAGCCACTTGCGGGAAGTCGGTATCCCCTTTGGCTGCAACACCCAAATCAATCGCCTATCCGCACCTGAATTCCCACTCATATACGAGCATATCCGCGATGCTGGAGCCAGAGCTTGGCAGATTCAGCTCACTGTACCGATGGGTAATGCTGCCGACAACGCCGACATCCTCCTTCAACCTTATGAGTTGCTAGCTCTTTACCCAATGCTCGCTCGTGTCGCCCGTCGGGCACAACAAGAGAAAGTCCAAATTCAACCGGGTAACAACATCGGTTACTATGGCCCCGAAGAACGACTATTGCGGGGCAAAGGAGATGAATGGACATTTTGGCAAGGTTGTGCAGCCGGACTCTTCACTTTAGGAATTGAGGCAGACGGTGCCATTAAAGGGTGTCCTTCATTACCTACTTCCGCTTATACAGGTGGCAATATTAGAGAGCAATCCCTCCGAGAAATTGTCGAAAAAGCACCAGAGCTACGATTCAATTTAGGGGCAGGCACACCCGAAGGTGTAGCTCACTTGTGGGGGTTCTGCAAAACCTGTGAATTTGCAGAACTTTGCCGGGGAGGATGCTCTTGGACAGCTCACGTTTTCTTTAACCGTAGAGGCAACAACCCATATTGTCACCATCGGGCACTTGTTCAGGCAGAACGAGGATTACGGGAGCGTGTATCGCCGATGGTGCAAGCACAGGGAATTCCTTTTGATAATGGTGAATTTGCGCTGATTGAAGAACCGCTTAATGTTCCTTGGCCCGATCACGATCCACTTCACTTTACATCTGATTGCATCCAGTGGCCCGCTCATTGGCAGGAAGAATCTGCCTCTTCTATGTGGCAATCTGTGAGCAGATGAAGTAAAAAAGGATTTAGTAAGGAGACAAGTAGCCAAATGGTAGCAAATTCAGAAAATTCAGAATCTAACTTCACACAAGAGCACGTTGAGGAACCATACATCCTTCCTCGCCTAGCTTGGAACAGCCAATTAGCCTATTTAAAAGCAGTTTTAAAAGCGAAAAAAGCTTTAGATCGGATAGAAAAGGAAGCAGCTACTTAACTCTTGGTATTCTAAAATTCTGATTACTAACAACCCACCAGAAGCATGGTATTCCCTGAGGAAGCCCAATTCGCATTGAATAAAAATATCAATCCTGACCTAGAAAAAATATCAGGATTAACTTATATTCCTGACTATCTTCCTGTTGATAAAAAAAATCAACTGCTCAATATTGTCGATCAACAAGAATGGTCAATTAAAATGAATCGAAGAGTTCAGCATTATGGATATCAATATGACTATAAAAATGGTGAATTTGCTTCATCTGCATATTTAGGTATTCTGCCAGATTGGGCACAAGGCTTAGCAGAAAAATTTTATAGGGATGGTATAACAAAAAAGATTTTCGATCAACTCATTGTCAATGAATATCAACCAGGGCAAGGAATTGAATCCCATATTGACTGTATTCCTTGCTTTGGAAATACGGTTGTTACACTCAGTTTGGGGAGTGATTGTGTTATGGATTTTACTCACTCTCGAACCAGAGAAACAGCACAAATTCTTTTACAACCTGGTAGTTTACTGGTGTTTCAGGGAGATGCTAGATATGTTTGGCAACATGGAATTCTGAGTCAAAAGCAAGATAGCTATCAAGGTAGAGAATTTACTAGAGGCAGAAGAGTGTCGTTGACATTTAGGGAAGTCTTCTTTCCTTATAAATAGGATTCGTTTGGAAATCCTGGGAAGACAAGGCTTTAACAAGTACGGGAGAGCGATCGCTTTTGTCTTTATTTACAAGAGTTTCACAAATTCCCAGAAGTCTCTCAAGAGCTAACCTCAGGCGTAACAAGTCGCACCAAACAAAGCGTTTTCAGGATATCTTGCCTATTCGACCAATTTTTTTGGGTGATTATGCATAAATTCCCCAAGTAAGTCTGATAGCTCATCAGAAGCATTGCGCTCAGCATAGTGTTTCCTGGTTGAGCAGTTGCTGAAGTGCTTCCTTCTATACACGCACATCAGGTTAATAGGGAAAGATATCATGACTGCTCAATTCCAACCCTTCAGTGCTATCACCAGCGGATTTTTAACCGTTATTCTTTCTTTATCAGTCGTAGCTTGTGGCTCTTCTAAAAGCACGGAAGAACTGATTACAGTGCTTAATCAACGAGGAGATGGAGCTTATTCAGCAGCCATTGACTTAGGTTCAAAGAAAGATAAGCGGGCTGTTGAACCTCTAATTTCCACCCTGCAAGATAACAGCCCTCGCTTACGGGAAGCTGCACTGATGGGCTTGCAGTGGCTTGACGATCCACGAGCGATTAAAGCGATGGTGATTGCTCTTAAGGATAAGGATAGTAAAGTGCAAGCAGAAGCCAAACGGGCGATTGAGTTTGTGATTGGGCAAAACTATACATCGATCGCTCCTGCCTTAGCTCAAGTTCGTGGGGAAAATCCTGCGGCAATGGAACCTCTCATTGCTCTTTTGAAGGAAAGCCTCAATTCTGGAGGAGACAGTTCTCAGCAGAGAGTTATTGCTGTACTGGGGCAAACTCAGGATTCTCGTGCGATTGAACCAGTGCTTAAGGCGTTTGAGAGTTCTGATCAGGACTTGCGGCAAGCAGCAATAGGGGCTTTGGGAACCATTGGCGATAAACAAGCAGTCGATACTCTAATTCGTGCTTTTGCACAAAACAACCCTGAAGAACAAGAAGCGATCGCACTTGCCTTGGGCACCACAAATCATCCCCTTGCGATCGACACATTGCTCACGGCGGCGAATAAATCTACTCCAGATCAACAAAAAATAGCGATCGCAGGTTTAGGGAAGACTAAAGATTCCCGTGCCGTGACTACTCTGATCACAATCTTGACTAATCCTAAAAGTTCTCTTCCCGCCGAAGCGAGAAGCGCATTAGCTGACATTGGGACACCAGCCGTCGATCCCTTAATTGCTGTTTTGCAAAGTGACGATGCTGTAGTACGCCAACAAGCGGCTATTGCTCTGGGTGACATTGGTGAGCAAAAAGCAGTTAAACCATTGACAAAAAACCTCACTGATTGGTTTTCTAACCAAGCTGTTGCTCAATCCTTAGTGAAGCTAAATTGGCAACCTGAATCCACTCAAGATTCTGTCCACTTATTCATCGCCAAACGTCAGGGAGAGAATTTGCTCGATCAGTGGGATGTAACCAAAAAAGTTTTATTAGAAGATGTAAGTTCAGGTAATCCAAGCACCATTACTAATGCCTTATTTACTTTCATTAGTTTAGGCAAGGAAGAAGTCATTCCCACTCTGATTGATAAGCTCAATTCCCAAGGAAATAAAGAAATGGCATTAGCTTATTTAAATTCTGGACATTCACAACTAACGACAGCAGCAGATGCTTGGGCAAAACGGAATAGTTATCGAGTTTACAAAAGCCCTAATGCTCGACCAACTGTAAGCTGGGGTTCAATGTAATAGCTGCGATTCTTATACGCTATCATCATTCGTAATTCGTTATTAAAGCCTGGTGAAAACCCTTACTTCGACATAAGTAGCGGTATCTCAGATAATTTCAGGTGCGAATTACGAATTATAGCTATCGCCATAAAGGTTAGGGCAGAGCTAATACCGAGTTGCGTTCAAAGATAGTAGCTGAGATTGACACGGAGACGCGGGGACGCGGGGACGCGGAGAAAATGAATATGCTACGTATGAATGCAACTTGGTATAACAGCCCAAACGACCATGTATCGGTAATAAACATAACAGCCTTTTGCCCTCTGCTTTCTGCCTTTTGCTATATCAATGCAAATTCGATCTCAAGAAATTTATTTTAAAAATGGGGTTCGGGTTTGAAAACGATTTTTTTGGGCGCAAATGTTAAAATTTTAACGATTTAAAACATTAGACTTTTTCGGTTACTATAAATCACAAATTAATTCATGTATTTTTTGGATTAAAAATATGAAGATTAGAGAAGCAAAGATTGAAGATATTGAAACACTCTTTAACATCAGAACTAGTGTCATCGAGAATTATCAGTCTCGTGAGGAATTGGCAGCTTTAGAGATTACTCCGGAAACTATTGCCCAGATGTTGCAAACAGACTATCGGGCGTGGATTGCTGAAATTGATGAACAACCTATTGCTTTCTCCATGGCAAATGCAACGGCAGAAACTATATTTGCCATGTTCGTTCTTCCCTCTTTTGAAGGTTCTGGGGCAGGACGCGCACTAATGCAGCAAGCTGAACAATGGTTATGGTCTCAAGGAGTTGAGGAGATTTGGCTCTTAACAGGTAACAATCCCAATTTGAGGGCGTATGGATTTTATCTCCATCTTGGATGGACCCCCTCAGAGATTCAGTCTGATGGGCAAATCAAATTCGTTAAAAAGAAGAGCTAGTGCGTCGGTTCATTAATGGTAGGGGCAATCCTACTGTGGTTGCCCCCGCAAGGTTTAGGGACAGGCACGGAGGCACTGACCCTATAAATGACGGGTTTGTTTTTAGACGATCTAAGATTGAGAGGTGATCGATCGCCATGCCTGAGCCTGACTAAACCGCCACGTTAAAACACCTGCTGCCACAGCAAGACCGATCGCAAATCCCCACCATAACCCAACACCACCAAACCCTAGTACAATCCCTAAGGTGTAGCCACAAGTTAGACCAATTCCCCAATACGCCAAAATACCAATCAACAAGGGAATTTTAGTATCCTTCAGTCCTCGTAAGGCACCAGCCGCCACCACCTGAATGCCATCAGCAATTTGAAACATTGCCGCCACTCCCAAAAGTGTTTTCGCCAAACTGACAACTGCTGCATTGGCTGGATCTTTAGTATCGATGTAAAGAGCAACAATTGTCCCTGGCATTGTCCAGAATACGATCCCCATCGTTGCCATAAATAAAGCCGCCATGCCAATCCCTACAAACCCCGCCAGTCTTGCTCCTTGGGGATTCCCTTGTCCCATGAGCTGACCGACTCGCACCGTAGTTGCGATCGAAATACCGACTGCAATCATAAAGGTAATCACTGCTGTCTGCAAGGCAATTTGATGGGCGGCTAATGTTACTGTTCCCAACTGCCCCATCACAAACGTAACGAATGTGAAAAATCCACCTTCGACTCCTGCCAGCACTCCGATTGGCACACCGACTCGTATCAGTTCCCTGAAAACTTTGCCTTCAAACTGATGCAGATTTGCCCACAAACCGTAAGCTCGAAGTTGAGGCTGAGTGAGAATGTAGATGGATAGCGCCGCAAACATTCCCCACAGCGACAGTGTACTTGCCCAACCAAGTCCTGCTAATCCCAACGCCGGAAACCCAAATTTACCCAGAGATAGCACATAGTTAGCGGCAATGTTGAATACTGTACCGCCAATCATAATGACAATCACAGGACGGGGTCGTGAAATTGCTGAGACAAAACTTCGCAACACAGCAAAGCCTAATCCAGGCAGATAACCCCATGCGATCGCTTTTAGATACGTCTGGGTTAATGCTACAGTTCCAGGTTCTTGTCCCAGCAAGGGCAACCACACTCCACTGTGCTCAATTAGCAGTGTCACCGGAATGGCTAAGATCAGCGACAACCACAAACCTTGTCGCACCACTCGCCCCATCTGTTCTAACTGTCCGCCTCCATAAGCTTCTGCAACCAGTGGACTCACAGCTGAGAGGATTGCAGAACCCACATTGATCAGCAAATGAAACAAAGCCGCGCCCAATGCCCCAGCCGCTAAGATATGGCTTCCTAAAATGCCCATCATTACTGTGTCTACAAAAGTCGTTGCCGCTTGCGAGAGTTGCGCTCCGGCCAAGGGAACAGCTAACAGCAAACACTCTTTAATTTCAGAAATGACTTTAGATTTGAAATATGCGTCAGTTGTCCGAACTGCACGGAAGTTCATCGCAATCTCCTGGTGATTGACCCTGTTTCAATAAAACTCATGACGAGTATGACTTTGAGTGACAAAAATTTACTGTGCTACTGCACGAAGTTATCGAGATTACTGCTCCATTAAGTTAGGTATATTGAGTCTCTTCTGAATGCGTCATTTGACGGACATAAGAAACAATGGGTGGGAAAACCCTATGGCGAAAACTGCCGGCACGAGTAAAATCAATTCTCTTTTGGATTGTGTTTGTGATCTTTTTTCTAGAGGAGTCCTCAGATTTCTCACTATCCGTCAAAGTACCTAAATGGATTACACTGCCTTTTATTATTATGGTTGTGGCATTGCTAGCCTTCCTGCCACAGCAGGATGTACCGCAAGATGATTGCTGTAATTGATTAGACCTAGCTTGAAAATAGGAGTCTGGAGAGTCAGAATTCTCCGAGTCAGAATTCAGGAGAAGGAATTTTTAATTTTTTCGTTGTGAGCTTTAGCACATGGGTGGCTGTCTAGAAAATAAGGCAGAATTCACGAACCCTAGCTAATCCTTCTTGTAGCGCAGTAAGGCGATCGCCCATCCAGTGGTCTCCCGGAATTAAACCAGCAATACCTAACTTTTCTAAGTGACGTTTTACCTTGCCGGTTGCCCCAACAACGATGACTTCTCATCCGGCATCAATCGTCTCTTAAATTGCATTTTCGATTACCAAAGAAGACGTTACTCCCAGGATGGGAACTTCACCTAAATCAACAATCAAAACATCATAATTAGCAATGGCACTATGTTCTCTAGGAATGACTTTAGCAACCCCGAAAATCATCGGTCATTAAAAAATCAGGTTGAGTTTTCATAAATTGAGTTAACGAAATAGCAATACAGGAATATTGCTACTTCTTAGTAATTGAGCAGTGGTACTCCCAATCACTAAATGGCGAATACGGCTATGTCCGTAAGCGCCCATTAACAAAAGACTGATATCGTGCTGGATAATATAGTTGGCGATCGCTTTTTCGGGTTCACCCTCTATGACGCTACAAACTGGCTCAAATCCTTCTCTTTGTAACCAGTTTTTCCCTTCATCGAGTCTAGCGAGTGCCGTTTTGTCGGAATCATTTTTAGCCACCTTCAATAGATGTAACTTCAAACCTTTAAAAAAAGGAGCATCTATTAAAAATTGCAGTATTTTTTTCCACTGATACTCCCGTCATACGCAATTAAAAGACGCTCAATTGGTTTAAATTCACGGGGAGTTACTAAGCAATGTTTATGACTACTACGAACAATCCGATCAACATTGGCTCCTAAGTGTCCAGAAGCAAAATCTGCGGCTTCTCCTCGTTTCCCTAAAACAATTAAATCTGAATTTCTTTCAAATTCATGAAAGCAATCTACCAGAAATCCGGTTTTATGAATTAAATCAAAATCTTCTATACTTTCAGTTTTGAGCGCTTTGGCAGCGTTTTGTAAAATTAATTTTGCTCGTTGATTGTTCAGCTTGGCTCTTTCATGTTCTAAAGGATTGAACGTCAAAAATCCTACTGCTGTTTCAGGGCATCGGAGTTTTGATGAATTGCTAATTTGTTCAGCAAAGTAGCACTAGCCTCATTCAGACCAATTAGTTCTACTTCTGCCCCATTGCGGCGAAATTTCAGTACCGCTTTATCTAGTACCTCTACTGCTCCCTGATCCCAGAGGTGAGCATAGGTCAAATCAATGGTGACACGCTCGACGAGTTCTGTAAAATCAAACGACTCTAAAAACTCATCTCTCGATAAAAAGAAAATTTGTCCCGCTACTTTATAAATGCGATGAGAGCCATTTTCAATCAGCACTTTATCCACAAAGACTAACTGGGCAATCTTGCGGGAGAAAAATACGGTACTCATGACGATGCCTGTCACCACGCCGAGGGCAAAATTACGGGTGAAAATTGTGACAAACATCGTCGTTAACATGACGGCGGTTTCAGTGCGGGGAATGCGCGGGATATTTTTGAAAGATGACCAGCGAAATGTCCCGATTGACACCATAATCATTACGGCGACTAGGGTTGCCATCGGCATTTGCTTGACCCAATCTTGCAAAAATAAAATCGCAACTAGCAGGAAAACTCCAGCCGCAAGGGTTGAGAGTCTCCCCCGTCCGCCAGACTGCACATTAATCACTGATTGCCCAATCATTCCACACCCCGCCATGCCACCAAAGAAGGCAGTAACGATATTGGCAATGCCTTGTCCTTTGGCCTCTCGGTTTTTATCACTGGGGGTATCGGTGAGTTCATCAACCAGAGAAGCCGTTAGAAACGAAGCCAATAAACCTACGATCGCTAAAGTTAGGGAGTAGGGCAGGATAATCCTTAATGTTTGTAGATTTAACGGGACTTGGGGTAAGGCAAACAAGGGTAGAGTGGTGGGCAACTCTCCCATATCTCCAACAGTAGGAACATCGAGTTGCAGAGCGATCGCAGCTATTGTCATCACTGCCAGCGCTACTAAGGGAGAAGGGACTGCTTTGGTAAAGCGAGGCAGAATGTAAATAATCCCCAAGGAAAGGATAGTCAACACATATACAGTCGGCGGCACATTCGTCAGTTGGGGCAATTGGGCGAGGAAAATTAACACCGCCAACGCATTGATATAGCCAATCATCACCGCTCTGGGCACAAATCTCATTTGGCGTCCTAGTTTGAGCCCCCCAAACAAAACTTGAAAAATCCCTGTTAACAGGGTTGCCGCAAATAGATACTGCAAGCCATGCTCTTTGACTAAATCAATCATCAGCAGCGCCATCGCTCCTGTGGCAGCAGAAATTGACCCCGGCCTGCCTCCTAGAAACGCCGTCATGACTGCAATAATAAACGAGGCGTATAGCCCGACTTTGGGATCGACGCCAGCAATGATCGAAAATGCGATCGCTTCTGGAATTAGGGCAAGTCTCACGACTGCACCTGCCATAATGTCTCGTCGAGTGTTAAAAAACCACTCTCGCCTCAAAATTGTCCCGTTCAAGTTTCCTCCTAAACTAGCTGTTTAAAAAGAGGCAAGGCTTTTGACGCACTGTGATTAAGCCCACTCATCCTGCGATCGTGAGAGAAACCAGTACTTTTAATAGAAAATAAGCTGTTGCTAGCGCTTTAATTGAGTCTCTATAAAGAGCGCACTGCACTAGCTAAATGCGATGTATCGGTGAAAACGAATCAATCGTTTCAAGTGATAAGAGAGCCTTTGTGCAAGCTCATTCCTCTAGTACACCTGAAGGGTTGGCTAACTGACTGACCGCAACGCAAGTTAATCCAATTCAAACTAGTATTGAGTAGCCAAGTTTTGTACTGTTGGATGAGAGCAACCTTTCGCCACAGCAAGACTTTAGTTCCACACTACGGTAGACAATTCCCAATACTTAGGTCTACTGAAGAGATTGCTGTTTGCTGCATTACTTGCATTGGTTCGCCGATGAATACCCACAAAAAACTGACGGTTTGAAGTCAGCATATCACGAGTGGTTTACAATTTGCAATAAAAATATATATTTTCTAGTAATCCTCAGAACCTTCTTTCACAAGTAACTATTTTCTAGCTGTACAGGAGGTAGTAATGATCACTAAAGAGATTGAGTATCGAGACAACTCAGAACTCCCTCGCAACCAAGTTATCAATCTTTATTCCCAGTGTAGATGGTCATCGGCACAGAAGCCAGAGCAACTTTTATTAGCTCTGTCAAACTCTCAAACAATAATCTCAGCATGGCATCGGGATTTACTGGTTGGGATTGGAAATGCTATCTCGGATGGAGCACTTGTTGTTTACTACTCTCACCTACTGGTGTTGCCGTCCTATCAGAAAATGGGTATAGGACGAGAGATAATGCAACAACTTCAGAGCCGCTATACTAACTTCCATCAACAGGTCTTACTTGCAATAGATAGTGCAGTCCCCTTCTATGAAAAACTAGGATTCAGCTATTCATGCGGTGTCAAACCCATGTGGATATATCAAGGCTCTGACATCAATTCTGATGATAATCATGATATTTAAGCTGATTTTCCCAAAAAAAAAGCGCCCCCTTTGCAGGAGACGCTTTTTAGTTAGCTAAATCTTACGAATTAGCCATTGATAACTGGAGC
>CBKWLJ010000193.1:0-15526 GCA_966675205.1 uncultured bacterium
AGAATTGGGCCTGGAGAAGCAAATTGAAACGCCAGAGTCAGAGGGGACATGGCTTGCAGCATTGAATCCTCAATAAGGGGCGATTGAAGCTTAGCGATCACGTCACAAGACATTTGATCAAGCTTCTGTTCAATTTTAGGTCGCTTGGTACTGCTGTGAGTTGAGAAGCGATCGCGCTCTACGATTCCTTTTCTTCCTCAGCCTCTGTTTGGAACAGGTCGGTTGCTTTACTGCCGAGTAGTCCGAAGATGGCACCAATACCCATATTCCAGGTAGTATTGCAGTTCTCAAAAACACGATTTTGTTGGGGAGAGAGGTTGTCTTTGGCAGCAAACCAGAAGGAAGCACCACCAGAGAGGAGGGTGAAGCAGACAACGGTGAAGAAGATTTGCTGAAATGCGGGGGTGAGGTTGAAGTTTTTCATAGGTATTAGCTTCTGATATTGTTCTTGCTGTTGACTCTTCCAGCATCTCTGACAGTCTTCAGAGCATGGTCAAAGCTAGTGTTCGGCTTGGTGTCAGACTTGTCAGATTTGTCAGAATTGAGGGAATACAATTTTGTTTTAGCTATGGGACGGCGATCGCTCCGAGCATCTTCACAAGGTATTCAAGACATCAAAAAAGTTCTGAAGCGAAAGAAATGGTCACAGACCTATATTGCTGGTGCAGTCAATTGCTCTCGCCAACAGCATGGGCTATTTGTGGAACGGGCACGAGGTATCTATTCTTTTTCGCATCTCACGTTTCATGAGTATTTCACAGCACGTAAGATTGTGGCAAGTTGTAATCCCTACACGGCTGATGACCCTACGTTGCAAGGGTTAGTCAGTAACGTAACGGAGAAGCGCTGGCGAGAAGTTTTTTTGCTGACTGCCACTATGTTGGACAGCGCTGATGTTTTATTAAGGTTGATGAAATACCGGATTGATGGATTTTTGGCAAAAGATGAGGAATTACAGAAGTTTTTGAGGTGGCTGGATGAGGAGACGCGAGTAGTTGAATCTCCTTATAAACTTTCAGCATTAAGAGCATTTTATTTGGCTTTTACTCAAAACCTTGAGAGTTGCCCAAACTTTCATATATGCCTTAAGGTAGATTCAAAATTCAATATCGATTTTGAGGCTTTATATAATGATGCCTACGGATTCTTCTCTCGTCACAATGATGATTTCATGCGTAATTTTATCTTCCTTTTATTTGCAAATAAGTTTACTAACGGCTACTTCAATGTGCCTATCTCCAAGATCCAGTTACCAGATAGAAATTACTTGCCTAGGCAAGAGGAAGATTACTTTTGGTCATACTGTTCTGGCCTACCACCATACAGCAATGGCTACTTTAACTCATACATTCTGGGAATTTTGCCACCACAACAGTACTATTTTCCTAAAGATCACCCTGCTACAACCTGGCTTTGGGGATATCTGGATGATTGGTGGGAAATAAACAGTCAAGCTTGGATTGAGCAACTCCAAACTGTAATGATTAAACATCGTAATATTGGACATGACTGGCAATTCAACAATGAACAAAAGCAACTATTACAGCAGTATTACGATGCCAATAAGCTGCTGGTAGATTGTTTAAATAGCGATTGCTACGTCAGTCGAGACGTAAGGCAGGAGATTGAGGAGACATTGTTGTTGCCGATCGCGGAGATTAAGAAGAGAAGGAGCCGTAGAGATGATGGGGTGATAGAGGAGTGCAATACAAATGACGAAAAAACGTAAATTGCTGGAGAAGGTTCTGGCTGGCTCAAAAAATATCCAGTTTGATGAACTCGTAACTTTAGTTCAGGCGTTTGGATTCACCTTATCACGAGTTAATGGTAGCCATCACATCTTTATCCATCCTGACATCCCTGAAATTGTTAACCTTCAGAATAGGAAAGGTAAAGCTGTACCGTACCAAGTGCGCCAGTTTCTCAGATTGATTGAAGAATACTCCCTTACTCTTGAGGACGAAGAATGAAAGACTATCACATCAACATTTTCTACAGTGAAGAAGACGAGGGCTACATTGCCGATATTCCTGATTTGAAGTATTGCTCTGCTTTTGGCTCAACTGTTGAAGAAGCAGTGCATGAGGTGTTGATTGCAAAAGCGGCTTGGCTGGAAGCAGCTAAAGCAGAAGATAAGCCTATTCCCGAACCCAGATATCGTCCTGCTATCTATCAGACAGCCTCTTAACATCACCCGATTTGATCACTCGCTAATTCCTTGTTCCCTGACTCCGGCAGGGAATGCTAACCTAGAGGCTCTGCCTCGCATCTACTCACCATCACCATGGGACGATCGCGCTACTATGTACTGGGAAATCAACCCCACTTCCTTACCTGTACTACTGTTAAGTTGATGATCCAGCTCATTGGCGTTACTCAAGTTACCGTAATTACATGGGGAAAGAGGAATTGTTGGAAATCGACTTAATTGACTATTAAGTGTAGTTGAAGAGGTGATGAGGCGGAGCCTCTAGTAGGGGTTCCAAGGCGGAGCCTCGGAACCAGAGGGATTTAAACTAATTCCCCTGCTACTGCTCGACGGATAATTTCAGTTACTTCTGTTGCCATCCTGGCATCTAGTTCCACTACCTCGCGCTTGGCATCCCTCGGTTCTAGTCGCTTAGCGCCCTTTAATGCCATGCTAAAAGTAATAAAATCATCTGCTCTGCCAATATTAGGATTAACAAACTGTACCAACGCCACATAAACCGCTTCTGCCCGGTTCCGAATCTTGGTTACACCATTACCCAGTTTGGAAATAATCACAGGAGAACTGATTTTATCTTGCAAACCCAATTCTTCTAGAGCGACATCCGTTAAACGTGCGGCATCTGAACCCATCGCTCTGATTACAGATTCTAAACTATGCCACTGGGCACCTGGAAAACGCGAGGATTGTGGGATGTAATGATGCCAACCCAACATCGATATCATTCGAGCTAAATCATAGGCTGTTATCGTATTATCGTTTTCATGTCGCTGAGACACACCTTTGAGTATTACTCGTCGTTGCGTCGAACTCCCTTGGCTTGCTGCACTCCACAATTCAGGTTGAGGGATAAACGGATCTTCCCCATATCTACCCGTAAAGATTAGGTCATTATTACCTGTCATGCTTTTTAGCCAATTCTCCAACTCCAACGGTGTGGAGAATTGCTTGAGCATGGCTGATAAAGAGTTGGATGTACCTATCTTTTTATCATAAGTAAAAATATCGTTGATGACATTAGGGAACGATAAATCTCTAGAATTTCCAGCTAAATCCTTTCCCACAATGTTGCAATTATCAATATTAATAGCTGGGGAGTTAGCATTGCTACGAGATACGACATTGAGAATTGGAATAATTTTAGTGCTACTCCAGAATTCGGTCTTACTCAACGCCTTTCTACCCAGCCATCTTGTTTTAAATTCTCCCCCAGTAAAACTCCCGACACAGATACAGGCTTCGGTGATTTCTTTATGCAAAAAATTTAGCCCTTGCTCATCAATTTCTGGGAGTTGACCCACTTGAGGAAAGGGTTGAAATTTTGCTATGTCTTTAGAAGCAGAAACTACCTTGTTGCCGTCCGGTCTCCGCTTTAGATGAGTGGGATAATTGATGATTTGGTCTTTATAGGGGGAAGTATGAATTCTTTTATACAATAGGGTGGGTTCATCAATGGTGCCATTGGCAGCCGTTTTGAGAAATTTTTGATAAATTTTTTCGGAGTCTTGGTTTTCCGGAGGTGGAGCGGGTTCTCGTTCTTGATACAGGAGTTTTTGTGCAAAACTGCTGTCAAACTCTCCACTGCTCATACTATTAAGCTGAACAGAATTACAGAAATCAGCGATTGCCTGTTCAGTACGCTTCCCATAAGCTCCATCGAGCCATGCTCCACCTAGATAAAATCCTAATTTACTAAGTTGAGTTTGAATTTGTTTGACTAACTCTGAGTCAGTTTTCAGAGTATTCAGTTTAATCACTACATCGTGATGAATAATATCTTCTAGTTTCATAAGTTTATTGGGCAATAGTTTAAAGAGAATATAGCAGTTAAATTTTTGACAGTCTATTGGGGGAATCTAAGACAGAAAAAAACAAGTTTTTTTGTTTTTGCTTTTAATTAATGAATCGTTCGCATTCAGCAGTGAGCAGTTTTCTAATCTTCAAACTTCCCCGCCTCTACAGGTAGCAGGTACGCTCTAGGGTTGAAATCCCCACAATGCGATCTAGCCAAAAGGTATATAAATGATAACTGGTACTGTTTTAACAGCTAGTCACAATAGCGAGGTTCTACTATAGAGATCTAAAAGAGCAATTCATAATTCCTTATGACTGTAAAGCCCCGTCTGTCCCAGGTTGGCTCACCAAACACCAGCAAGCGTCAAAATCGCCCAAAAGTGAATCAGGGTGATAAACCAGCTAAACCCAAAACCACTTCAATTCCACCGCTTTTAAGTGCTTCTGTAAGCGAGTTAACCGAATGGGTGCAACAGCAAGGGCAACCAGCTTATCGGGGGCGTCAGTTGCATCAGTGGATTTATGAAAAAGGGGCGCGATCGCTATCTGATATTTCCGTTTTTTCTAAGCAATGGCGTGAAACAGTTGCGGATGTTCCGATTGGTCGCTCCAGCCTACACTACCGCTTAGAATCCCCCGATGGTACAGTGAAGTACCTTCTGCGTTTAGCGGATGGTAACATTATTGAGACGGTAGGTATTCCTAGCGACAAGCGCCTCACGGTTTGCGTATCCTCTCAGGTAGGCTGTCCCATGGCTTGTGACTTCTGTGCCACAGGCAAAGGAGGTTATATCCGCAATCTGAAACGTCATGAAATTGTCGATCAGGTTTTGACGGTTCAGGAAGACTTTGGACAGCGCGTTAGCAATGTGGTGTTCATGGGAATGGGTGAACCCTTGCTGAATCTCAATGCTGTTGTCGGTGCGGTGAAATCCCTGAATCAGGATGTCGGGATTGGAATGCGATCGCTAACTATCTCCACCGTTGGCATCCCCGAACGGATTCACCAACTCGCTGAACATCAATTGCAAATCACCTTTGCTGTCAGTCTCCATGCCTCCAATCAGGCACTCCGCGAACAACTTATCCCCAGTGCGAAGCGGTATACCTTAGATGCGTTACTGAATGATTGCCGGGAATATGTGCAGTTGACGGGTCGCAGGGTAACATTTGAATACATCCTTTTGGCTGGAGTCAACGACCTTCCGGAACACGCCGTTGAGTTGGCAAAACACCTGAGAGGGTTTCAAAGCCACGTCAATTTGATTCCTTATAACCCCATCAGCGAGGTGGACTACAAGCGTCCCAGTCCCCAACGGATTCAAGCCTTTGTTGAAGCCTTAGAAAAGCATCACATTGCTGTGAGTGTGCGCCGTTCTCGTGGTTTGGAAAAAGATGCCGCCTGCGGACAATTACGCGCCTCTAAGCTAACTCAATCCCTCTAACTATCTAAGTCCTAAACCTCTACCCAGAGAAGTAAATGGACATTACCTGTCTTGCTTATTAATGACAAGTAACTGAGAAGCCTCACCAAAAAGAATTCAGGAGTCTCCGAGCTAGGATTCAGGAAATCTTGAGGAATCCTGAATTCTGACTTCTGAATTCTGACTTCCCTCCTTATCTGCAATTTATTTATGTTTATGCCTACCTGACTTGAAAATCGGGAGGGGGGTTGGGGAAGCGGAGGAAGCTGGGGAGAAAGTATTCATGCATCCTGGTGTACGCAGTTCATGAACTACTACTTATAGTTTCTCTCATTTGTCTGTACCATAAAGCTTCAAACAGGGCATATTCCCTGCAAACGTTTTGTATTGCACTCAATGGACAACCAATATAATTTAATTCTTAATATCTATTTCTCATAAAACATCCTTCTAGAATTCAGAAATAGATATATATTGTTAAATTATTTAAATGATTGGAAATTCTCAATCAGATAAGAGTTTTAAGTAATTTAATATACAGAATCGTCTTAGCTTAAGTAAGATGATTCCTGAAAATCATGGCAGTTTTACAAGAAAAAATGTGGAACAAATCCCGGCACTTTTTCATCTCTTACTGCAAGAATTAAGCACAAGCGTAATTCTTGAACGGCGGATGTAAAGGGATGTATCCACTAAAAATGTCTGTAATTATTCCTTGGAAGGAGACTCAATATGATTGGACAAATGTGTTGGCTACCTACCCTAGGCTCTAACGGCGACAAAATTTTACATTTACGCACCACACCTAGCCAACCTTGGCGGCCTTACACTGCTTGCCCAGAGTATGCTGTTCCAGATTACAAAATCGCTGAAGGGTCTAAGGGATGGGCAACCTATCAAAAACTGATGCAAGCCAAGTGGACTTTAGTTCCTACTAATCAGGCAATGCAAGAGTTATCATTGTTCAACTCAGAATTAGATGAACGTCTAGCCAGTTAGGCTAAATCCTGGCGACGCTGAAAGCATCGATCTAATATTGAAGGGTAAGCTCCTCACGCAGCTACCCATTCTATGCCTGATCAGAAAGACCCTTGGACAATTGTATTAGCAATTGCTGTATCTATTCTTGCAGTGAGGATAGGGGTCTACAATTTAGATCATGGCTTAAGGATAATGGGTGATGTGGCTAAAAATATGGAAATACGCCTTAACCAGTAAATATCCTGTTCAATTCAATCTCTCTTGTTAAGACGGATGTTCCAGATACTCCCGAGATGGAGAGTGTTATTCAGGGTAAAACTCATCACCCCACAGGTTTTTTAGATATACTCTGATTGCCAAAATTTTCCAGATGAGTGCTTCAATTGCAGTCTGAAAAAGTAGGCTGGGAATTATGATGGGGATTTTTGGGGAGTTGTCTCGGTAAAAATCGCCTGATGTGCTGCTTGAGCTTCAGTGCTTGTCTTGCGCCAAATTGCTTGTAATATTGCTTCTTTGCTCAATCCAGCGCTAATAGTAGCTAGATCGTTGCTTTTAACGGCTGCTTTTGCTTGAGTAGCGATGTCTGGATATTTAGAAAATATGTCAGAGAGTGCCTTGCCTCGGCATTGGTGCAATGCATCGTAACCCTTAATGCGATCGCACTCCCAGAATTTAGCTGCTAGTTGGTGTCCTTTGAAGGCTGACTTAACAGCAGCAACAGCCTTGGCGTCACCAGCAGCGTTTTGTACCAGAGGCGATGTTTTAGTAATGATGACGCCATAACCTGCCACATCAATGCCGCTTTTAATCTTATCTTCTAAGACTTGTAGTTCTTTAACCGCTTCTTTGAGACTAATGTTTGCGCTAGGAATATTTGCAGATGGAGCGGGGGTAGGTGAGGATTTGATTTGCAGGGGTTGAGAGGTACAGCCAAGAAACAGGGCAGAAGTAATTAAGAGGATGACTAGCTTCAGTAAGTTCATAGGACTGTCTTTTTGTCCACTACCTTTCCTTTCAACCAAAGTTCGTCCCCAAAATCCGGATAAAGAGTAGCGATCGCTTTTCTGGCGAACTCAATTCACCATCCTTGCGACAGCTACCCATTAAAGCAAAATTTTCCAATTCAACTCAACAGAAATTGATTACAAAAATTGGAGATTAGACAACGCTATCCAAATGGTTGACAACACCAAGCACTAAATCTTGACATTGATATTTCCCTGTTCATCTTTCACGGTAATGTTAGCCTTTCGTGTCTCACCCTGAGCATTTTTGACATCACAAGTGAACGTTTCTCCGGTTTTAGCCACGCGGAGTTTACCCCCACAGTCAGCCGTGACATCAAGCTTGGCTTTTTCCTTAATATTTTTCTCCAGTAACTCTTCAATTCTTGATAAAATCAATACTCCTTTCGTTTTGGAGTCAAAACGACCTTGGTCATTTTGCATATTGACCTGAATGGCAAATTTTACTCCTTCGGCTGCGGCTTGGCACTCGAAAGTATTACCCGTCTTAAACTCGATGTTGCCTGGACATTTGACGGACTCAATCGTAACCCCCGTTTGCTTGGTATAAAGATCCTTAAGCGCTGCCTCTGCCTTAGCAACTTTTTCCGCATTACTGATGTTAGAGGCGACTGGGGACGCTGAAGTGGCTGGCGAAGTTGCAGTTTTTGGTGAACTTGAGGTACTCGGAGAATTAGAAGCGGCTGGAGAAGCCTCAGTCTTTGTCGTCCCTGAAGTAGCCGGAGAATTAGAAGTTGTTGGAGAATCGGTGGATGTTTGGGTACAACCCACTAAGGCACCTGTTGAACTCAGGGCTAGTAGACACATGAGAAAGTAGCTCTTGATGTTGCCAAAATTAACAAATCTTTTTAGCACGAAATTTAGAGTGATTTGAGACTTTTTCACTGAAGTTTCCTGATCGTTTTGCTGGTGTGGATAGGTCGATGACGAATTATCAACCATCAGAACTGGTAAATGAAACGATGTGAGCCAAAAGACGGACAGAATCAATACTGTCCTCTCAAAATATCTATTCTGACTCAGTACAAGAGTATGGTAAAAACACAAGCAATCGACCATTCAGGGGATTGAGTAATGTCGAACCACCACCCTGCTAACCGCCTTACGCCTCAGGAGCGTACCAACCTCAAACGCGCTGCCGATTATACCTTAGTGCAGTTTTTACCAGAAATTTGGCCTCTTGCTGCCCAACGCTTTGGGAGCATTGCTGCATTGAAAGACCCTCACGCTGTAGGAGCGCATAGTGCCAAGCCTTCAACCTATACCTATGCTGAGTTGTACCAGCAAATTCAGCAATTTGCCTCGGGATTGCAGTCACTCGGCTTCCAGGGAGAATTGGATGAGACTGGTAAGCCAAAGCGCATTGCCTTATTTGCCGACAATAGCCCTCGGTGGATGATTGCTGATCAAGGCATCATGACCGCAGGGGTGGCCAATGTCGTGCGTAGCGCTCAAGCAGATCGTGAGGAACTGCTTTATATTTTGGAAGATAGCGGTAGTATCGCTTTAGTGGCGGAAAACCTCGCCCTACTCAAAACTTTACGCAACCGATTAAACTCTCTTCCGATTGAGTTGGTCATTCTGCTTTCAGAAGAACAGCCACCTGAGAACGAAACTTTCAAAATTCTCAACTATTCCCAGCTCATGTCATTGGGAGCCTCTCATCCATTCCAACCCGTTACCCACAATCGGGATACCTTGGCTACCCTGCTCTACACCTCTGGCACGACGGGAAAACCCAAGGGAGTAATACTCACGCATGGTAACTTGCTGCATCAAGTTACAACCTTTGGTGCAGTATTAGTCCCTCAACCCGGTGATGTCGTCCTTTCCATTCTGCCAACCTGGCACGCCTATGAGCGATCAGTTGAGTATTTTATCCTCTCTCAAGGGTGTACCCAGATTTACACCAACCTGCGGAATGTCAAAAAAGACTTGAGAGAATTTAAACCCCAACTCATGGTGGGTGTACCGCGACTGTGGGAATCAATCTACGAAGGGGTACAAAAGCAGTTCCGGGAGCAACCCCCCAGTAAGCAGAAACTTGTCAATAACTTCCTCAAGTGGAGCCAACGCTACATTAAGGCAAAGCGTGTAGCACAGGGATTGAGCTTAGATAACCTCAATCCATCCCCTCTTGAGCGTCTCAAATCGAGTACCCAAGCGGCAGCTCTTTGGCCAGTTCATCGACTGGCAGACAAGCTAGTTTATCAAAAAGTCCGTGAGGCAACTGGAGGAAAAATCAAATGGGTTATTAGTGGTGGGGGTTCCCTGGCAAGGCACTTAGATGATTTTTTTGAGATTGTCGGTGTAGAAGTGTTAGTGGGTTATGGTTTGACAGAAACCTCACCTGTGACGAATGTGCGGCGTCCTTGGTGTAACCTGCGCTATAGTTCAGGGCCACCCATGCCGGAAACAGAGATTCGGATTGTTGACCCTGAAACCCGTCAACCTTTGCCTCAAGGGCAAAGAGGCTTGGTGATGGTGCGGGGGTCGCAGGTGATGCAAGGCTACTATCAGAAGCCAGAAGCTACCGCTAAGGCGATTGACTCGGACGGTTGGTTTGATACAGGAGATTTAGGTTGGATCACTCCCCAGAATGACTTAGTCCTGACGGGTCGGGCTAAGGATACGATTGTGTTATCAAATGGAGAAAATATAGAACCCCAGCCCATTGAAGATGCTTGCCTGCGTAGTCCTTACATTGATCAGATTATGCTCGTGGGCCAAGATGAGCGATCGCTCGGGGCTCTGATTGTCCCCAATCTTGATGCGTTACAACAATGGGCAGCCTCTCAAAATCTGTCCCTACGTCTTCCGGAATCGGTTGCCAATCCCTCAGAAACACCTCCTGATGAGTTCCGGACGGTGATTGACCTACAGAGTAAAGAGATTGAGAGCTTATTTCGCAGCGAATTGAATCGAGAAGTCAAAAACCGCCCTGGCTATCGCCCAGATGACCGTATCGGTTTATTTGAGCTGATTCTAGAGCCATTTTCTCAAGAAAATGGCATGATGACTCAAACCTTGAAAATCAAGCGCCCCGTTGTCACGGAACGCTATCGCGATATTATTAACGGGATGTTTGCCTGATCGAGTACAAAAGATAGAGGGTTGGCTCAAATCAGTAGTCACTCATTCCTGAGCTGAGGCTGTGTTCCGCTAGTTTACAGCTTGTTTCAATGAGTGCTAACATCCTCCGGACTGTTTTGAGTACCCCTCCTTTCGGCGATCCTCCGAAATAGGAACCTAAAATTTTTAAACCTTAGCGCAATGCATATGGACGAATTTAAGTCAAACTTACTCTTGAAGCGACCAATCAATATCAAAGCCATCGTGACACCTCGGTGGAAGGAAGAGGTTCAGCAACAGCTTCAGTCGCAAATTAACCTCATTGATTCTCAGTTGCAACAACTCGATATGCAGGGGCAACGGGCGATCGCAGAACTTCAAAAGCAATCCTTGCAACCCCCTGGCCCTCAGACCGCGCAACAAATTGAAAATATTCAGATGCAGGTCAATCAAAAGAAAAGCGAACTGCTCGAGCAGAAAAATCAACAGCTACAGCAGTTGCAACAAGTGCAGATGCTTGAGCTCGATCAAGAGGTGAATCAAGGTCAGATGGAAAGCTATTTCCGTGTGGAATTGGGCGATAACTTGATCAGAAAAATGAATGTAGAAATTCTTCTGAGAGATGGCGTTGTAGAAGAAATTCGCGGCGATATCTAGGTAAGACTAAGCTGTTGCCAATAAACTTTGCACTTGATCGGGTGAGGGTAAAAAAAGCGCAAGGTGATTTCTCTTCCTTTTCGTCCTGCCCCTTGCCCCGTTAACCTCTCCTATCGCTTGGCAATTTGTAAGTACGACAGCTTGGTAAAGTGGGGCGATCGCTATTCAACAAAATTCAGGGGCATCTACTGACACAACTCCATTGACCAATCTTGATGGCCGCGTCCCGGTTGACAAGTAAACTGGGAACCAGCCCACACGATCTCCCACTGCTTGCCAGTTTGGGAGGATTTTGGGGTTGGTGCCAATTCAACCAGATATCGGATTCCCCGCACCGAATCATCGGCAACACCCGTTTGGGTAATCAGGACAAGAGTGCGATTAGATTGAGGATACTGAACAGTTACGTCTCGGGAACCGCCTTCTGAATCAATATCACCAAACACAGCTAAAGCGATCGCTTTTGGGTCACTACCGATGAGAATATTGCGATCGCTCAATTGAGATAGAGCAATGGGTTTGTAGTTCTCCCGGTTGATCTGTCCGCTAGTAGCCCCAGCTTGCGCGAGCGATCGCTCTGGATTTACGGTTGGGCTAGGTTGACGAATTGAGGATGATGTGCTATTTGGTTTTATGGCTTGTGGCGTTAGGGCTGAACGATTAACTTCTGAATGATTTCCCTGCACACGGGTCTGGTTGCAAGCGCTTAGCGTCATTGCCACACTGACTAATAGTACCCAGGAAATTCCAAACTGGCCCGACATGGTATTGAACTGCAGCGATACTGCATGGTGAAATGGCAGCTACTCTATCAGACAAAAGCAAAGGGTACGATGTTCCGAGGAGAAATGGGGAAAACCCTGTGATGCTGAGTATAGTTCTTGTGGGAAGGGCATCTTGCCCGTCGGTTATAATCCTGCATTGAGATGCAAAGCAGCTTAGCAATAAAAATTCTGAGCAGTTCACCTGAAAACTCTTGGCGATGGAGACTGCAAAATGTTAGAAATGCGTTTTGAGGTACTGATTCTTCTAGACTCATAGTTTTAGAGCCGTTCCTCAAGCTAAAATGCGATCTGGCAAAAAGTATCGTTCGCCTTAGATTCAGTTAATTCGGGAAACCACCTCATGATTCACGAAGTTTTCATGCCCGCCCTCAGTTCCACAATGACCGAAGGCAAGATTGTTTCTTGGGTAAAATCCCCAGGCGACAAAGTTGAGAAAGGTGAAACCTTGGTGGTGGTTGAGTCTGATAAGGCGGATATGGATGTTGAGTCCTTCTATGAAGGCTATCTGGCTATCATCACCGTACCAGCAGGTGAATCCGCTCCCGTCGGGGCCGCGATCGCGCTTTTGGCAGAAACGGAAGCAGAAATTGAGACAGCCAAGCAACAAGCCGCTCAATCGGGCCAAGCCACCCCGGCTGCCACAGAGGTTAAACAAACAGCACCGACGCCAGAACTAGTAGCAGCAACGCCCACATCGGCTCCAGACACCCCAAGCCGTCGTAATGGACGGATAATCGCCTCACCCCGTGCTCGCAAGCTAGCGAAGGAATTGAGTGTCGATCTAAACACCCTAAATGGCAGTGGCCCTCACGGGCGGATTGTCGCTGAAGATGTGGAAGCTGTAGCTGGTAAAGGCAAGGCTCCTGCAATGACTCCAGCAACCGCCGCACCAGCTCGGACACCAACGGCTGCACCAGTAGCCCCCGCCGCCAAAGCCGCACCCGTACCAACGCCAGCAGCGCCTGTTGCTGTGCCAGGTGAACTGATACCGTTCAACACCCTGCAAAATGCGGTGGTACGCAATATGGTAGCTAGCCTTCAGGTTCCGACCTTCCACGTTGGCTATACCATCACTACCGATGCTCTAGATAATTTGTACAAAAAAGTTAAATCTAAGGGTGTGACGATGACAGCATTGCTGGCCAAGGCTGTTGCTGTTGCATTGCAGAAGCATCCTTTGGTGAATGCTAGCTATACAGAACAGGGAATTCAGTATCACAGTAGTCTTAATATTGCTGTAGCGGTCGCCATGCCGGGTGGGGGATTAATTACACCGGTCTTGCAAAATGCTGACCAAATGGATCTGTATTCCCTTTCACGCAGTTGGAAAGACTTAGTCGAACGTGCCCGACTCAAGCAGTTGCAACCGGAAGAATATAGCTCTGGTACCTTTACGCTATCGAACTTGGGAATGTTTGGCGTCGATCGCTTTGATGCGATTCTGCCACCCGGACAAGGGTCAATTTTAGCGATCGGGGCATCGCGTCCACAAGTGATTGCTACCGAGGAGGGGATGATGGGGGTAAGGCGTCAGATGCAGGTAAACATTACTTGTGACCACCGTATCATTTACGGTGCTGATGCAGCCGCCTTCTTGCAAGACTTGGCGAAGTTGATCGAAACTGACCCCCAATCGCTGACGCTATAGGGATGAACTGTTAAAACTGCGATCGCTAAACGGGTGTAGTCATCAGTTGTTGGTTGAGAGTGAAGCGGTTAGCGCTCCTCCAACAGGGACGTTTTAGAAATTTGGGCAGATCACCAACTGGTGAATAACCGCACTCCGCCAAACCAACAATAAAAAGTGATAGGGAGGGTGTATAGTGCATACCCTCCTTTTCTACTCAGTACGTCATCATGAGCCTTACTCAACTCAAACTTTTAGATTTTTCTTTTACAGATAAGAAAGCAAGGGGATCGGGATAGGGACAAATGTGTATTTTTTTTGTATTATCATCCATAAGATAGATGACGAAGTTTTGTTTCTCACCAGAAATATTTTCTTGACCTATGGATAATCAGACCCTAAGCACCCAGCTCGATCAGCGAGTCATTGACCTATGGCTGGATTCTTTAGATGTACTTCACAGGGAAGCGCTCAAGGCCTGTGAACTCTCCATCGAAAGCTACAAAGTCAAAAATAGCTTGGGTATTTTGTTGCAGTACCGTACAATCCGAATTGAATGCTTCAGCGAAGCCCTTCGCAATGCTTTGATGATTGGGTATCGCTATTATGCCATTAAAGCTCATGCCTTAGGGTTTGATATCTGTTTGAGCGTTAATGGTGAATGGTCAATAGCATACAACGGTGGGGCGCTTCGCTCATAAGTTAGCTATTTGTATTTTTGGATTCGTACTTCATTTTCGCCCTTGTCGTTGAGTGGCTTTCTAAGCTGTCGCACATTTAACTTGCCAGTTGGGAAATAACAGTTTTCTTGTGAGATGGGTCGAAAAGCCCGTCAGTGATCATGCTTTCTTAAATGTAGAGTAGCTTAGACTGATTCAACGACTGTAGGGCTTTTGTATTTCATCCCGAAGACTCACTAAATATCAAAAACCAGCCCTTTAAAATTAAGGGCTGTTTCTCAAAAAAGATTAGGTATTTATATGTTTAGGGTCTTTATATTTGCTGACCCCATTTGAACTTTAATTAATTTTTATCAGGATTTTTTCGATTTTGATAGGTTTCTTTATAATTTTTTTAGATTTCTAAGTAAGATTACTCAAGCATTGCCGCTTCTCTCACTCGCCAAGTTTGAGAGGTATCGCCCCTAACAACCGGGTGTGATCAACCCCTTCGGGTTCTCGAAAGGGAAAAGGAAAAGGACACTCTATGCATCAATCTGGAGTTGAGAAGAATCCAGAGATTGGGGAACTATTCTCCCCAGCTTCCGGGAACTCCTCAAATTTTCTTTGACGACAATTGAAGTAGCCCTGCTTTCCGCCTGCCCCTTATCCTCAAAGGAGGCCGCACCTTCTCCTTTTCCCTTTCCCCACGCTGTAAGCGCTTGAACATTGCTTAGGTGAAAAAGCGATCGCACAAAGTATCTGAACAAGACGTGGCACTATAAATGTAAGTATCATCGCTCAATCTTAAAAAGAGAAAATTTGCATTTCGGGAATTCACACACAGGGTATCAAGATGAGTAAGCCTTTAGAAGAAAATATTTCCAGAGAAATTGCCGAAAAAATCAAAAGTAAGGCAAAAAACAGCTTTGATAATACTTACAAAGCCGCCTTATTACACACTAATGCCACCTACGTTCAGGGGTTTTTAGTTGGAACTAGAAAACCGTATAAACCGATTGAACATAGCTGGCTTGAGTTTGATGAATACTTAGTCGATCCAACTCTTCCCTATCTCAACAAGAATGCGGCTGAACTCCACTACTTTCCTGCACAGCGCATCAGTGTTAAGCACCTCAAAGCGGCTGTTGAAGAGGCAAAAGAAGATTATCCTGAAGACCCACCTCTTCCCGTTTATGGTGCAACACCTTATGAATATTATGGCGACCAAATGTTAGGGGGACGGGATTATCAAATCGCTTATGAAGAAGCACTAGCTAAATGCCAAGAATT
>CBKWLJ010000194.1:0-15477 GCA_966675205.1 uncultured bacterium
ATTGTTGTGCGAAGCCGAAAGCCCCTAATAACCCTGTAAGACCTGAATCCTTACGCGAACATCAAGTCCACTACTTTGACTCGCTATCCATCCCCACCCTATAGAGGGATGGGGAATTCCGCGATTTTGTTAAACGAGTATTTTCCAGATTTTGATGGTCTCATCCCAACTACCACTGGCAAGTTCTTTGCTGTTAGGACTAAATGCTACAGACCAAATCCAGCCCGAATGCCCTGTTAGTGTATCCAGTAGTGTTCCTGTGGGTGGGTGCCACAACTTAATGGTTTTGTCTTGACTTCCACTGGCGAGAATTTGTCCATTGGGACTGAAAGCTACACTATTTACAGCACTAGAGTGGCTTGAGAGCGTGTTTAATAGTTCTCCAGTCCTTACTTCCCAGAGTTTGATAGTTCCGTCAGCACTACTGGTAGCAAGGAGTCTTCCTAGGGGGCTAAAGGCAACAGATGAAACTTCATCAGTATGTCCTGTTAGCATCTGGCTGGACTTTTTGCCAGACAAATGCCAGAGTCGGATGCTTCCATCTTTACTCCCACTGGCGAAGAGTTCTCCGTTGGGAGCGATCGCAACCGCAACGACCCAGTGAGAATGTCCTGTTAAAGTATGAATAGGGTGATCGGTGCCGGGTTTCCAGAATTTGATTGTTTTATCATGAGAGCCAGTCGCGATTATGCTTCCATCCGGGCTGAACGCCACTGACCGTACCCAATCCGAGTGCCCGATTAGGGTTTGTAAGAGTTTTCCAGTTCTAAGATGCCACAGCTTAATCGTTTTGTCGTTACTGGTACTCGCTATTATCTGCCCCTCAGGGCTAATAGTTAGCGATCGCACCCATCCCGTATGACCTGTGAGAGTATGGAGCAGTACTCCTGTGTGTAAATTCCATACTTTAACCGTTTTATCCCCACTGCCACTCACCAAAGTTTGCCCATCCGAACTTATGGCAATCGAGCGCACCCAACTTTGATGACCAATCAGGGTTTGCGAACAAACCCACCTCGGAGCTGGTTGCTGGGGTTCAGACATGTCTCACTGGTTAAGTTTTTTTTGAACGCCTGTATTTTAAACAAAATCGCGGCTACAACGAAAAGAGTAAACCAAATTGATGGTTTAGAAGCGATCTTACTTCAATAATCTCGATGTGTCTCCCTTGCAGTACCTATGAACAACTCCCCATCCTCTTCAAACCCTCGCCCCCGCTATGAGAAGGTTCGAGAACTTGGGCGAAACCGAGCCGGAGGGCGCATCACCTACCTGGCAAGGGATCATAAAACTCAGCAAGACGTTGTTATTAAACGGTTTGTCTTTGCTCAATCGGGTTCTGATTGGTCTGGTTTCAAAGCCTACGAACGCGAGATTCAAGTTCTGCAAGGACTGAACCATTTAGGAATACCTCACTATCTCGATTCCTTTGAAACCCAAGCAGGCTTTTGCATGGTGCAGGAGTATAAACCTGCTCAATCCTTAGCAACACCCCGTAGCTTTGATCCGGATGAAATCAAGCAAATTGCTATTTCTAGCTTAGAAATTTTGGTCTACCTGCAAAGCCGTATTCCAGCAGTAATTCACCGGGATATCAAACCCGAAAATATTTTAGTGGACGAGCAATTCAACGTTTACCTCGTAGACTTTGGCTTTGCCAGAATTGGCGGTGGGGAAGTGGCAATGAGTAGCGTTGCTGCTGGGACGTTTGGCTTTATGGCACCGGAACAGTTGTACAATCGCCAACTCAGTGAAGCAACAGACCTTTATGGTCTGGGGACAACCTTAATTTGCCTACTGACTGGAACAAAATCAACGGCTGTTGATAACTTAATTGATGATGAGGGTCGAATCAATTTCAAGCCTCTACTGCCCAAACTAAGTTTGCGTTTTGTAGACTGGCTGGGAAAAATGGTAGAACCCAAACAAAAAGACCGTTTTCCCAATGCCGAGGCCGCTCTGGAAGCCCTCAAGCCGATTGATGTCGTTCGCACACCAGAAGTTAAGTTTAGCCAAATTTCCTTGGAATTTAAGACCCAACAATTGGGTGAAAAATTAACACAAAAGGTTAATATTAGGAACTCAGTTCCCGAAACTATACTAGAAGGTCGTTGGGAAGTCGCGCCTCACCCCAGCGACCCACGCTATAAAGCAAACTCTCATGTTTGGATTTCTTTTGATCCAGTTCAATTTCAGGGAAATGATGTAGATTTCTACATCACAGTGGATACCAGCCGATTGATGCCTGAGCAAGCTTACACTCGCCAGATTGTTTTACACACCAATTCTTCACCAGAAACGCATACTCTCACCCTTCAAGTTCACACCACGGTAGTGGAAACTCCAAAATTTCCCTATATTTCCATTGGTTTGTTATTTATCATTGCTTGGGTCTTGACTCGATTTGGTGCAGTATCAACGACATGGATTATGGCTGTTGCCTCTGACTATGGAGTTCCTTTGCCCCTAATTTTAATGAAAATGGGTTTTTTAGCGGGTTTTATAGCTGGAGTTCTCCTTGCAGCAGTTGGAGTTAAGGCAACTCCAGTAGTCAAAGGTGCACTTTTAGTTGCCAGTTTGATTTTAATTGCTGTTTTGTTCTCTGTTGGGTTGCTACCTGGAGCAGTAACGGCATTTTTAGCTTTTGCTGGCTTAGTGATAGGGTTTGTCGCTGGAGCTGTGATTAAGAATCATCAAGATCGGGGATTTAGTAAAAAATTCGCCGTAGGAATTTCTCTGCTACTGACTAGCTTGAGTATAAGCTTAAGTATTGGCTTTAGTATTGGTTTCAATGCTTTGTTAATTTTATCAGCAATGACAACAGCGATCTCATTAACAGCAATGGTATTTTATCCCTGGTGGCAGCGAGAAAAGCTTTTAACTGAGTATCGTCAAGCAACGCAAAAAAGGCGGCTTATTAAGCCTTAGAGTATTGACTCTGTAATTGTAACCCAATAGTTTTATGGTTGATGAATTGCATGTTGTAGGGAAAAATAAAAGAGGAAAAAGTAATTTTTGAGTTTTTTCCCTCATTTGATTTTTGAAAAAATTATTTATATATAAGCTTCCACGTTTAGCTTGCATAGATGGACGGACAGGATACCCAAATCCAGAATTTTTAACACAAATAGTAGAGCAGATGTGGGACAGCTTACTAGAACAGTCTTAGATGATTCGTGCGGAAAATGATAGTAAGTTATGCTCAATCGTAGTATAGCAACGGACATATCGGTTAGGGCATTATGAACCAAGATAGACACAGATATATGCAGATAAATTATGAATTTATTACAATTGTTTAGAATAGTTATATTTTTTTGAAGCCATTGAAAGTGGCTGAAAACGACAGGAAAGAGAATTTGTTAGTATTACTTTAGCTTTACAGAATATTTAATTTATCAATTTTTATTACTCCTTTGCAGTAGGAAGGATGAAATATGAAAAACTTTTTAATTCAGAGGTAGAGAAGAATAAAAACTCTCATCTTCAAACTCTAATTAAATGCACAAGGAGGGAGGCTTTGACTCAAGAAATTCTAATATTTCAGCCTTGGGTGGTAGGTGCGACTCTACCCGGAAATTGTTATAGTGCACCTAAAAGAGTGCCGAGAAAAGCAGAGGCGATGCAAGCCATGGGAGATATGTGGGCAGCGCTAACGGATGAAGAAATCATGCGATTAAATTTGCAGAATCCAGAACTGCGGTTTGAGTGTAATGCTGATGGCGCACTTGTTACTGTATCGCCGAGTGGGGCTATTGCTGGCAATCGTGAAGCTAAAGCCTTAGCATATCTACTCAATTGGGTAGAAAGTCATGATTTGGGTGAGGTATTTGGTTCTAGTACTGGCTTTAAGTTGGAAAATGGTGCTGTGCGATCGCCAAATGCAGCTTTTGTTGCCAAAGAGCGCTTACCTGAAGCATGGGATGAGGGAGAAGATGAATATCTGCCTTTAGCACCCGATTTTGTGATTGAGGTTTGTTCTAAACCAAGTCGATTGGATACGCTCAAAGCGAAGATGAATGAGTATGTTACCAATAGTGTACGCTTGGGTTGGTTGATTGACCGTCCAAATCAGCAGGCTTGGGTTTATCAAGGGGATGGTTTAATTACCCAGCTCCCAGCGACAGCGATTTTAAGTGGTGAAGATGTGGTGCCTGGATTTAAGTTGGCGCTGAAATACTTACTGTAGACAGATACAAAAATGTAAGCGGAAAATAGGAAATAACCTGCACATCGTCCTCTTTGATAAAGCCTTGCTGAGCAAGCCTTCAACAGCGAATGTCAACGCTATCCTCTCGTATGCAGGCGGTGCAGTCGCCACTGATTCCCATTGTTGGAGAACTGATTCGCAACAATCCCGGAACAATTTCTTTAGGGCAGGGTGTGGTTGATTATGGCCCACCTCCAGAAGCGATCGCAAATTTATCTAAGTTTCTCGCGAATCCCGATAATCATAAATACCAGGCTGTTCAAGGGATTCCCCCCTTACTGTCTGCTATTGAAGCAAAACTTAAAGCTGATAACAACATCGAGATCAACCCCAAAAATTGTATTGTTGTCACAGCAGGCAGCAACATGGCATTTATGAATGCCATTCTCGCCATCACCTCGCCTGGTGACGAAATTATTATCCAGACGCCTTATTATTTCAACCACGAAATGGCGATTGTCATGGCGAGTTGTCACCCGGTACTTGTACCAACTGATGACAATTACCAACTACGTCCAGATGCGATCGCTAAAGCCATTACAGACAAGACACGGGCAGTTGTCACAATTTCACCGAATAATCCAACTGGGGCGGTTTATTCCGAAGCAGCACTACGAGAAGTAAATCAACTTTGTTGCGATCGCGGAATTTATCACATTAGTGATGAAGCGTATGAATATTTTACCTACGACGGAGTCAAGCACATTTCACCCGGAGCCTTTTCTGGCAGTAGTGAGCATACTCTCTCACTCTACAGCCTCTCTAAAGCTTATGGGTTTGCCAGTTGGCGCATTGGGTATATGGTGATTCCACAACACCTGCTCAGTGCTGTGATGAAAACTCAAGATACGATTCTAATTTGCCCTCCGGTAATTTCTCAGTATGCGGCATTGGGTGCATTACAGGCAGGAGTAGGTTATTGTCAGGAGAAGATTAGTGCGATCGCGACTATCCGACAATTAGCACTCAATTCCTTGCATCGCTTGGAGGGGTTATGTACCATTGCCCCAACTCATGGAGCCTTTTATTTCTTTTTAAGAATTAATACTCAGCTTAATGCTTTTGAATTAGTAAAGCGGCTGATTCAAGAACATCAAGTCGCGGTGATGCCTGGTACCACATTTGGCATGAATGATGGATGTTACCTGCGGGTAGCTTACGGTGCTTTGCAAGCAGAAACCGCAGTACAGGGGATTGAGCGTTTAGTGCGGGGACTACAAACCCTTGAATGATGAACCAAGAAGTTCACGAGTTAAGAGCATGATCTCTTTCCCCAGCTTCCGGGAGCTTTCCCAGCCTCTCATCATGTAACTTGAATGCTGATTAGTCTACTCCCAGTTAATTCTGGGCGGTTAGAATTTCCCTCAATTTGGAGTGTAAATCGAAAGGCTTCCCGTAATCCCAAACTCTCATTTCTAAACGCTTCTCAAACACGTTTATTTCAAGTTTTATTGGAGTTTCCAATGGCATACCTTGATGAGCATGGCGCACCGCATTAGTAAATCCTTCAATGAGAGCTAGTTGCGCCTGCATCACAATATCTTGAGGAATGGGAAGCTCGTTTAACTGCTCATACCAATCCAAAACCTGGCTTACAGCATGAAGATCGGTGTTGACTGTAAGATGAATGCTGTATAGAGGAATATTCGGGTTAGGGACTGAGTCTTCCTGTTTACCATTGCGAAAGTTGAAGGAATGAGAAAAATTAATCAATGGTTTGAAAAATTTTGTTTTAGGAGGATTAGCAGGTTTGGACTCATAGTTCTTTACAATTAATAGGCAATTTTGATGAGTAGAAGTTTGGGTATAACTGAGTTCATCAGCTAACTGCCACATAAGTTTAATTCCTCTTCCGCTTTCAGGAAGTTCATCTATGTTTTTGGGCATCTTTGTATCCGAGAGCATTACGTTTAGTAAAAGTGTCTTGACAAATCAGCTCAATGGGAGTGGCGGATGCAACCCAAAAAAGATTGATGTGGGCTGGCAAAGCATTCTGTTAAGCTTACCGCATGAACTGTTGGATTTCTCTAGTGGAAGGTAACGTTATCCTGGTTCATGCCAAAAACGCTCAAGGATGCTTCACGCACATTTTTTTCAAAAAAGCAAGTAGATCAGAAGACGAAAGCAGTATATATTTTCAGAACTCCCTCCTTAGGGGGAGGTACTTTTTCTAGTTTATCTACTTTATTTGGCTGTCAACGGTTCTTGAAGAATGTCACACTAGCGCTGCGCGGCAAAAATAACCCAGCCGTCAAAAAAGGTTAAAAAGCTTGACAGTAAACGTTTCTCCCTTTTGCCTTCTGCCTTATATCTTGGAGCCTCTTGCACTAGGTAGGTGCATCAGCATCTACAGGGGTTATTGCCTCTTGGGTCTAATCTGTTAAGCATAAACACTCATTAGACTCTAGAATTGTAAAATTGGATGGAAGGGTTTACTAGATGCGATCGCGCCTCTTTCGTATCAGCATTCGCTTAAGGGAACCTAAACCTGGTTTGGATGCTTATTCACCAGGAATTTTGAAATAAACAGTAACTTAAATATAATTTTAAAGCCATAGTTTAAAATTATCCTTTAAACTTTTTTGGGAATCGTGAAAGCTAAAATTTTAATTGTAGAAGATGAAAGAATTGTTGCCTTTAACATTCAAGGTAGATTGGAAGAACTGGGATACACAGTAGTAGCTATTACTTCATCAGGAGAAGAAGCCATTAAAATTATCGATAACAAAAGACCTGACTTAGTTTTGATGGATATTAAACTCAAAGGAAAAATCGATGGTATTGAAGCAGCAGAACGAATTCGTCACCAATTCCAAATTCCAGTAATCTATTTAACAGCTTACACCGATGAAGAAACACTCAATCGTGCCAAGTTGACAGAACCTTATGGTTATATCCTAAAACCTTTTGAGGCTAGGAATTTAGGTTCAACCATTGAAATGGCTCTCTACAAGTATCAAATAGAACAGCAACTTCGAGAACGAGAACAATGGCTAACAACGACGCTCAAAAGTATTGGGGATGCTGTAATTGCCACAGATAATCAAGGATTAGTTACGTTTATGAATCCTGTTGCTGAAACCATCACCCTATGGAAACAGGAAGAAGTCTTAGGGCAAGAATTGAGCCAATTTTTCCATACGATTAACGAAACAACACGAGAGACTGTTGAAAATCCTATCAAATTAGCGCTTACCCAAGGTTTAACGGTAGGATTAGCCAATCATACTCTCCTAATCACCAAAGATGGGAGAGAAATTCCCATCAGTGATAGTGCAGCCCCTATTAGGAATGAAGCGGGTACTATTCTGGGGGCTGTCTTAGTTTTTTATGATGTTACCGAACAACGGCAAGTAGAGGCACTCTTAGAGAAGACAAATGAGGAGCTTGAAGTAAAAGTTGAAGAAAGCATTACTCAATTAAAGTTGGCAAATGAGCAACTTAAAGCAGAAATTGCCCAGCGCAAGCGTTTAGAAAGTGAGTTACGGCAAGCTCTTGAAAAAGAGCGAGAACTTAATGAATTAAAATCTCGTATTGTTGCAACTGTATCTCATGAGTACCGTACTCCACTCACTACAATTTTATCTTCTACAGAGCTACTTGAACAGTATGATTCACGCTTGACATCCGAGAAAAAGAAGAGTCATTTTCAGCGCATTCAATCTTCGATTCAATACTTGACTAAGCTAGTTAACGATATGGTATTTGTTAACCAAGCTGGAACGGGAAAGATCGAGTTTAAACCCATTCTGTTGGATATCAATCAATTCATGGATGAATTGATTACTGAATTGCGCCAGCAAGATAGGAATCAACATTCTATTGTTTGGAATTACTTAGGTGCGGGAAGCTCAGTAATTCTAGATAAAAATTTGTTTAAAGAAATTCTAAAAAACTTACTTTCTAATGCTATTAAATACTCTCCTAAAAATACTAAAATTCAGGTAGAGTTTAGAGATGACTTAAGTCAAATTCTGCTTCAAGTTTCTGATCAAGGAATTGGTATTCCAGATTCCGATAAAGCTCACATATTTACTCCTTTCTTTCGGGGGAGCAATATTGGTATAACTCCTGGAGTGGGACTCGGATTATCAATTGTTAAAGAATGCGTAGATTTGCATGGAGGTGAGATTATTCTAGAGAGTGAAGTCGGTGGGGGAACAACTTTTACTGTTATCCTTCCCTTGCTGCCCTCATCAGTAACTCATGAAATATCCCAGGATGAGAGCGAATAGTGCTACTGGATTGCTTTCCCTGTTTCCATTTCTCCACCCTGTTCCAGGAGAATAAGTATAAATTTATACTATCGATAAGTAGGTAGGTACAAATCAACGTAGGTATGTAAACAAATATTGAGAGCCTAAAACCCTCTTCCCTTTTGCCTTTTGCCTTCTACCCTCTGCCTTGCCTCAACGACAAATATTAATGCCCACCTACTTAATAATTTTTGAATCTTTCTTGGCATTTTCTCCAAATAATTGCTAAAGTAGCGCCTGAATCGTGGGATGCATCTATTTACTAGTTTTTACTTGACTTATTGATGGATAGCATCCAAAAATCGAAAATGAAGAAATTTCCGTTTCAGGTGGGAGTTGTCTTAGGGACTCTGATGACTACGTCCCTGACTAGTGTTGAGGTTAAAGCTCTTGTACCCAACTCTAATATTAATCTCAATGCAACGCCTGCTCAGGGGTTACTTGGGCAAGCGAGAATTGCCGATGAATTGTTGACACAAGTTAGTGAATTGCTGGGGCTTGGCCAATATCAGGAAGCGCTAACAACTTGTGATCAAATTTTGAAATTGAAGCCGGATTCCTTTAGTGCCTGGTACTGGCGCGGCTATGCTTTAACTCAATTGCAGCGCTACGACGAAGCGATCGCATCTTTTGATCAAGTCATCAAAATCAAGCCCAGTCATATTTTAGCGCTCAAGGAAAAAAGCAAAGCATTGTATAAACTGAAGCGCTATTCCGCTGTCGTGGACACTTGCGATCGCGCCTTAAAATTAGATTCTCAAGACTATGGACTTTGGAACTGGCGAGGATTGGCACTCTATCGCTTAAATCGTAAGGCAGAAGCGATCGCTTCCTTAGAGCAAGCAAAAAAAATCAAGCCAGATGACTTAGAAACTACAGAATTCCTCACACTCGTTCAAAATTCAGATCGCTCAAATAGTGAAGTCAGAGCTTCTGAAGAACGACTTGTTGCCCTGCAAAACGAAACCCGCACCGCTCAAGGGCAACTCACCGCAACTCGCGCCGAAATTCGCGCATCTGAGGAAAAGTTAAAAGCCTCTAATGCGGAACTACGAACCTCTCAACAACGACTAACGGCAGTGCAACGTGAAGTTAGTACAGCACAAGAAAAACTGACTGCAACCCAAGCTGAAGCTCGCCGTGTCGAGGAAAGACTAGAAACCTCTCAAACTCAACTCGCTAGCGTACAAAACGAACTCCGCACTACCAGCGAAAAACTGCGGGTATCTCAAGCTTCAGTCAGGGAATCGGAAAAACAATTAGTCGCTCTCCGAGGCGAAATTAAATCGACAGAAACACAACTGAATTCTTCTAAATCTGAACTGCGGGCATTAGAAGGCAAGTTGGTTGCTGTCCGAAGTGAGATTAAAACAACAGAAGCCAAGTTGAACACCTCTAATGCTGAACTCAGAAAATTAGAAGCAAGATTAGTCAATGTTCGAGGTGACGTACAAAAATCTGCGGAAGAATTGCAATCCTTAGAAGGAAAAATTGCAGCCGTTCGAGTAGACATTAAAACCTCAGAACAACAGCTCAAGGCATCCCAAACAGAATTACAAACCCTGCAAAAAAGACTAGTCACGGTTCGCGGAGATATACGCTCATCGGAACAGCAACTCGAAGTATCTCAACGGGAATTACGCCAGATGGATGAGAAAAAGCGAGTGGCAACAGAAGAAGTAAGCCTGATGGAAACACGGATGTGTAGTTACCGTGAAACGCTCAGTGAAATGGAAGTGGGAATTCGTCAATTAATGGGAAGGCAAGGTGCATCTGACATGATTCAGCGCTGCCCGTTGAAGAAAACATCCAATTAACGATATAGGTTCATCTCTTAGAAATTTTTTCCTAGCTAAGGGCTGAAGTTTGTGCAACAATAATTCGGAATTATGAATTCGTAACTCGTAATTAAAAAAGGGCTAGATTCCCCGACAACGCACGTCGTTCACGTCTCCGAAAGGGTTTAAATCCCCATCTGGAGAGCGCAGCGAGCAGTAGCGTCCGTCAATTACGAATTACGAACTACGAATTACGAATTTTTAGACTGAGTCTATTATTAATACGTTCAGTCCATTTTTACTAACACCTTGGACTTAGAAGAACGTCTGTATGTACATCTAACCCAGCTTGTGCGCGATCGCGATCCTTACATCGCCTCAGCTGGGCATTTCTTTGTTCAGCAATATATTCGCCAACAATTAGAACAGTGGGGAACCGTAGATACTCACGAGTTCCAGGTACGAGGCAAAACCCATCACAATCTTATTCTTAACCTACCTGCTGCTGTTCAAGGAGATAAGAGGCAATTTCCTCCAATTTTAATTGGTGCCCACTATGACGCCGTACCCGGAACGCCTGGGGCGGATGATAATGCCACTGGCGTTGCTGTGTTATTGGAATTGGCAAAAGCCTTTGCTGCCGAACCGCCAAAATACCCAGTCCGATTGGTGGCGTTTGATATGGAAGAGTATGGCTTATTGGGAAGCCAGCATTATGCGGAGGATTTGCGGCAGCAGGGGCAACCTCTACGTTTGATGCTTTCTCTAGAAATGCTAGGTTATTGCAACGCTACCCCTAATTCGCAACGCTACCCTGCTGGGCTGCAATATTTCTATCCGAATCAAGGTAACTATATTGCTCTGATTGGCAACTTGTCCACGATTCCTGACTTAATTCATCTCAGTCGCAGCATTCGCCAAGGGGGGACACCAAGCGAGTGGTTACCAGTGCCCAATCGAGGGTTGATGGTGCGTCAAACACGCTTAAGCGATCATTCTCCCTTTTGGGATCGAGGGTATCGAGCGATGATGGTGACGGATACGTCTTTTATGCGAAATCCCCACTATCATCAAGCGAGTGACACAATAGAAACTCTCGATTTAGATTTTCTCACTGGAGTCTGTCGGGGTTTAATCAGCGGGATTCGTCGGTTATAAGTTCAGATGGCAGAGAAAATGATGAGCATACTGTTATGGATGTGTTGGAATTTTGCGATCGCAATTTGAGTATAGATAAATGAACCACAGATGCACGGCAAAGCACGCAGATGAAGAAGATACTATCTGTGTTTACCTGCTGTTTATAGCAAGTTGTGGTTTTTTATGGGCGTTATGTTGTTTTTTGTAAAAGATTTATTGCCATGAGAGCTATTCTCCTCAATCTGTGCTATCCATCGTCACGTTATCGAGTTTCTGGTCGATTTATTGCATTTGGCGTATTAGTTGGGCTATTGAGTACTTTCAGTACACCTGTTAGTGCCAAACCTGCCCTTACTCCTTCAGTCGCTCAAGCTCAAAATACTCCTAAAACTAATTCAGTACAAACCCGATTACAGGGGCGGTGGCAAGTCAAAGATCCAAAAACCGGTCAGACACTAACTGTGATTTTTACCCCAGACGGTAAATTTTTCATGCTGTTGCCTTTAGATTCGGGTGAATCTATGGCGGTACCCTTTCGATACCAAATTAATCCGACTCCTCAACCCATGCATCTAGATGTGATTTTGCCGGAGGAAAAGCAAACTGTATTGACAATTTTTGAATTTACTAATAATAACCAACTGCGTCTGCAATTGGCTGGTACAAACCCTGGTCAACCTAGACCGAGCGAGTTTACGAATGCCGATTTATTTCAGAAAGTATCTGAAGAAACAACATTGCCTTCAGATGTTGTAGATCTTTCTAACATGGGAACTCAAAATGAGCGCGTCATTGATGACTTGAACAGACAAACCAACGAAGCACGAGAAGCTGAAGGCAGAACCAACGTTGGCTCGATGAACCGCGCCCAACAAGCTTATCACATTGAATATAGTAAATTTGCCACCACCATTGAAGATTTGGGTCTTGGGATTAATCCAGAAAGCGAGAATTATCGTTATCAGGTTGTATCCCAAGGCAATCAACGAGAGCGTGTAATGATAACTGCTCAAGCTAAGCGTCCTGAACTAAGAAGCTATACCGGTGCTGTGGTTGTCGTCAAACAAAATGGGGAAGATTTAACCGTTGCAGGAATTTGTGAAACGGATGAACCTTCATCTACGCCTCCAGCAATGCCAACTCATCGAAAAGATACGGGAGAATTTCTCTGTCCTGCTGGCTCTCATCTTTTTAGACGATGATTTTGTATGACAAGTAATTTAGTAGGGGTTGATTCTACTTTGAATTTAATTTCACCTCAGGTTTCTCTCAATCAAATGAGAAACAGCAAATCCTTGAAGTTAGGGATTATGGCTTCAGGGAGTGGTAGTAATTTTGAGGCAATCGCTCAATCGATAAAAGACGGACAACTGAACGCCAAAATTGAAGTTTTAGTTTACAACAATCCCGGTATCAAGACCGTTGCAAGAGCTGAAAAATGGGGGGTTCCTGCTGTACTGCTGAATCATCGTACTTACAAGCGTCGTGAAGATTTAGATACTGCAATTGTAGAAGTGATGCGGCAGTATGAAGTTGAAATGGTGGTAATGGCAGGCTGGATGCGTATCGTTACGCCAGTTCTGATCAATGCTTTTCCTAACCGACTGATCAATATTCATCCCAGCTTACTCCCCAGCTTTAAAGGAGTACGAGCAGTAGAACAAGCGATCGCGGCTGGTGTCAAAATTACCGGTTGTACCGTTCACTTCGTCAGTTTGGAAGTGGATAGCGGCTCTATTTTAATCCAAGCGGCTGTCCCCGTTTTACCGGATGATACGCCAGAAACACTCCACGCCCGCATTCAAATACAGGAACATCAAATCTTGCCACAGGCGATCGCTCTAGCAGCAACACAGGCTTCTGTTCTATCCAGCTAATGTTTTTTAGCAGTAGGGTGGGTTACGGCTACGCCTAGCCCACCGCAATCGTGTGATTAAGCCTCTGCTTGCCTATGATCCAATTTCCAAAGATAACTCGACAGCCAATTCGTAACAATGTGAGCCACAATTGGGACTAGCAAATTGCCAGTAGCAAGAGCACTAAATCCCAGCAGTAGTCCTACAGCCGTTGCCCAAACCACATAAGGCCATTGTTCAAGTCCACTCATGTGCAAAACACCGAATAGCAAACTTGAGGCAATTAAACCTGTAGCATTCAAGCCCACGGCGGGCAACATCACGCCCCGAAATAATAATTCCTCACTCATTCCAGGTAGTAACCCCAGCCAGATGAGGTCGGGTAGAACCAACGGCTTTAGGACTATTTCTAAGTAAAAATCTGCACTTTGGCGATAAGCTGGCCAAAGACGATAAACTAAACTACTTGCCGCCGTAATTCCCACGGCAATACCTAACCCTAAAAGTAGAGCGTCTACTGTGCCTCGTAAGGGAAAAAGCACAATCGAGCCAAAGTGCAACCAAAGCTTGGCAACAAATAGCAACACAACGGCAGTGATACCCATAGCCATTAACACTTGGGTGCGGCTTAAGGGTTCAATTTCGGGATTATCGGGAAGCTGTTTGGTCACGAACAGATAAACAATGCAAAGACGATAAAGATGGGCTGAGAGCTTCAGCACTAATACCAGCGCGATGAGCGACTAAAACGCCCAGTGCCTCTAAATACGAGTTTACTCTGATTACTTTTATCCCCACCTGTTCTGGGGACACTTGCATTGTCGTTTTGTTGTCTTCCACAGCAATAATTTGGGTGTGCAACTGACTGCTTAAACTCAGTAGGGCACTACCACCACAAGCCGTTGCTGGGACAACAACAGCATCCACTTCCTCCGCCCAAATCTCTCCGGGTAAAGAGGTAAAGTTTTGTGTCTTAGTTACAAACTGAGGCGCACGGCTCAATCCCACAAGCACACAGGGTAAAAATGTGTAGCCCAACTCCTCGGCAGCAGAACGAGGAGATAAGTTAGGGTCAAGGGGTAGGGGGCTGAGAGCAGGAGCATGGGCACAAGGAACTTGAAAGGTGCGGACGATGAGGTGACTGATTACAGCTTCAGCACCAGCCAGGGGGTCTACTCCTTGCCCATGACGGTACGCTTGTAAGGCATCACTGCCAAAGTCATCTGGAAAACGGGCCACAACCGCGATCGCATCTGCTCGTGCTTGATGAATGAGGACTTCAGCCGCTCGCAAAAGGCTGTCGGGATTGCCGATAGTACCCCAACTTGCCCCCGATTCAGCAGTACGTAGTTCCACATTTAAGGGTGCATCTGTAACTACATAGTCAGTGAGATTCAGCCCTAAGGTTGCCCTTGTGGCATCTGCAACTTGGAGATGCCGCACACGTAATTCAGGTTCAATCCCTTGATCAAGGATTAATCCCACCCGGTTCTGATGTACGGGGCGCAGCCCCCAGCATCCGACTGCAAATTTGTCAAGTCCATAGCCTTCCACATAAAAAGCATTGGGCAAGTTCCAGTACAACTGAGCCCCATTGAGAACATTGGGGTGAGTGATTAAGCGATCGCTAACTTGTGCGATCGCTTTCGCCACAGGCATGGCATCTCCTGCATAACCCCCAATTGCCGCTCCTACCCCAGTAGGAACGATTAAAACAACCGTATAAGGACGTTGACTCACTGTGCAGCAGATTCAGATTCGACGGTAACAATGGCTTCTACTTGGGCTTTTTGACGTTCCGTATCGACGTGAGTGACTGCCCAGCGCAGGGGTTCCCCCCGCTTTTGCAATTCTGTTTCAATTTCTTGCTGTAGCTGTACGGGAGACTCTTGCAGGTCAATTTCTGCCGTAATGAAGTGAGTTGTCATTGTTGTGATTTAAAAGTTATCTGTTGAGTTGATCTCTATTAATTATCGGCCAAGAAGGGCGGAGTACCTGTCATATGCAGAAAACTTGGGTAAAAACATCACTCCTGGCATTCCTGGGATTAGGATTGGCACTGAGTACAAACTTGGCACAAGCCGCGATTTTTGACCGCAACGGCAACCGATTACCTGATGAAGAGGTGAACTCATCCAAAGTCAATTGGGAACTTTTATCCGCTGGTAAAGGTAAAAAGTATAACGGCGTTGGGCGGTTGGAAAATAACTCCGATGGATTTTGTACCGCTTTTTTTG
>CBKWLJ010000195.1:0-15436 GCA_966675205.1 uncultured bacterium
AATATCGCTAGCAGCCGTGATGGTGATTGCTCCTGCAATACCATTTTCAGAGCGGGAGTTGACGCGGTTTAAATTAACACTGCCGTTGGTGCTGTTAATCGTGATTGCTCCGCCATTGCCGTTACCAAACACGGCTAAAGAAAAAATAGAGTTGCTTACAGTAACGTCACCAGCCGCATTGAGTTGAATGGCTCCGCCGTTGCCATCTTGATTAGAGCGGGCTTCGAGAATAGTCGCGTTGATACTGCCCTCAGTACTCGTAATGCTGATGTTACCTCCGTTGTTGCCGGGGGTAGCGCCCAAAGTACTAATCTCACCCACTGTCACATTCCCACCCGCAGAGATGGTGACATTTCTCGACTCGGCTTGAATCGTGTCTCCGACATTCATGGAAAAATTGCCCACTCCGTCACCATCAGAGTCAGCCGTAAACTGAATAAATCCACCAGGCCCAGCCGCAAAGCTGAGCAGATTATCGGCTAAATCATTGATGGTGATATCGTTGGTTGCTTCCAAAATGACATTAGCCCCTGCGGCTAATCTTTCTAAAGCCGCTTCAGAAATCGTAAAGGTTGCTCCTGGCCCATCTCCCTCAAGAATTTGACCATCTACCACTTGAGCATCGTCTAGTGCTTCCACACCATTGACAATGATGAGGTTGGTTGGATCGAGTAACACAGTGCCAAAACTTCCTTGAGGGGCTTGGACATTAACGTCTCCTCGAAAAATCAGGTCTTGTTTACCTGAAACTTCAACAAAACCCCCATTTCCAGAAATGCTGCCACCACGAGCACTGATATTACCAGAGAACCCTGTTACTTTATCCGCCCAAACAATGACTTTACCGCCATCACCCTGCGTCAGGGCATTTGCATGAATCGTTGAGTCACTACTGACATAAGTGCGAGACGCATTCGGTACTTCACCTTTGCCTTGATAATCACCGCCAATGAGTACTGTTCCACCGCCATTGGTTCCAGATGCATCGATATTGGCACTGACGAGTCTTACTTTATCGCCCAAGATATTCACCTCACCACCCTTCTGGTTGGGTGAAGTACCAGAGGCGTTAACGATTCCAGAAATAATCGTAGTACCTGGCTCGGATGGTACTTGTACGCCAGAATCCGTCAGCACCGCCTGTCCATTGGCATTAACGGTGATTCCTGTCGCATTCTCTCCACCTCCACCGGTCAAAAGTTGGGGTAAGGATAAAACGGGTACTGTCCACGGCGCGGGTTGATTGCGATTGGATGCAGGGAGGGGAACTTCTAAACTTAAAACCATTCCCGGTTGGCTGAGACGAACGAAGCTTTCTCCCGGTACTGCCGCCACGATAATTTTACCGACTTGAGCATTGAGTTGACCGGTATTAACAACAGTGCCACCCAAAAGCAGGAGATTTTCCTGTGCACCTACCGTTAAGTTGCCGGAGTTAACGATGCTCCCCGGTTGAGGTGTGGTGAAAGCAAAGGCATTAGGCGCACCGTTGAGCTGAGTGTAGTCATTCGTTCCGGCCGCATTAAACCAGCTATTGTCAATCCCGATACTGGTGGCAGTCGTAGCGACAAAGTCAGCAGGGACATTTAAGCTGGCATTTGAACCAAAAATAATTCCTGCTGGATTCATCAGATACAGGTTGGCTTGGCTGCCACTGACTTGGATGAGTCCATTAATATTAGAAGCATTCCCGCTCACCACCCGGCCTAAGATATTCTGAATGGTGGTATTGGACTGAAAATTGGCAATTTGTCCCGCGTTGAGGTCGAATTGGGAAAAACTATGAAAGAGGTTGGTTCCACTGAAAGAGGTTTGCCCTCCAGTGATGTCCAATTGGTTCCCCGTCGTGTTCACTAGGGTATTCGTGCCATCAGCAGCAGGCACAATTTGTGCTAGAGCAGGTGTGACACTGATTGCTCCTAGTAAGGGAAGCACAGCTAGTGCATGACTAAAGCTTTTGGCGAGTGATTGAGTGAAGCGTTTACCGATAGAGCTTACAGACTCTTCTTTAAGTTTCGAGGATTGCGATCGCTTTTGCTCCCTCCAACCCCCCTGAGAAAGGACATCGCTGATTCCTTTTTCCGAAACCTGCCCGGAGTTTAAACTCCGGGCTAATCGATCAAGTCCATTGAAATGGACTAAAACTCTTATCCAGTCGTCCATTTTCTCTGTGTCTGTGCGTCTGTTTGTCCCCGTGTCTGTCTCAACTACTAGGTTTGAACGTAACTTCGTATGAACCGTGAGCACGAGAGAACTCAGTACTGGCATGATGGCGGCTCCGATGAAACTTAGGGGGGACTGAGCGGGGAAAAATTAGTAGAGCACACTGAGTAAAAAACTGTAACGTTTATTACATGAGTAATTTTGATAGATTACAGCCATGCAATAGTTTGGATAACTAGACTTTTGGCGAATTGAGCTCATTGCCTATAGGGGTAAGGTTGAGTTGGGTGAATTATTTTTGTCTCGATTTTTACCCAATGTCGTGAGAAAACGGCTGTGGAAGACGTAGGAGTGATTGATACGATGCGGTTTGATTTGCGCTTGAATGCGATCGCACTTTCTACCCAAACCTCAATCCAATTGTTAAAAGCGTCTTTTCCGAATATGAAACCTCTCTAGTAGACCCAACTGATCGAGAGTAGATTGAAGTAGATAAGGAAATTTATTGTGTCTCAAATTGTTTCTATCCACTCATTTCGAGGTGGCACAGGCAAATCTAACTCAACGGCTAATCTAGCGGCTCTTGTTGCCAGTGCCGGAAAGCGAGTTGGCATTGTTGATACCGATATCCAATCCCCTGGTATTCACGTTCTTTTCGGTTTCGATGAGCAGAAGATCGACAAAACGCTCAACGACTACTTATGGGGCAACTGTGTTATTGAAGATACGGCCTACGACGTTACCTCGATTTTAAAAGATAAAGCCAGTAAAAATAGTAAAATTTATCTCATTCCCTCTAGTATCAAAGCTCGCGATATCACCCGAATTTTACGAGAAGGTTTTGAGTTTGATCTGCTTAATGATGGTCTCCAAGATATAATCGAGGCGCTTGATTTAGATTACCTTTTTATTGACACTCACCCCGGTCTTAATGAAGAAACATTACTTTCCCTGACTATCTCGGATGTACTGGTTCTCATCTTACGACCGGATAATCAAGACTTCCAAGGAACTGCTGTTACGGTGGAAGTGGCTCGTAAATTGCAAGTTCCTAAGATGTTACTTGTGATTAATAAAGCTTTACCTGCGATCGATTTTGATGCTTTACGGCGACAGGTTGAAAAAATTTACAATGCTCCGGTAGCAGGAATCTTGCCCCTTTCGGAAGAAATGGTGCAATTAGCCAGCAGCGATCTCTTTTGCCTGCGTTTCCCTAATCATCCCGTAAGTCAAGAGATGCAAAAAGTTGCTAAGCAAATTATGCAATCTGGCTGAATTCCATTAATATCAGCACATATCTGTTAGGGCAACGTTAGAAAACAGGTAGCTAAGCTTGCATTTGTCTTGAAAGCCAGAAATGGGGAAAAAGTTTTTTTGACCATTTTACCTTTGTCCTAACTTTTGTGAAAAGTCTATTTTCAGGGTACTAAAGACCAAGGAAGGAATATTATTATGAACAGAAAATCATCTAATTCTTTAGGTACAGGTAACGAGGAGAATGAAAGTCAATCTGGACTTAGTATGAGTGATGTTTTAGCACTACCCGATTTTGAACAAAAACTGATGACTTGGATGGTGCGTCAGAAAGAAGTCAGTTTAGCGGAAATCGTTACTTATATGGAGAAAGAGGAGGGCGTTATTGTTACGACGTTAAACTCTTTAAAAGAGCAAGGTTTTGTGCAAGAAATCGATGGAGATGGAGAGCAGCATTACCGTCCTTGTCTTGCTGCTAAACCGAAAAGTCGAGCGTCTAAAAATCTTTGGCAAGCGTTAGATTAAGTGTTGCCTATTTTGGGTGCATCACCTCGTTGGAAATTGCTCAAAAAATCGGAAAGATTGATTCAGTAAGATCGACTGATAGAGCGATCGTTAGCCGTTGCTCTGGAGGAATTTGGGTTGTGCCGGAAAAAATTTTGCGATCGCTATTCTATTCATTAGATCTGTTGCATAAAGCCGAAAAATCCCTCCCTAACTCTCCCCGTTACGGAGAGGGAGCAAGATTTTTTCTCTCCACATTGGGAAAATTAGGTAGAGTTAATAAACCGAGTAGGACAAAAGTGAGACTCGCGCCCCTATTCCTTGCGCTTGTAACTGCTGTGATCACGCCTTTGGGAGTGTTTACCCCCTTCTTGATGCCGTCAGTGGTGGCACAAACTCCAGAGGTTGAGAAATATCAAGCGGATTTACTGCTAAATTTAGGCATCCGGCAGCATAAAACAGGACAATTTGCAGCTTCCTTAGAATCCTTGCAAAAGGCGCTGACACTCTATCAAAATCTAGGCGATGTTCGAGGCTTAGCGCATACTCTTAGCAGTCTGGGCGATACTTACTTTTCTTTAGGGCAATATCGTAGGGCGGCTCTATTGTATCAACAGAATTTGGTAGTCAGGCAGGAAATTGGCGATCGCAAAGGTGAGGTAGCAGCACTCCAGAGTTTGAGTAATACTTTTCTGTACTTAGGGCTAGAACAAGAAGCAAAGAAATTTGAGCAGCAAGCAGAAGATTTAAGGCGAGAAATTGGCAATCCCCAACGACAAGCAGCTTTTTTGAACAATTTAGCTCTAGATTCCCAATCTCAAGGGGAATACCGCCAAGCCATTGAGTTTCATCTCCAACAACTAAAGATTGCGCGGGAAACAGGCGATCGCACTTTAGAAGTAGAATCGCTACAAAAGCTAGCACAGGCTTACGAAGCTTCGGGACAATACCAAAAAGCAGTTGGACTATATCAGTATCAGTTGGAAATGGCGAGGGATACCAATAATCCAACTTTAGAGGCGAACTCCCTCCATCAGCTAGCAAAAGCGTATGAGGCGTTGGGAGATGATCAAAAAGCTATTGAGTTGTATCAGCAACAACTGGAGATTGCGAGGAAAGAGAAGAACCTAGAACAGGAAGCGATCGCTCTCAATCAGTTAGCCATTGTATACGAATCTCAAGGGGAACATCAAAAAGCGATCGAGTTGTATCAGCAACAGGTAGAAACGGCGAAAAAATCTAGTAATTTCTTAGCTCAAGGCACAGCTTTAAACAATCTGGCACTAGCTTTTCTGAAAGCCAATAACGGCAAAGAAGCCCAATTAATTTTACTCGATGCCCTGAAAGCTTGGGAGGCTATTCGCGCTCAACTGGGGAGCACAGATAATTATCATACAGAACAGGCGAAAACGTATGGATTACTGCAACAATCTCTGATTGCTCAAAATCAGCCTGAATCGGCATTAGAAATAGCTGAACAAGGACAAATTAAAGAAATTGTTGAATTATTGGGATTGCGGTTACCCTCTGAATCTGTAGGGACGGGATTAAAAGCGGCACCACCTCAACTTATGCTTCCTACTCTTTTAGAGATTAAAAAAATTGCCAGAGAACACAGCGCAACTTTAGTTAAATATTCAATTATTTCTGATAATGAGTTGTATGTTTGGGTGATCCAGCCCAGTGGTGAGATTGCCTTTCGCTCGATTGATATTCAATCTCAAAAATCCGTCTATCCCATTTCTTCGTTAGAAGCAGTGGTGAGTAATAGCCTGGAATCAATCGGGGTGCGAGGAAAAAGCAGCACAAATCCAGCAGAATCAAAGGAAAATGAAACGGAAAATAAACCCTTACTACAACTTTATCAACTCCTCATCCAACCCATTGAAGACCTTTTGCCGAAAGATACAAAAGCTCATGTGATTTTCATTCCCGACAACGAATTATTTTTCATACCCTTCCCTGCTTTAGTGGATATTACGGGCAAATATTTAATTGAAAAACACACCCTTCTAACTGCTCCATCAATTCAAGTTTTAGCATTAACTCAACAGCAACGGAAAAACGTTACAGGGGATAAGGTATTAGTGATGGGTAATCCGACTCTGCCAAATCTGGGAGGAGCGATCGCACAACCCCCACCACTTCTAAGGGGAGAACAAGAAGCCCTGGAAATTGCCCAGTTTCTGAAGACACAAGCCCTCATTGGCAACCAAGCTACGAAAAGCGCTTTCTTAGAACAACTCCCGAAAGCGAGAAGAATTCATTTAGCCACTTATAGCTTACTTGATGAGGTGAAGCGGCAAGGTGTACCAGGAGGAATTGCCCTTGCGCCATCCGGAAATGATAACGGTATCCTGACAGCGAGTGATCTCCTCAATTTATCCGAACAAACTAAAGATAAAAAATCTCCTCTCCGAGCAGAATTAGTCGTTTTGAGTGCAGGAAACTTAGGCAATAATCAACTCAAACAGGATGGTTTAATCGGTATATCTTCCTCCCTCATGGCTGCGGGAGTTCCTAGCATTATATTATCTCTGGGCACAGGAACCACAAAGACGACATCAGATTTAATGATTGAATTTTATCAGCAATTAAAACAAACCAATGATAAGGCCCAAGCCCTACGACAAGCCATGTTGAAAACGAAGGAAAAGTACCCTAATTCTCAAGAATGGGCAGCCTTCACTTTAATGGGCGAAACCCGCTAGTTGATTCTCATGTTTCAACTTATTGCCCCAAGTTTAATTTTTACTGATATTTGGTGAGCAAAACCGCTTAGAGGCTGTTTTTAAAGTAATGTTAACTCACTAGTGAAGGCAGAAGGCAGGGGGCTCCAGAGCAGAAGAAAAGAAAGCTTGTCTAGTAAGCCTTTTAACCTTTTTCAACTGGATAGTTATTTCCGTCACGCGGCACTAAGTTGCCTAACGATTGGTATGTCCGCTGAGTATTTACACTTTAGTGGAGATCAGGCAGAAGGGAGGAGAGTTTTAGCGTCTTAACATTTGTTTATATCCCTACCTTTATTTGTGCCTACTGACTTACTTTGGTTTTCATTCTAGTGCAGCGCGGCGAAAATAACCCACCAGTCCAAAAAGACCTTCTGCCTTGGAGCCTTTTGCCATAACACAAAGCCAATGCCGTTACCTCTATAAAAAAGAATAATTTATACAAATTTTGTTATCAAAAAAGTTATAAAATAATTAAAATATTTATATAGCTTTTTCACCTCTTTGTTTGCTTTTCTAAAATACAAGAGTAGCCGTAAAAAAACGTAGGTGAAAAACAGGGTCACAAGCCAAAAGTCAGATTACCCCAAAAACCCTCCTATTAAAAGCTAGAGCGGTTAAACGCTTTTCTCTTCTCCTGGCTTCTGGCTTCTAGCCTAATTAATCTATATTTAATTTCACCCAATTCCTTATTCCTCCTGGTCTTGATCAACACCAGTGAGATATCACGGCAATTTAATAAGAGAGTAGAAGAGGCATCAAGCCCGAAAAATTGTTTTTTTTATAAATTTTTGTTTCTACTCTCTACTTTGTTGCGAATTTTAAAATCGGAACCGTTTGTTATGAATACTACTGTTCAACGTCGGCCTGAGCTGAATATATCAAGAGCTTGGGATCATTTATGCGATTGGATCACGAGTACCGACAATCGGCTTTATGTCGGTTGGTTCGGTGTTCTGATGATTCCTACACTCATTGCTGCTACAGTCTGTTTTGTGATTGCCTTTATTGCAGCACCGCCTGTTGATATGGAAGGGATTCGTGAACCGATTATTGGTTCACTCTTAGGCGGAAACAACATCATTACAGCAGCTGTTGTCCCAACTTCTGCTGCTATTGGTTTGCACTTTTACCCGATATGGGATGCTGCCTCCATCGATGAGTGGCTATATAATGGCGGCCCCTACCAATTGATTATTCTTCACTTCCTAATTGGGATTTGGTGCTATTTAGGGCGTCAGTGGGAACTCAGCTACCGCTTAGGAATGCGTCCCTGGATTGCTGTTGCCTTCTCTGCCCCAGTTGCTGCCGCTACGGCTGTCTTTCTGATCTATCCTATTGGTCAGGGAAGCTTCTCGGAAGGAATGCCTTTGGGAATTTCTGGCACTTTCCACTTCATGTTCGCCTTCCAAGCTGACCACAACATTTTAATGCATCCCTTGCACCAACTCGGTGTCGCGGGGGTTTTTGGCGGAGCCTTCTTGAGTGCTGTTCAAGGTTCCTTGGTGAGTTCCTCGCTAATTCGCGAGACTAGCGATAATGAATCCATTAATGCTGGCTACAAGTTTGGTCAACAGGAAGAAACTTATAGCCTGCTAGCAGCAGATTACAGATACCTGGGGCTTCTTCTGATTCCCAGTTTAGGTATGCGAAACAATCGATCTATACACTTCCTCCTAGCGGCACTGCCAACAGTCGGCGTCTGGTGTGCGGCTATGGCTGTATGTGTAATGGCGTTTAACCTCAATGGCTTCAACTTCCATCACTCTGTCCTTGATAGTCAAGGTAGGGTGATTTACACCTGGGATGATATCGTCAATCGTGCAACTTTGGGATTCCAAGCCATGCACTCCCCCAATGCTCACCACTTCCCCTTAATCTTGGCTGGAAATGAAGCGATGCCAGTCAGTTTTGAAGTTTCTTCGGACTTGAGTACTAACAGTTAAGCATCTGTTGGTTCTTGCGTGAGTGCAAGAGAAATTGTTGGTAAGGCAGCACTTGTTTGTAGAGTACTAAATTGTCTGTTAGGGCACGGCAATGCCGTGCCTCTACTGTAAGGCTCGCTGAAACAGGTGAAGAAATAGCAATGAACTTTTATCCGCAATGTTTGTCCCACGCCGTTGCGATCGCCTCGACTGCGACCGCCCTACTGCTGACATTCAGTGTCGAACCCTTTGTACTCCGAACTATTGGTGCATTTTTCTATATAGCTATGATTGTGACTGCCTGGTATGGCGGCTTTCGAGCGGGGAGCGTTGCCGTTGTCCTTTCCACATTGGCAATCAATTACTGGTTTATTCCTCCCCGATATCAATTTTGGACTGAGCGACTAGAGAGGGAACTCAATTTTTGGTCAGATATGATGGCTAATTTAGTTGGAATTTGGCTCTTTTACAGCTTGGCAGTGTGGAAATGATCTGTATAGGAGCCAGCCCTAGTCTCGAGCGAAAGTCAGCTCACGCTACACAAAGTTGGAACGTCCTAGAGGCTTTGAAGCAAGGGTTTTTTGAGGAAAATCTTCTTTTATGGGAAAATAGGGCAAATGTCAAGACAAGATTGAACAGTCAGAGAATCTTCTCGAAATCTTCACAATAGATCGGCTGTGCTTCTCTTGTCCTTTATATTTTTTTTAGTATCACAGATATAGGCAGAAAAATTATTGATTACTTGCCTTATTTTTAAGCTTCAAAAGTTGAGTTCCACGGGGTGACAGCTATGGCTATTCGCTATAACCACAACCATTCTCCGCTAGAAAGGATTGTCTATACGAAGGTCAACGTTAATGGGAAAGTTGAACTCGTACCACTAGAGTTGTATGCAGATGGCTCAGTTAAGCGAGCTAACTGAAAACTCAGAGCGCTATTGACACTCTTTCTAGTTTGATTTGAAATATTGTGCCAGTAGAGAAAGTAAACAACGAACAACAATCATAGAGACGCAGGCTTCCTAACGTTTGCGTCTCTAGTTTTTTTTTATGGGAACAGAAAAGCCCTCGGAAACGACGAGATCAACCTATCCCCGCTATCGGTGAAGCGATCGCACAATATCTTAGCTGCTAAACTGATGCCTTAATAAGCTAGCGTTAAGCATCCGGATCGGATAGCCTTCATATTGTCATATTGTGAGTGTGATGTGAGGAATGTTGAAAAACAGGGCAATGGTTGAACCTCCCAAAGAATTCCCCGTACTAGGGCTACCGGTGCACCTACTCGATAACTATGATCACTGGCTAGAAGCGCGTCTACACCAGAGGTTTGGGAGTCATGTGGTGACTTTAAATGCAGAAATGGCGATTCAGGCCGAGCGAAATCCGGCTTTAGCTGAAATTATCCGAAAAGCGGATTTGGTAGTTCCCGATGGTTCTGGGGTGGTTTTTTACCTCTGGCTTCAAGGGCAACACCAACAGCGTTGTCCAGGAATTGAGTTAGCGGAGTCTCTACTGTGCCAAGCTGGGGAAAGGGGAGCATCTTGCCCAGTGTTCTTCTTTGGAGGTGCCCCTGATGTCGCTCAGAGGGCAGCTCAGGTTTGGCAGGAGAAACTGCCTAAATTAACCCTGGTAGGCATTGAAAACGGCTATCTCTCAGCCGAAGCCGAACAAGAATTAAAGGATACACTTAAACAAAAGCAACCCAGTCTTATTTTAGTGGGTTTGGGGGTGCCGCGTCAGGAGTTTTGGATTGCCCAAAATCGACATTTGTGCCCCCAGGCAATTTGGATTGGAGTGGGTGGAAGTTTCGATATTTGGGCTGGAATTAAATCTCGTGCTCCGGTTTGGTTGCGGAACCATCATCTGGAATGGTTGTATCGGTTGTATCAAGAACCTTGGCGTTGGCGGCGGATGATGGCGTTGCCGCAATTTGCTCTCAAAGCAATCGGTCAACGTTTTGCCTGAACAAATTTTATGTTTGGTAGGGTTACTTCTTGAGCCTTTTGAATTAAGCTATTTATTTCGCTATGGATTAGCGATCGCTTTTGATCAGCGATCGTGATTTGAACTGGAGCTCTCTCACGGCAGCGAACAGCTTTGCCTGATTTGAGTTGCAGGGTACATGAATGCTTGAATGCTTGGCTTTTAATTTACCTATGACCACTATCCTGGGTCATTCCAGAAATCGTCAAACTCACCCGAACGTTACTCCCAACGCCAATGACGTGGCTCAAACGTCAGCGATGATTCAATTACGAGGAGTGACAAAAACTTATCCCAATGGCAGCTTAGGGGTATTTGACCTCAATTTGGAGGTGAAGCGAGGAGACTTTTTATTGATTACCGGCCCATCCGGTGCTGGGAAATCGACATTGCTGAAGCTGCTGTATGGTGATCAACGTCCAACTTCGGGAGAAGTCATGGTTGATCAGTGGAATGTTGGGACGTTACGGGGCGATCGCTTATCATTATTACGCCGTCGTATTGGGGTTGTGTTTCAAGATTACAAACTGATTCCCACGCGGACGGTATCGGAGAATATTGCTTTTGTGTTATGGGCACAGGGCTATACTCGCAAGGAAATTCAGCGACGATTGCCACCAACCCTCAAGTTAGTCGGGTTGCAACACAAAGCAAACTGTTTTCCGGATGAACTGTCTGGGGGAGAGCAACAACGGGTGAGTTTGGCGCGGGCGATCGTGAGTACACCTCCCATTCTGTTGGCTGATGAGCCTACAGGGAATCTCGATCCCGATAATTCCCGGCAGGTACTCAATATTCTCAAAAAACTGAATGCGATGGGGGCAACGGTGATTGTAACGACTCATGATGAGCAGTTGGTGCAGATGTCCAATCAACCCGTTTTGCAGTTACGGGAGGGGCGTTTGTATCGAGGTTTTTGAGAAGCGTTGGTGAATCAGTGGGACAGGCATCTTGCCTGTCACGACTATGCCAATTAAACAGGCAGTAGCTGATTAGACTTCTTGCTCCAAGTCGGGGGAAAGGGAAAAGGGATTATATTTGACTTAATCGTCATCATTTTTGAGCGCTTTTTTCCTTTTGCAAGAGGTCTATTCAATAAGAATTTCCGAGGATGGAAACTAGAATTCGCAATAAATCTTCCAAATCCGCTGGGACGCGATACAAATTGATGTCTTGTAAAATCTGTTTGGGCTGACGGTTCAAGACCCCAAATTGCCAGATATTTCCCATTGAAACAGCACCATATAGAATTGGACTGCTAGTAGGCGACCATTGATCAATGGCAATGAGTTCCACTCCCAGTTGAGTGAAGCCTCGTTGTAGGTCGGCATTTTTGGCTTCAATCACCAATAACTGATTCTCGGATTGAAAGTAGTAATCTAGCGAACCTTTAAGCTGGTCGTTAACGGTCAAAGGGTACTCTACCTTTAACCGTGCCTGCGTGTAGTGAATCAGATCCATCAGCACAGGGGCAATTAGAAATTCCCGTCGTGCTGCTTCACTGGTTAGACTGACATAAGGTAAATTTTCTTGCAATCGCTGCTTTAAATCTTCTAACCGTTCCAACTCCCGTTCCGACTTAGGTAGTTCCAATGATTGGGGCTGGAATGAATAGCCAAAATACCCTAAAATCTCCTCAGGCTCGGAGTTCAGCTTGAAGTAGTCGGAAAAACTATAGGACTGATCTGGTTGGATGATGGGAACTTTTGACATTCCATCTACCCCCTATCTGCTGCTTAAAGAATCTCTTGTGCCTCAACATGGTATCGAAATTTCGAGCAGCGCCTAATGCATGAAAGTCTAAGCTTCATTAATAGGGTTCGGAACCTCTGTTGGTTCATCAGTAGGTGCGTCGAAAATGACTTCAAATTCGGCCGCAGGCATGAATCGACCCAGATATCGCTTGTGGTCGTTAGCATCTTGCCGATTGACAAATCGGGCGACTACATAGCGTTGGGCATTGGGGAGGAGGCGTACAATTGCCCAAGGTCGAGAATAATCGATCGCTTCTTGAGTTCTGATAGCGGCGAGGATGCGCCCAATCAATGTCCAAAGTTCTTGGCGTTCGGGGTTGGTATTATTGGGTACTAAAGTCCAATCCGAAATGGGGTTGGGGAACCAGGTTAAGTTGTACTCGTCCTGACCCTCTTTGTAGAGTTTCCAGCAGAGGGTACGGTGTTGTTTGGTGATGCGGTATCCGTGTTGGCGAAGGACGGAACAAATTCTTTCGCCTTGTTGGTGGAGTTGGAGCCATTTTGAATGTTTCATGGGAGTTGGGGTCAAGCACAATAGGGGGTTTGGGCGAGCTGCTGAAAGCAGCAGCGCTTCGCTATCGCACGAAGGACGCGATCGCTTATTCAGCGTTCACAGAAATCACGAAAAACATACCGACACCACACCGCAGCCATGCAGACTGGGTTGCAAAGCAGAGTGAATTGGTGTCACATATCTTCAAGAAGGGGAAACCACAGCACTAACTACCGCCACCGTTTCCCCAGTGTTTTTTTGGTATTGATGCACCAAGGTGGTGCATCACTGATAAGATGGTAACCAATCAAGATTCAAATTTCAACCCCAACGTGCCAACTTTGAAGCAAGTCCGGGAGCGACTGGGAATGACTCAGGAAGAGTTTGCTAATGCTTTGGGTTTGTCGCGCAATACAATCGGCAGATACGAGAGCGGCAAACATCAACGGCTTCAGCTTTCTATGGCGCAGGTGAGGAAGTTAGTCGATTTGATGGAACAGGCAGGGCTTCCTATCAAAGAGTTGCCTGAAGATATAGAGTAATGCGATCGCTGGTTACTGAATCGCGATCTCTTCACTGTAGGGTGCGTTAGCGAAGCGTAACGCACCATCTGGGTAAAGCCGAATTACCCATGCCATGCTTAATGCATAATTCATCCCAAAACCGAATGTCTAACTATAGAAGACTAACTGTTGCAGGCGGCACCTACTTCTTCACCCAGGTAACTTACCAACGTCGCCCTTGGTTGTGCCACGACATTGCTCGTACCACCCTACGACAAGCAATTAACAAGGTACGTCAAACCTATCCCTTTGCGATCGATGCATTCGTGCTGTTACCCGATCATCTCCATTGCCTTTGGACTTTACCTGAGGGAGATAGCGATTATGCCACACGCTGGCGGTTAATCAAAACGTTTGTTACGAAACATTGTGCGAGTGAGTTAGCGATTGAGACGAAGATAACGGCTTCACGCGAGAAACGTAAGGAAGGAAATCTTTGGCAGCGTAGATTTTGGGAACATTTGATTCGGGATGAAGCGGATTTTGCCAGACATTGCGATTACATTCATTACAATCCGGTTAAGCATGGTTTGTGTGGAACGCCAAGTGAATGGAAATTTTCCAGTATTCATCGGTTCATGGCACAGGGGATTTATCCAGAGGATTGGGGAGTTCATCGAATGCCTAATATGCCAAGTGGTGTTGTGGGTGAATAAGGTGGGTTATTTAGATAGTTTTTAGTTTGGGATGGTGCGTTACGCTGCGCTAACGCACCCTACCTGATTGGGAAGCGATCGCGCTAAGGATAAAATCGAGATACTAGTTAAGTTTGCCTTGTTAAGTATCACAAAAAAGCTGAATGGCTAAAGACCGTTTTCACGATGCAGTTAAATAGCTCTAGAGAAAGAAGAATGGACAATTACTGCCGATCCCTACGAGATAAGTGTTGGAGAGGTAGACTTTGAAATTGATTTGGCGGCAGAGATGTTAGCAGCCGAACGAGCAGGCGAAAAAATTGCAGTTGAAATCAAGAGTTTTATCGGGCGATCGAGTGTATCGGAATTTCACACAGCCCTTGGGCAATTTATCAATTATCAATTTGCTCTCGAAGAATTTGAACCGGAACGCAATCTTTATCTTGCAATACCTGAATCAATTTATAACTCATTTTTCCAGCGTCGTTTTATACGGTCAGTGGTTGAACGAACTCAAATTCGCTTACTGATTTACGATGAAAAACAGGAGGTTATTATCGAATGGCTGTAGAGCAGTATCGTCAGTTCATCCAACAGTTAATTTTAGAACGGGCAAAAAGAGGTTTATCGCAAGAGGGAATAGAAACACAGGCGATTCTAGACACGGAGCGCGACCATTACCTCTTGCTACATACGGGTTGGCGCGGGAATCGTCGAACACATGGATGTAGCCTGCATCTGGATATCAAAGACGGCAAAATCTGGATTCAGCATGATGGAACCGAGGTTGGCATTGCTACACAACTTCTCGAACTAGGCGTACCAAAAGAAGATATTGTTTTGGCATTTCACTCTGCTTATATGCGCCAATTTACAGAGTTTGCTGTCAATTGAAGTTTAATCGCGATCGCAGCCAGAATCTCGTGAATGGAGCTTGGAGCCTCGGAATGGAGTTCAGAACCTCGTGAATGGAGCTATAGAACCTCATTAATGGAGTTCACCGCCTTTGAAACCGCGACAACACAAACAAAACAACAGACATGGACAAGTTATCAGACAATTCTGGATAAAGCAGTGGAAATTGGCAGAGAATTCACCCAACTGGGACAGCTTAAAAAACAAAACAGCACACTTACCCCTGCTAAAGAACAGCGTATCGCCCAACTGGTGAAAGCCCAAGAAACGATTATGGAGGAATTTAACAACTTCACCAGAGGTCTAGAAATACTAGCACTGGTGACATCGCACAAGCCCAAAACCTTATCTCAGGATTTGCTGCTGCAAATGGGAAACTTCAACCCCTTACAAGATAACCTCAAGAATCTGCAACAAAAAGCCGTCCTCCTTTATTGATCTTTCCGGTGCTGGAAACTTTCTTATCGACTAAGTTAACGTTGATAGAGGCAAAATAGAGAGGCTATTAAACGTGAA
>CBKWLJ010000196.1:0-15423 GCA_966675205.1 uncultured bacterium
TAGTCCGAACCAAACGGAGAGTGAAGCTAATCCTTTAGATTTTCCGGAGTTGTGTGAGGGGATTAGTCATTAGTTAAGCCCTTCAGGCAGGGAAGGTATAGCAGTCGCTAAGGTGATTAGGACATATGCAAATCCTGAAACCTTGACCCATCAATCTTTTTCCTTCTACCTTCTGCCTTCTGCCTTCTGCCTTCTGCCTTTTGCTATAAAAGGTAAAAGGAATGGGGATATCGTCTTCTATTTGCCTCTTATATCAAATCCGTTTAGATAGTCATCATAAAAACTTTCCCTCTCCCCGCGTCACCGCGTCACCGCGTCTGCCCTTACGATGAGTACTCAAACGGAATCGATATTAATCTTGCCCCTTTTTCCTACGCTCTCTTGCATTTCTCCTTTCCCCTTCGCCCTTTAACCTTTTCCCTAAAGCAACGCGGTTTCGTTTCGGTCATGAGTTTAGCGATTGTGTGCGGAATGATTAGAATAGCGGCGGTAGAGAATAAAACAAACTCTGCGAGGGAGGGGAAAAATGGCACTAGACCTATCAAGATTTTACAAAGCATGTAATCCCAGCAGAACCCTTGACATGGGGAATGCCGAGGATCGGAAGTACTATATCGATTTCTCTGGTGTGCGAGGGGGCAAGATTATCCAAGAGTTGGGGCGAACCATTACTCGGCTTGCCCCCAATGAGCCAACTTGCCAGTTATTCACAGGTCATATCGGCTGTGGGAAGTCTACCGAATTGTTGCGGCTCAAAGCAGAATTAGAGGAGCAAGGTGCTCATGTCGTCTACTTCGACTCCAGCAAAGATTTGGTAATGGCGGATGTTGACGTAACGGATATTTTGCTGGCCATTGCTCGCAAGGTGAGTGAAAGTTTGGAGGAGGCTAAAGTTCACCTGCAACCACGAGGCTTCAAGTCTATATTGCAAGGGGTTACGGACTTATTGCTAACAGAAATTGAGGTTTCGGCAGAAGCTTCAGTGCCTGGATTAGCAGAAATCAAGGCTAGTTCAGAGGGAGAAGTATCTGTCGGTTTTGGGTTGGGCAAAATCTCAGCAAAAGCCAAAAATAGCCCTAAATTTCGCTCTCAACTCCGACAATATTTAGAGCCACGCACAGATGGAATTTTAGAAGCCATTAATCAAGAGTTGCTAGAACCTGCGAACAAAGAACTGAGGAGACGAGGCAAAACGGGTTTAGTGGTGATCATCGATAGCCTCGATCGCGTAGATAGTACACGCTTACCGACGGGTCGCACTCAGCCTGAGTATCTGTTTGTAGATAGAGGGGAACAGCTCAAACAATTGAACTGTCATGTTGTATACACAATTCCCTTTGTCTTGATTTTTTCCAATGAGTGGGGAAGATTGAGAAATCGCTTTGGGGTAGAACCGAAATTATTACCGATGGTGCGCGTGCGATCGCGCGATGGCAGTCAGTACGAGCAAGGTCTGGCACTGTTGCGGCAAATGGTACTAGCCAGAGCGTTCCCAGATGTTGCACCCCAGCAGCGGTTACAATTTATTACAGAGGTATTTGATTCTCCCGAAACCTTAGATCGCCTCTGCTACATGAGTGGAGGGCATCCTCGAAATCTGTTAAGCATACTCTATAGCTGTCTTCAGCAACAAGACCCTCCCTTTTCCCGTGAAGCTTTGGAAGAAATTCTGAGAAGACAGCGCGACTCCTTAGTTCGAGCGGTTGATGATGATGAGTGGGAATTGCTGTGGCAGGTAGCACAAAACAAAACGGTGAAAGGTGAGGACGAATACCAAACCTTGTTACGTAGTTTATTCGTTTTTGAATATCAGGATGAACAAGGGGGATGGTTTAGTATCAATCCCATCTTGGCAGAAGCTAAGCAATTAAAGGAGTGAATTGGGGAAAGGTAAAAGGGGAAAAGGGAAAGTCATACAGGTAAAACATTTTCCCTGATTGACTTTTGAATTCAGGAACGGTCATGATGGAACTTCACCAAGACGATGTTAATGTCAAAAATGAGGAATCGTTAAGGACTCTCTCTAGAGCGATCACACTCTCTGAGGGTCAGTTTTCGCTGATTTTAGTGCGTTGCAACTATCAGTCATTGCAACAGCGTGTGATGCAGCAATTGCGAGAACGCTATGGAGTGGAATTTCGAGAAATCATCCTCAAACCTTCTACCCGAACCCTTTATACAACCATTCGGGCGACATTAGGTGATGAGCAGCCAAGGTGTGCGATCGTCTCTGGCTTGGAATTAGTCAGTGAAGTTGAAGAAGTACTCATTGCCACTAACCATGCTAGGGATGAGTTTCGCAAACATTTCTCATTCCCCTTGGTGTTGTGGGTAACTGATGAAGTGCTGCAAAAGTTCATTCGAGTCGCTCCTGATTTTACCAGTTGGGCAGCTACTCCGATTGGATTTACCATTCCTGCTGCTGACTTAATTGCCTCTCTGAACCAAAGTGCAGAATCCGTTTTTAAGGCAATCTTGAAAGCGGGTTCAGGTAAGTTTTTAGATAATACTGATTTGAATCTAGAAATAGGTTCCCGTCATCGCTTAGAGTTAGAAGCAGCGCTCAATGAATTGCAACATCGAGGAGAAGTTTTAGATCCGGAATTAGAAGCCAATCTGCAATTTCTGCTGGGTTTAGATGCCGATAGTAATGACAAGACGAAAGAGTCTCGACAATATTATGAGCGAAGTCTGGCGTATTGGTTAGAGCAATTAAGAATTCAGGAATCCGTAGGGGCATCCCTCGTGGATGCCCAGAATCAGAATTCCCAGAATCGTGATGCCCAGAATCGTGATGCCCAGAATCGTGATGCCCAGAATCAGAATTCCCAGAGAACACAGGGTACCCACAAGGGGTACCCGTACAGGAGTCGGGAATCAGAAGAAATTCAAGCTCCCGAATTCTCCCCAGCGGGAAATTCCAAATCTGCTTCCTTCCTACCTGCCCTAAAAAAAGGGAGTATCCAAAATCCGAAATTAGTTGAGCGTGTTGGCTGTTTGCTGTTTTACCTCGGTTTGTGGTGGCGGAAATATGGGACTCAACATCGCTCTGAATATCGTTTGGCTTGCAGTCAAGCTAAGGATTATTTTAAACAGTGTATTGAGGTGTTTGAACGGGGAAATCGCCCTGATTTAATAGCGAAATTTATCAATCCCTTGGGGGAAGTTCTACAGAAGTTAGAACAGTGGGATGAGTTGGAAATTATTGCTAAATTAGCTGTTAAATTACATCAAACCTATGATAATCCCATCCGACTGGCTTATGGTTATGGTCTTCTAGCTGAGCTAGCACTTTCCAACGGAGCTTGGAGATTTGCTAGGCAATTCGCTAAATTAGCTCTACAGACAAACGCTCAAGCTTCAAAATTAGCTTGTCAATTACCCCCTAAAACGATTAACTATGGATGCTGGCCACAACAGCATGATCAGAATTTATATCTATTATTGCTGGCTCAAGCTCAAGAGCATTTAGGCCAGGTTCAAAAAGCGATTAAAATTTTAGAAGTTGCGAAAGCCAACAGTAAGCCTCAATACGACCCATCTCTCTATATTCGGATATTAGCGACTTTGCGATCGCTCTACTTTGAGCAAGGACGCTATCAAGAGGCGTTTCGGATTAAGCAAAAACAACGGGAAATTGAGTACCAGTATGGGTTCCGTGCTTTCATTGGGGCGAGTCAGTTGCAGTCTCGATGCCAAGTGACGAATCCTGCGATCGCACCTGTGGATAAGCCTTACAACATTGCCGAAGAGATTGCGGCTTCTGGACGGCAGCGAGATATTAGTCGCTTAATTGAACGCCTGAGTCGCACTGATTATAAACTTACCGTCATTCACGGGCCTTCTGGAGTCGGTAAAAGCTCCTTAGTAACGGCGGGATTAGTACCGGCACTCCAGCAAAGAACCATTGGCGATCGCGATGTTTTACCCCTTGTTTTGCGAGTTTACACCAATTGGGTTCGGGATTTAGGGCAATCTTTATTACGAGATTTAGGTATCTCTCTAGTCAAGGAATTGAAAGAACTCAGAGGCATTGATGTTTCTATTCCTGATGATTTACCCAAATTTATTATTAGCCAATTACGAAAAAATGCAGATCGCAATTTAATAACAGTTTTAATTTTTGATCAAATTGAAGAATTCTTCTTTGCTTATACCGACCCCGAAAAAAGATGTATTCTTTATACTTTCTTGCGAGACTGCTTAGAAATTCCTTACGTTAAAGTTATCCTCTCGTTACGAGAAGATTATCTCCACTATTTATTAGAGTGTGAACGTTGCACCAATCTAGAGGTGATCAATAACAATATTCTGGATAAAAAAGTTCGTTACTATTTAGGTAACTTTTCTCCAGAAGATGCAAGAGCTGTTATTCACAGCTTAAATGAACGGTCTCAATTTTACTTAGACTCTGCACTCATCGATGAATTGGTCAGAGATTTAGCTGGCGATACAGGAGAAGTCAGCCCCATCGAATTACAGGTAGTAGGAGCACAACTCCACGCTGAGGCCATTGTCACGCTAGAAGAATATCAGCGCCTTGGGCCCAACTCCAAACAAAAACTTGTCGAGCAATTTTTACAACAAGCCATTAAAGACTGCGGTCCTCCCAATGAGCGAATTGCTCTACTGGTTTTGTATTTACTCACCGATGAAAATGGAACACGCCCTCTTAAAACTCATGCCGAATTGGCAGTCGGGTTAGAGAATTTAGATTTAGACTCTCAGGAAGGACAACTCGATTTAGTGTTAGAAATTCTCACCAAATCGGGGTTATTAATGTTGTTACCAGAAGCCCCTAGCGATCGCTATCAGCTTGTTCACGATTATCTCGTCTCTTTCATCCGTCAAAAACGAGAATCTGAGGCTGTAGAAATTGCTCTGGAACGGGAAAGAAAAAAACGCAAACTTGCTGAGAAGCGACTAAGCCGCGTTTCTGTTGCTGGAGTTGTTGTAACACTACTAGCTTGCACTGCTGTAGGATTTGCGCTACTCGCAGAATCTCAAAGAAAACAAACAGAAATCGCTGAGATTGAAGCACTCAGTTCTCTCTCTTCAGCCCTTCTTCTCTCTAACAATCAGCTAGGAGCATTAGTAGAGAGTGTCAAAGTCGGTCAACGGCTCAAAGAATTAGAGGAGAAGCTGAAATTCTCCGTTTTTGGAACTCATCAAATTTTACCGGAAACTAGCATTCGCACATTAGGGAGTCTTCAACAAGCCGTCTACCGAATTCAAGAATACAATCGCATTGAAAAACATCAAGGAAAATTTGTTAGCGCGAGTTTCTCTCCCGACGGTAAAATCATTGCTTCGGCAAGTAGTGACGGAACTATCGAATTCTGGAGTCCTGATGGCACCTTAATCAGTAGCTTCAAAGCACATACCCGGAGAATTAATACTTTAAGTTTCTCTCCCAACAGTCAAACGCTGGCTTCAGGAAGTGCTGATGGCACCATCAAACTCTGGAACAAAGATGGCACGTTGGTAGGCAGCTTTCAAAAACAAAAAGATGCGATTAATAGCATTACTTTTTCACCTAATGGCAACACCATTGCCTCTGCCAATGCTGATGGAACCGTCAAACTCTGGAAACTGGATGGAACTTTAGTAAAAACCCTGACTGGTCATAAAGATGCAGTCAATAGCGTCTCTTTCTCACCGGATGGCAAAATCATTGCCTCTGCTAGCAAGGATAAGACCATTAAACTTTGGGATCGTGAGGGGAGGAACCTAAAAACTTTGACTGGACACAAGAATGCGCTCAATAGTGTCAGTTTTTCACCGGATGGAAAGACGATTGCCTCTGCTGGTGAAGACAAGATAGTTAAACTTTGGACGCTGGATGGAACTGCACTCAGAGACTTTTATGGGCATGAGGACAAAGTGAATAGTCTCGCTTTCTCACCTGACGGCAAAATTATTGCTTCCGCTAGTGCCGACAATACCCTCAAACTCTGGAACTTGAATGGTACCTTAGTCAAATCTCTGGCAGGACATACCAACTGGGTGCGAAGCGTCAGTTTTTCCCCCGACAGCAAGAGTATTGCCTCAGTCAGTGATGACAATACCATCAAACTTTGGCGCGTCTACAGTACAGAACTTCCCGCCCTCAAGGGACACCAGCAAACAGTTACCAGTGTGAGTTTCTCTCCCGATGGTAACTTCATCGCCTCAGCTAGCGAAGATAAAACCATTAAACTCTGGAAGCGGAATGGAACCTTACTTCATACACTTGAAGGACATTCTGGAATCATCAATAGTGTCAGTTTTAGCCCCGATAGCCAGTTAATTGCCTCAGCGAGCGCTGACCATACTATCAAACTCTGGAACACAGATGGCACTTTAATTAAAACTCTTTTGGGACATTATGGACATACCGATTGGGTGAATAGCGTAAGTTTTTCACCCGATGGCAAAACCATTGCCTCAGCAAGTGCTGACCATACTATCAAACTCTGGAACACAGATGGAACATTACTAAAAACCCTGACTGGACATACCTATTGGGTGAATCGTGTGAGTTTTTCACCTGACGGTAAAACTCTTGCTTCTGCCAGTACAGATGGAACCATTAAACTCTGGGATGTGAATGGTACTCACTTAAAAACCCTTCCCGGACTCCAAAGAAACACCAGTAGTTTCAGTGACGTAAGTTTTTCACCTAACGGGAAGAGGATAGTTGCAGCGAGTGCTGATGGCACACTTAAACTTTGGGAACTGGACAAGGATGAGTCACCTATACCCTTCTATGGACATATGGGTACAGTCAATAGCGTCGCTTGGAGTCGAGATGGCAAAAGCATTGTCTCCGCAAGTGCGGATGGCACACTGAAATTCTGGAACCTAGATGGCGTATTACTCACAACCCTCAATAAACACGGTAATAGTCTCAATAGCGTAGTGTGGAGTCCAGACGGCAAAACCATTGCTTCAGCCACTGATGAGAAAACCGTAATTTTGTGGAATTTCGATTTGGACGATTTGCTGATGCGTGGGTGTGATGGGTTGCACGATTACCTAAACAACCCCAATGCTAATATTAGCCCTGACAAAAATCGTCACATTTGTGATTAAATACTAAAAAGCTATCAAGATATACCCAATTAAAAATCAACGCCAAAACCTCTGCGTTCCTTTGCGGAAATCTCTGCGCCCCTCTGCTTTAACACAAGATAACCTTCCCTTAGTAACGGAATCCATAATAATTAGGGTTAGTAGCTAATCACTACTAACCCATCTAGTTAAATAACCATTTAGCATTTTCGGTTTCTGCACCAAAGCTCGACACCTTCAGGGAATTACAAATTGTTCATTAAGGCATTTTTGTTTCTTTGAGGTTAGCTCCTCTTAGATTAGCACCTGTAAGATTTGCCCCCCGTAAATCGGCATAGCTCAAATCCGCTCCCCGTAAGTCGGCATAGCTCAGATTCGCTCCCCGCAAATCAGCATAACTCAAGTTACAACCCGGACATTGATTAGTGTCTAATAAACGTTTCAGGTGTGCAGTTTCGTAACTTTTCGCTGTAGCAGGAGCGGTTAAGGATATGCTGGTTAACAGCAACGTAGCTGCTAGAATATTTCGCCTCATTTTCTTCCTCCTCACTGGGTTAGATAGTTCATTGCTTGAGCTGTAGCCAGTACATTATCTGGCCCAAGTTGAATTGAATTGTTCATAAATTACCCTTTGTCCTTAGTTTAGTTTTTTTGATACCTATTTTCTTCCTCATAGTGGGTGAAAAAACAAAGGGTATACTAAGCATCTACTTCTTAAGTTAGAGCGACTCAGGATTCCTTCACTAAATTTAGAAGGTATCCAAATGGCAATGTTCCCATTTGGAAATTGAGGGGTAGGTGCTTAGCAGAATCTTTGCAGATTGTTAGGGAATGATGAGAAATCCAAAAAGCGATCGCGTCTTTCTTTTGGCAGGCGAATTATCTCTTATCCCACAACTGTAGCTTTCTTGGCAGACGACACGTTAGTTCTATGTTTCTAGGGTAGATAGTACCATCATTCTTAGCACTTCGATGGCAAAATATTATTTTAGCGAACCATTCAACACATAAAGCGGGTAGGAGCAGGAGGGATAAGAGAAGCTTTTGTTTTTCAGTTTCTACAGAAGAAAAATGAATAGGTTTTAGGGAACCTTTTAAACTTTGATAAACCAGTGCTGTCGATACATGAGATAGCCAACTCCCCACCAAAACACTAGTGTTACAAGGGCGAACAAGAAAGAACCATTCATCGCACCTGCCCAAGGCATGAAAAGATGTTCGTAAATCCAGTTGTAAGTGGTGGGAGCATTTTCGCCTGTACCGATTTTGGTTTTGACGAGGAGTTTAATCAGCGAAACTGAAGCCACAAATAGGAAGATAGCATTCATCCCCATCACCTCAAACGGCTTACTCCAACGTCGCTGCTGACGGACTTCAATCGATTCATAACAAGCAGCCAGTAACAGTAAAGCCCAACCTGTGGTGAAGACAACGTAAGAACTCGTCCACAATTTCTTATTGATAGGAAACCAAAAGTCCCAAACCTGCCCAATCACCAAGCAACTTAAACCCAGCAATACTAAATCCATGCTGGTGTAGGATTTGATGGGTTGTTTGCGGAGCCAATCTCCGGTAAAGTAGCCGCATAAGACACTGACAACAGCAGGGAGAGTGCTGAATAACCCTTCGGGATCGCCCATTGAATTATAGTTGTCTCCTTTATATAGATGTGCCGTGCCGATGATTAGGCGATCGATATAAGCCCCGAAGTTGCCCTCTCGCGTTAAGATACCAGCACCATAATCAGGAACGGGTATTAACGTCATTGCGAACCAGTAGCCAACAAGTAGGATGGTTGCGATCGCCCACTGTCCCTTTTTTGGTACGTTGAGAACAATTAGGGATGCTATCAGGTAAGTGAGACTGATGCGCTGCAACACTCCCATGAGGCGGATGGTACTCCAGTCGTAGTTCCAAAAGCCATTTAGGAAGATTCCAAGGGCAAACAGAATTAAGCTGCGGCGGATGATGCGCCAGTATAAACCCCCCTTGCCCCCCTTGGTAAGGGCGGAGTTAAAAGTGGGATCGGTGTATTTAGAGAGGGAGAAAGCCATTGCTACGCCGACGATGAACAGGAAGAAGGGAAAGACTAAATCTGTGGGGGTGAATCCGTTCCAGTCGGCATGGAGGAGAGGAGGGTAGACTTTATTGGCGACTCCTGCCATGTTGACAAGAATCATACCTGCGATCGCAATTCCGCGAAAGACATCAAGGGATGTGAGGCGATTGAATAATTTTTGGGGTTCGGGGGACATGGATGAGGGTTGTGAGGGTATTCAAAGATTGAAGCAAAAATACTTGGCGATGGAAATTGTTGCCTAACCTGGACGGGCTTTCCGGCCCATCCCAGAAAATAGGACAGCTTATATGAATTTGGACGGGCTTTCCGGCCCATCCCACGAAATAGGACAGTTTATACAAACTCGCATTTGCCTGCGTGAACTAAATCTGTGTTGCGGAATCTGTAAAATAGCGGCGGTAGACAGTAAGGAGAATCTAGGCAAGCGAGGTAATGAATGGCACTGGATGTGGGGAAGTTTTACCAGGCGTGTAGTCCTAGCCCCTTGGATATGGGGAATGCTGAAGCTCGGAAGTATTATATTGATTTTTCTACGGTACGGAGTGGCAATATTATCAAGGAATTGGGGCGAACAATAGCACTGCTTTCAGGGGATAAGCCAACCTGCCAATTGTTTACGGGGCATATTGGTTGTGGCAAGTCTACGGAGTTGCAGCGACTCAAGGCAGAGTTAGAGCAGCAGGGGTTTCATGTGGTGTATTTCGAGTCTAGCCAAGTGTTGGAAATGGCGGACGTTGATGTTACAGATATATTGTTAGCGATCGCACGTCAAGTGACTGAAAGCCTAGAAGCCGTTCAAATCAAGCTTCGACCTGGATATTTTGCTAATTTGTTTACAGATATCATTGAATTTTTGCAAACACCCATCGAGTTTCCGGAAGTAAAGCTCTCTATTCCGGGTGGTATTGCTGAAATTACGGCAAAGGCTAAAGATAGCCCAAAGCTTCGTTCTCAGTTAAGACAGTATCTCGAACCGCGCACGAATGGGATTTTAGAAGCGATTAACCAGGAGATATTTGCACCCGCTAAGGAGAAACTGAAACAGAAAGGCAAAAAAGGACTGGTGGTGATTATCGATAATCTTGACCGATTGGATAATTCAGTGAAGCCAACCGGTCAAATCCAGCCAGAGTATTTGTTTGTGGAACGAGGCGAACAGTTGAAGCATCTGAATTGCCATGTCGTTTATACGATTCCGCTAATTTTGAGATTTTCCAGTGCTTTGGGCAGGTTGATGAATCGCTTTGGCAGAGAACCCCAAGCATTGCCGATGGTGCCAGTGCAACTCCGTTGTGGGGAGGAATGCCAAGAGGGGATGACGCTGCTGCAACGGATGATTTTATCGAGAGCTTTTCCTGATATCAATTCAACTCAGCAACTCGATTTAATTCCAGAGGTTTTTGACAGTCCTGAGACGTTAGAGCGATTGTGCCGTGTTAGTGGGGGCCATGTGCGAAATTTGCTGATGCTGCTATCGCGCTGTATTGAAAGAGATGATCCACCTTTAACACGAGATTGTATCGAAGCGGTGATTCGGCAGCGCCGAAATGAACTGAGTTTGGCAATTACTGAGGATGAATGGGGGTTGCTACGAGAAGTGGCGCAGCAGAAAAGTTTAAGAGGCGAGGAACGATACCAATTACTGGTACGGGATATGTTTGTATTTGAATATCGAGATTCGGAGGGGTCTTGGTTTGATATCAATCCAATTTTGGCAGAGGCGAAAGAGTTTCAGCCATAACCTGTTGCTTTGTCATAAATAATGATGTAGGGGCGAAGCATTCGGGTACAAAATCTAAACCGAGCAACAGAATTAATAGCTAAAATGCTTCACCCCTACAGATTTCATCAAAAATATCATTGATGCCTTGATGGGTTAGGACGATCACTAGAAAAAGTCAGTTAGAACAGACGAGAAAAATCCCATGAGCAATTTGCACCAACCGGAAGATATTACTGCCTATAATGAGAATTCGCTGAAGGCACTGGTACGAGCAATTCGGTTTTCTCAGGGGCAGTTTCGGTTGATTTTGGCGCGTTGCAACTATGGGGCTTTACGCGACGCAATCGTTGCACAATTGCGGGAACTCTCCCCGGTTGAGATGCAAGAGTTAGTCTTGCCTGAGTCTGTTAAATCTCTCTATAGCGCTATCAAGGATGAATTGGGAGATGAAGTGCCACCCGCCTTGATGGTGTTTGGTTTGGAGTCAGTAAGCGATATCAAAGCTGTTTTAAGGTCTAGCAATTATATCCGGGAGGAGTTTAAGGAAAGTTTTCCATTTCCGCTGGTGTTGTGGATTAATGATGAGGTACTGCAAAAGCTGCTGCGAATAGCCCCAGATTTGGAGAGTTGGGCAACCAGTGTTGAGTTTTCGCTGACAACGGACGAGTTAATTGATTTTCTGCGGCAAAAGGTAGACCAACTCTTTACTGACGATGCAATTATTACTCTAAAAGACTGTTCAGAACTGGAAGCTGCTTGTCAGGAATTGCAACGTCGGGGACAAGGATTAGAGGCAGATTTAGAAGCGAGTCTGGAATTTATTCGGGGTTTAGATGATTTTGCAAATGACCGGATTGATACAGCATTAGAACACTATCAGAACAGCTTGGCATTTTTTGGGCGGGATCGAAACTATTTAATCCGCCAAGGAATCTTACTACTAGATATCGCACTATGCTATGACTGCAAGGCTGAAAAACAGCGATCGCATAGTCGGCGTTACTGGGAACAGAGCCGAAATTACCTTCAGCGCTGTATGAGTGTATTTGCTCTCGCTCAACGTCCAGATTTGGCCGGAAAGTATGGGAGTAGGCTCGCAGAAGTTTTGCGGTGCTTACAAGCTTGGGAAGAGTTAAAGAGTCTTATTCCAAAAATAGGAAAGCTACATCAAAGATATGGTAAAACGAGCCAAATTGCTCAAGATTATGGCTTTTTGGCGGAGGTGGCTCTAGAGGAGTCACGCTGGCAAGAGGCTTATCAATTGGCTCAAAAGGCACTTCAATTTTTAGCTAAAATTCCAGAAAGTCAAACCCATGAGCGTGGTTTATATCGGTTCCTTTTAGCGCGTTCCCAGCAGCATTTAGAGCAAATACCAGAGGCAATTGAGAATTTAGAACAAGCGAGAGAAGAGAGTAATTCGCCAGATAAGCCGCAGCTTTACATTGATATTTTAGAAAATTTGCGATCGCTCTACTTCCAGCAAGGGGAATACCTCAAGGCGTTTGAAGTTAAGCAAGAGAAACGTTCAATTGAGTATCAGTATGGAATTCACGCCTTTGCGGGTGCATCTCACCTTCAGCCCAAACGGCAGGTGATTCATCCTAAACTGGCACAAACTGAGCGACAAGCGATCGTTGCTCAGGAAATCGCCGCTTCAGGCCGGGAACCATTTGTCAAACGCTTGATAGAGAGAATTAGCGGGAATCACCATAAATTGACGGTAATTCATGGGCAGTCAGGGGTGGGAAAAAGTTCGATTATACAAGCGGGGTTGGTTCCGGCGCTGAAGCAGCAGGCAATTGGAGAGCGAGATGCTTTACCCGTTGTGCTGCGAGTTTACACTGATTGGGTGGGGATGCTGGGGAAGTGTTTGGGAGAGGCATTGAGAGAGATAGGGAAGCTGCCTAGTGCCGATTCCTCCCGGTCGATCCCCCCCCCGCCCCCCTTCAAAAGGGGGGAGCCAGAGGAGGTTGCGCTGTTGACTTCACGAGGAGAGCTAGAGGAGGTTGCGCCTTGTAGTTCGCAGGAGAAGCAAGAGGGAAGTAGTGGAGCAAGCCCCCCTTTTGAAGGGGGGTTGGGGGGATCGTTTCTTTCAACAGACACGATTATTAAACAACTACGTCTCAATGCAGACTATAACCTGTTAACGGTTCTCATTTTTGACCAGTTTGAAGAGTTTTTCTTTGTTAGCAAAGAGCCAGCTAAACGGCGACAATTTTATGAATTTTTAGGAATTTGCTTAAATATTCCGTTTGTCAAAGTCATCCTGTCTCTACGGGAAGACTATTTACATTATTTGTTAGAGTGTAATCGCCTCAATCATCTGGATGTAATTAACCACAACATTTTAGATAAAGATATTCTTTGTTACTTAGGTAATTTTTCGCCGGAAGAGGCAAAAGTCATCATCGAAAGCTTGACAAACCGCTCCCAGTTTTACTTAGAGCCAGCATTAATAGATGAACTTGTGAAGGATTTGGCGGTTGAGTTTGATTCAGTACGTCCTATTGAGTTGCAGGTTGTAGGCGCACAACTTCAGGAAAACCAAATTACTACTCTGGAAAAATATCGAGGGTTTGGTGAGAATCCGAAGGCAGCACTGGTCAAACAATATTTAGAAGGAGTTATTCAAGACTGTGGTAGAGAAAATAAAAGAATTGCTCGCTTGGTCTTGTACTGGCTAACAGATGAAAATCTCACACGTCCCCTAAAGACTCGCACTGAGTTGGTAAAAGATTTAGCAGCAGCCAGTTTAAAAGCAAAAGCTAACAGATTAGATATAGTGTTACCCATTTTAGTGGGTTCGGGGTTAGTGGTTCGGGTACCAGAATCTCCAGATGACCGTTATCAATTGGTTCACGATTATCTGGTGGCATTTATTCGACAGCATCAGGGAGCTGAAGTAGAAGAACTGAGAAAGGAGTTGGAATCTCAAAGGAAACGAGCTGATGAATTTCAGCTAGGGCAGAGTGATGCTCTCATTCGCTATTCAGAGGCACTCTTTGATCAAGGGAAAAAGTTGCAGGCACTCATAGAAAGTCTACGGGCAGGAATACCACTCAAGCAGGTGGATGGAGCCAAAATTGATACTTGGATAAGGGTGGTAATAACGCTGTGGCAGTTAGTTTACAGGATGCGAGAGCGCAATTGCTTGGAGGGGCATAGCGCTGCCGTTTATAGCGTCAATTTTAGCCCTGATGGTCAGATGATTGCCTCTGCCGGTTGGGACAAGACGATCAAAATCTGGAGCAAAGAAGGCAAGCTCCTCCACACCCTCTCTGGACATAAAGCTGGTGTCAATAGCGTCAGCTTTAGCCCTGATGGTAAGATGATCGCCTCTGCCAGTAGTGACGGGACTGTCAAACTCTGGAACACAGAGGGTGAACTTCTCCAAACTTCCTGGAAGCATAACTATGAGGTCAATAGCGTCAGCTTTAGTCCTGACGGCAAGTGTATTGCCTCTGCTAGTCGGGATAAGACAATCAAACTCTGGAACACACAGGACAAAGTTCTCTACACAGTGACAGGACATTATGCTACGGTCAACAGTGTCAGTTTTAGCCCTGATAGTAAGATGATCGTCTCTGCCAGTAAGGACAAGGCGATCAAACTTTGGAACGTAGAGGGAAAACTGCTCCACACACTCTGGGGGCATGATGATGCGGTCAATAGCGTCAGCTTTAGCCCTGATAGTAAGATGATCGCCTCTGCCAGTAGTGACGGGACTGTCAAACTCTGGAACACAGAGGGTGAACTTCTCCATACCCTCTGGCAACATGACAATGAGGTCAATAGTGTCAGCTTTAGTCCCGACGGCAAGACCATTACTTCTGCCGGTAAGGACAAAACGATCAAACTTTGGAACACAGACGGTGAACTCCTCCATACCTTCTGGCAACATGAGGATGAGGTCAATAGCGTCAGCTTTAGTCCCGACGGCAAGACTATTGCTTCTGCCAGTAGTGACGGGACGATCAAACTCTGTAAAAGTGAGAGCGAACTGCTAGACATCTTGTGGAGGCATGACGATGAGGTCAATAGCGTTAGCTTTAGTCCCGATGGTAAAACCATTGCTTCTGCCAGTAATGACAGAAGCATCAAACTTTGGAGTCATCAGGGTCAACTACTGCACACCCTCTCTGGACATGATGATGCGGTCAATAGCGTCAGCTTTAGTCCCGATGGTAAAACCATTGCTTCTGCCAGTAATGACAGAAGCATCAAACTTTGGAGTCATCAGGGTCAACTACTGCACACCCTCTCTGGAAATTACGATGCGATCAATAGCGTCAGTTTTAGCCCCAATGGCACGATGATTGCTTCCGCCAGTACAGACAAGAAGATCAAACTCTGGAGTTGTCAGGGTCAACTACTGCATACCCTCTTTAGGCGTTATGCTGCGGTCAATAGTGTCAGCTTTAGTCCCGATGGCAAGACAATTGTCTCAGGGAATAGAAATGGAACAGTAATTCGTTGGAATTTAGATTTGGACGATTTACTGATACGCGGATGTAATTTGGTACGGGATTATTTGAATACTAATCCTAATGTGGAAGAGAGCGATCGC
>CBKWLJ010000197.1:0-15412 GCA_966675205.1 uncultured bacterium
CGTTGCAGCGACTTGTTTCAATCCCTGATAGGGATTAAGGGGAATTCCAAGTGTAGCCCTGGCGCATTGAGCAATCCTCGTTGTTCGTTTCAATCCCTGATAGGGATTAAGGGGAATTCCAAGGTGGCTCTTTTCCTGCCAGCTCCAGATACCACTTGTTTCAATCCCTGATAGGGATTAAGGGGAATTCCAAGCTATTGGATAGCTCCATCGCTACTCGCCAAGCAATCCGTTTCAATCCCTGATAGGGATTAAGGGGAATTCCAAGGGCAGTCTTCTGAAACCCGTACAATATTTAGTTTTCAAGGTACAGATGCGCGAACCTGAATTCATAATACCATTTCAGCTCCCAGACTGGGCAAGAGATTCCTCAAAAAAAACGCTAAAATCCAACTCCAGTAAACATTCGAGGTTTGGCGCGAACCTCCCTTCTAATAACAAGAGCTGCAAACCTGATCAGACAAGGAATGCAGCTCAAAAAATCGCTTCCTCTTGCCAAACACCTATAGGTTCGCGCCACTAAGCAAAGAAAATCGAATTATCTCGCAATTGCTCACCCCCGATCCGTTCTACCTTTCCTTGACAGCAACCACAAAGGAAATAAAAACGAATACTATCTTGGTCAGCTTTGATCACCTTACTCAAGCGCGCCCGTAACTTCGCATACTGCGTATCAGTCAAGCTACACTCAAACACACTATACTGCATCCACTGTCCATAGGACTTGAGAATACTGTGAATTTTAGTCCGGCGCTTGTCTTCTGGAACATCATAAGACACAACAATATACATCGTTACTTCAACACCAACGGAGGATACTTCTCAATTTCACCCATCAAATACTTCGCCAATAGTCGCGCCTGAATCTCAAACGCCTCCTGATAGGTGCATTTGCGTCCCAATACTGGATGCTTGAACCCAGACTGCTTCTTCAATTCATACTGCTTCAAAAATTCTCGTCGTCCCTCCACCGAAAGCAACACCGCATTGCTCAACGGCTCACTGGTAAAATCAGCAGGAGTAAGAATACGTCGATTTATCGCATTCAAAACCATCGAATCCACGACTAACGGACGAAACTCTTCCATTAAATCCAGCGCCAAGCCAGGACGACCATAATGCTGACAGTGAAGATACCCTAAATAAGGGTCAAACCCCACAATATTCACTGCACTCTGGACATCATGACGCAGTAAAGAATAGCCAAAACTCAGCAGTGCATTCACTGGATCAGTTGGAGGGCGACGGCGTCTAGCTTCAAAACAAAACCCCTCAACCCGAATAAACTGATTAAATGCCCCAAAATACGCTGCACTCCCCGCCCCTTCTAACCCTCGCAGAGAATTAATCGAATTCGTTTTGTCAATAGGTACCAGAGCATTTTGCAGACGTTCAATTGCCGATTGCAACTGAAGTTCTGAATATTGTCGCTGACTGCGATATAACATCGAGCGATAATTCTTCAACTTCCCCCGCACAAATCCCCGCACCATATGCACAGCTTTCTCCGTTTCTCCAGCCGCTTGCCACTGTGCCTTTCTCACAAAAATATTCTTGGTCATTTCCGGCTCCAATCGTCCCAAATATTTACCCGTTCCCATCATGAAACTCAATGGAATATGTCGTTCCATCAATTCCGACACAACAGCCGGAGAGACAGTAGCCCGTCCTAAAATCACAACTCCTTCCACTTTGATAAGTGGGATATCAAGGATATTTTTTTTGTCTACTTTAACAATGAGACGTTCGTCAGTTTTACCGATAAACGCATCCTCTTGAGTAACATAAACTGTACCCATCGTTCCTCCGAGTTTTGAGAATAAATTTGAAACTTTTCAATGAAGTTTTCCGAGTATGTCCCCCGCTTTTTTAAAGGAGCTAGGGGGCATCGGCTCAGATTTGGCTGAAGGTTTCGGTTCCTATAGCGCCCTTATTGAAGAAGCTTTATACGGACTTCTCTAGAACTTCGTACATTTTTAGATCCCCCCCAACCCCCCTTAAAAAGGGGGGAGCAATTGCCTTGGACAAGGGGGCTACTAAAAACTAACGTTATTCAACTTCCTGATAACGTCCCACCTTATCAACCACTTGCGGCAAGCATTGAGAATAAAGACTGCATCCCTTGCAACGCTTTGAGTAAACTGCTTTCGGCATTTGTCCGAATTGCAGTAAAGTAGTAACCGCTTGAATGGTTGCGATCGCATTTTCTCGCAGTTGAGCAGAAATCTCGACAAGTTGGCGCTGGTGAGAGTGGGCGTAGTAAACATAACCCGTTGTTACGGTTTGCCCCGTCATCTCCTCAAGACACAACGCTTGAGCGCAAACTTGCAACTCATCATTATCCCATTCACCCTTATGTCCACGCTTATACTCCACAGGGTAAAGTTGGCCTGAATCTGATTCAATCAAGTCAGATTTACCAATCAATTTATACTGCTCGGATTTCAGCCAAATTGCTCGAACTTGCCACGTTTCTTCACGATGGCTTGCGCCGAGGGTGTGAACGCGATCGTGTAACGTTGTCCCTTCAATAGTGTATTGATTGTCAACAAATTCCCCAGCACAAAACATTCGCCAACAACGATGAGAACAGTAAGTATATTGGTTCAGTGTTGCGATAGGAATGTAGTCAGTTTCATTCATGGATTTGAACGATAAATTGTTAACAGTAGGGGCACGACATATCGTTTCCTTACCTATTGATAGGCAACCGCCTTACCATCCCCATGCCCATTGTCGTCTTGCGTCCGACGCCACTATAGAGGGCAAAGTTAGCTAAAGCATTAATTTGCTTAATAACTACAGAATCAACATCTCCTAGAATGCGAAAGTTAATAGCCCCAACACAGCCGATAAACTTGCTGCGAGAGTCGGCAACGATTTCAGTACGAATGTCGAAGAAACTGGGAAAGATAGCCTCAACCAGATTTTTGGGTAATTCAATGCCACTGTATTGATTCCATCGCTTAATCAGACTGTTAAATACCAAATCTCTTGTCGGTAAAGCACAGTCATAATTGCTTTGTCGGAAGGCAGTAGGCGTGCAAAAAGCAAACTCGATTTGGCGATAACCCTTATGGAATGCTTCGCTAACGCTATCTGAAGCTTGCTCGTAAAGTTGAGTATAGCTAAGGGCATTTGCCCAAGGTTGAGTAGATTGGGGAGTACCGAGGATGCTGGTAATGTGTAAGTCAGCAGGGCCAAGATGCCAAGGTTGACTGGGGTTAAGGTTCAGCCACAGTTGCGTTAGTTTGCTAAATAGGGTGTCATCCAGTAGCGAGATGCGCCACCAGCAAGGCGTTCCTGTTGGGATAGGTTTAGAGTGTTCCCATTGCAGTGTAGGATTATGATTGCTGTGCGGGCGGGACTTGTGCCGGTTTTGGGTATCCATGTGCTGGTTTTGGGTATCCATGTGCCGATTTTGGGTATCCACAAGAGATACCCCAACGGGGTTGGGATTTCTGACAACTTGGAGAGGGCTGAGTGTGAATGCTTTGTCAGACTTGGGTTCATGCAGGTAGTCACCCAATTTGCGATCGACGGAACTCACAAGATTGAGGAAGAGGGCGTGTAGATGCCTCCCGGTTAGGAATTGCGGGGGAATGGGCGATTGGGGGAGGAGGTTGAGGACTAGGCTATGAGGCATATTTTGAAATCAACCGCTAAAACGGTATTGCATTTGTGCCGGTATTTTTAGGCTATTGAACTCGTAAAATTGCCCTCGCATTTTGACATTTTTAATTAGGCTAACTGGGGGCATATTAACTACGTCGTAACTAATAACTTGATGCGAGAACATCACATCTAACGGATTGAGAGGATAAGGAAAAATGAATTCTTTTTCGCTAGTGGAGTGCTTACTTTCCTGAGGTTCCGCAACTTCCACTTGTGCCTTACTTGCCCACTTACCCAAGCGAATCCATTTCGGTAGAGTCAACGGCTTTTCAGAGAACACGAAAAACTCAAATTCACTTTCAGGAGCAATCTCTTTAGCTCTGCCAAAACTGGGAATATTTTTCTGAGTTTTCTGCATCTCGACATGGTAGCGGTTATCCGCATATTTCCAGGTGTTGAGAATAGTGGCATGATTAACTGCTCTTGCTGGAGTTACATAAATTCCTTGCTGATTGAGGGGTGTCAGATGCTCCTCATATTTGGGAACTTGTTCTGGGCAAAAGTAGCGGTAGGAATGCTCTTCAGGAACAGTTGTGGAGTAGCGATCGCTATCTACTAACCCCAATGCATAGCAGAGGGCATAATTGTGCAACACTGGCTCGGCTTCGTACAATCTGCCAATTTCGCGGGTAGCGAAGTAAAGGCTGTCATGGAGTTCTAACTGGCAGCGATAAATTAGAGACATAGTCTTTACTCCGCTGCTGCACTGGCTTTTTTACCCCGCTTGCTTTTCTCAGCACCTTTTTCAGAAGTTTTAAAGATGTGTTTCTGAGCATAAGCCGTTGATTCTGCATTGGCTTGATTCAAAAGTTGTTGTAATTGAGCTTCATTGCTTGTAATAGCTTTAACTTCATTCAAAAGGGTTACAAATGTTGACCCAATAAAATCTGTATGAGCAATACATTCGTCATTCATCAGTTCGGCTATAGCTTGGCTAGCAGCAACTAATACATCATCTTCATCAAGTGGATCGGGAGGATTTATTTTGCCTTCCTTGTTCATTAAGTCATATATTTTTTGCGTCCAATGCAGGTTGCTAACAATCTCACCATCGGCAAAAATTACCCCAATGATTTCATTACGAACTCGACCTGTTCGAGTGGTTTGCGCTCCATAATGACGTGTCCGGAGAATATTATTGAAGACATAGAGAAATCCTGCTTCAGTGGGGTCTTTTAAGGTGACAATGCTAGGGAAAAAGACTTGGGGTAAAATATGATCTTGGCTGTTGATGCGACTGGTGACTTCTCCATTACGGCTCATTGTCCCATTCTCAAACGGAGCATTGAGCGTAAAATTTAGGTGAGAATCATCAAAGGGAGTAATGGAGTAAGCGGTATCGACTACTACTTTAGATTTTTCTGAACCCGAATCACCAATGGCAAAACCATAGAGAATGCAATCTGGAGTAGTTTTGCTGAAATCTACGTTATAGTCACACTTTTCCCAGTCACCAATCTTGTAGTTACGCAGCAATTCACGCCCTGTTAAACGTTCTGGTGTAGATTGCTTGCGCTTGAACATTGCCAAGCGACTGATAGTTTCTTTGCATTCAATTCCCGCACGTACTCTTGCTTTATTTAATTCTCCATCCGTTTGAAATAGAGGATACGATTCAGTGATGCGAATAGTAATGAAGTGAGCATACTTCCCCATTGGTTTAGCGGGAATTTCATCGTGAAAGAAGTTAGATTCTACAGTGTTGAGAAATGTCATGATTTTGTTACTCCTATTTGGGATAATTGAAAAAATGAGAAATTAGACAGATTCCGTTTCTACTGCAAGAAGTTCATCAGGTTCATCTTGCGGACGATTCCGACGTTCTTCATCGTCGGCTAAGCGATAAAGATATTCACAGGTATCTCGAATCAGATTAAGTTGTGTACCTGCTAGACGTGCGCGATCGCATTTGAATTTTTCGTCGAAAATCTCCTTGACAAAGTACTCAGCAAACTCACGCACAGCTTGGCGTTCTTCTTCAGGCGTCAGCGCAGGTTTCCATTTTCCATCAACAAAAACTAATGTCGGTTTTCCTTCTGCTGCTTTCCGGCGAACGTTATTCATGAGTTTAGCTATCCGTGAGGCAACAACATCGGTTAACAAGTCCTTGTCTATTTCAGACTGATTTTTAATCATCAGAGATTTATCCATCTTCAAGATGACATCAGCCGCTTCATCAATAGGTTTGAGAATGGCATTTGCTTTGGCATATTGACGTTTAGAGCGGTAAAATCGACGGTATAGTTCAGTTAACTGACGCAGTTGATTCACAATTTTTCCTTCTGGTTCAAAGTAGTAGTACAAATGCAAATAGAGACGAATCTTAGCTATGGATACCGACTCAATCTTGTCTTGATTCCGTAACCATTTATTGAGGTAATGAAAGACATAGAGAGGACTGGTTTCTAAATCCCTTGCTAAATCCGCTAATTTTCCCCAATCTGGGTTGCCATCTTTCTTGCGGTTAACATCCAAGTGGATACAGTAAGCAGCAGTAAGAGCATTAAGCGGTGAAAAATCAGGCTTTTCTGAACCACTAGGTAGAATATTATCCAAGCGATAGTCATCTTTTTTGATCAAAGAACGAATAGCTTGATGCTCTCCATCAAGTAACACTGTTTGTTCAAACTCAGCACCACTAACAAAAGGTGGTACGGGTGACTCTGATGCAACAACTTTTACATCTAAAACTAGGGGTAAAGCTAAGGCTAACCAAGCTGGAGTAATCCAAGATTCTGTATCTGTAGCATCACGTCCAGGGGGTAAACCTAAGAAGAAAAATGTTAACGTCTCCTTACTCGGAAAGCTGATTTTAAATGTGTGGTCATCATCAGGTTGTAAATCCTCCTTAATTAGTAGTGAATCAACTTGCTGATAATCATCCAGGTTAAATTTAGTTACTTGGTTTTCTGTGATAAAGTGCTTACGCATTTCTGCATCAAAACGAGTTCTATAAAATTGCACGTAAGCTTTCTGCAAAAACTGGTTAGTTTCTGGGGTAAAGAAGTAAGAAGGGTAGAGGTAAAGATAGCGATACTTGCGGCTTTCAAAATCTGCACCTACAGCATTAGTTTGATTCATCAAAATCTGCCGCAGCATAATTTCGATTGACCAAATCGAGCAAATTTGCCGTTTTGCAGCCTGAGCATTGAACAAAATTTGACGGTTACTGTAAACCTGGGGAGCAAATAAAGTGGCTGACTCCATCTGTTCAGTAACAGTGTAAGAGGAACTGGACATGGCACAGACATTTTCTCGTCCTCTGCCAGTTATTTTGGCAGCATTGTAGCGTCTCAATTCCAATAAAAATGGTTCTGTCTCTGGCTCTACAACTGCGCCTGTTGGGAGTGAAATCACTCGATTAACATAGGTGCGTAAGTCATTCCAGCCATCAGGTAAAGCCTGAAATTCTGCTAAAATCGGTCGAATCAAGTTAGCAGCATGATTCACCATACCTTTCATAACTTCCAAGCTCTGAGCAAAGTCTTTACCTGGATGCTTGCGATAGTATTGCGTTGCTAGGTAATACCAATCAAGAGGCACACCACCTGTTTTTTTCAGTGATTGAATCTGCCTAATAGCTGAAATTTCTTCTGATAACTCTAAGTGTTCAGCTAGATGTTGGATTAAGTCTAAATCAGGAGGGTTTTTCCTTTCAGATTTTGGCAACTGCTTTTGACAATCATTGACGCGATCGCACCACTTATTCCAAATTCCACGACAGAGGATATCTCCAAACTCAGCTAGGCGATCAATTCGAATTTCATTGGGAAACTTTAGATTCAGATTGGCAGGTAATTCGCCTTTCGATTGGAAACTTTGCAAACTTTCACCGCGCTTGCCCGAAGAAGCTGTTTTGCTATCCGGAAGGAGTCGAGAAGCAGCATCAATACTAACTTCAATTAACTCAACGACATCAAAAAATAGCCAGTAATAATCTGCAAACTTTAATCCCTTACCATCACGGTTAAAACCTGTTTGCCGTTCTTTCAGCTTCTCTGCACAAAGATGCTTAATCTTTGCAATGACTTGTTCGGGAATGCCATCTGTTGCAATCGGAGGAGCATCAGCAGTTGCTAAGTAAACTACACCATCTGGCAAATACAGCAATGGGGTATAAAACTCTTCAGGATGAGCCTCTATCAGTGCGTTGTTCAGGATGTTTGTCAGAACGCCCCGATTTTCACAAAGGCAGTGGTAAGTCAGTTTTAGCTGATGGTTACTGAGGCTTTGCAGTACAGTAGGTAAACGACCATTTTCTACATCTCTCGGATGTTTAATAACCGATGCAAATAAATCAGATAGAGAAACTAGGTCAATCAAGACCTGGCGAATTCTACTATCGAGTCTATCATCATCTAATGGTCTTAAGCCACGAGTAGACAACCCTAGATCGGCATCATTCTTAACACCAGCATTACTACTAATTTCAATAATGTCGTCAATGAAATCTTGCCATTGTTCACCCAACAAGTATTGCAAGCCAAAATCTAGAATCTTCTTGGAAACATATTCTCGTCCCAGATTAGGAGCATCTGATTTTTTCGGACTTTCTACATCCCAGTCTCGATTGGTAAATTTACCTTTCTCATCATTGTCCATTAACCAACGTTGATAGTCGGGGAATTTTTCAAAGTCATGCAAGAGGTAGCAGACTATAAATACACCAACTTGTAAATCTTCACAGTTACGCTTGACTGGATTTGTTCCTAGTTCTTCAGCTTGTAACCGTTTCAAAATTCGATAAGTAGGGAACAAACCATTGAGCAAGTGAGCAAGGATAGATTGATCGCCAGCGTTGTCTCGACGAACTGGATTTTTTCCTTCAGCCTTCCTTCTAGCATTAATGATTGGAATGATTTTTTCAAAAAATCGACCACCCTTAGCTGTTGCACCTGTTAGCTGTTGGATGAGATTAGGCAGAACCTTGTCTGCAAAGACTTCTAGGATGCGATCGCCTTCATTGCCTTTTGTCTTTTTCACTGCTTCCTTGAATAAGCGAATCGTCAAAAGTTCCCGTTTTACAGGCGACTCATCATCCTCTTCTTGTACTACGTCAAAATCTGGAACGTCTTCCGGCAAATCATCAAAGTCATCATCAAATTCATTCATCATTCAGTTTCCTCCCGGTCAATGGGTTGATATTCCTGAATCGTCCCACTTTGGATAATCCACAACTTTCCCTCAACGTCTGCAACTTCTAACCCACTAATTAACGTCTCTATCGCCTCGCGCCAATCTTCAAAGGTGGGACGAGATGGCAAACGAATCACCACAATTCCTGAATAGTCAGGGGGATTAAACCGCATTCGATTCCCAAATCCCCGATCTGCTGTTACTAAACATCTCCCTTCTCGCCGACAAATATCAATCACGTCCACATCGGGAGATGAACTCAAACCTTGTCCTTGTACGGTTGCCACATCATGTCCTGCTAAACGTAAGCGAGTGACGACACGAACATCTACATTTTCATCAAGTTTTAGCCTCACGTTGCTGTTCCTTGCGTTTTACTCAGAGGAATCTCGACATAATAATCCCGTGTCAATTCAGCACCATAAGCAATACAAGCGAGAATATCCTCTCGTTCTATACTTGGATACGCCTCAAGAATTTCTTCAATAGACATTCCACCTGCCAAGTAGTCCAAAATCAAGGAAACCCAAATGCGATGTCCGCGAATACAAGGTTTACCAAAACAGATATTTGGATCGATAGAAATTCGGGACAGGAGATTTTCTCTAGTCATTGGTCTTTCTCCAGATTTCGCGTAATTCTTCTAAACGAATCCACTGGTCATTCTTCTTAACCTCAATGTACTCCCAACCATTGGCAGCACCGCTGTTGATCTTTGTTGCTAAAGGACTTGGCTTATCAAACTCTTGTCCGTTGTAAACAATCGTTCCTGTCGCAGAGATTTCCAAACTATTGATATAGTCACGACCGAATTTCTTTGCCACTTCCCGCTTTAGCTTGACTCGAGCAGGCATTCCTCGCCTGGTAATACCCGCATCCAATAGCTGAGTCAGCTTGACGTGGGTGTTATCTGTCTTCTCCTCTGGCGGTTGACTTTCAAAATTGAGATCTAACTGCTTGGCAAACACTTCCGAGTTACTTGGTTCAGACTGCCAATTCTTGGTCTTCAGGTATTCGGGAAGCCAGTCGAGAAATGCAGTGCGTAGGCGTTCTGGCATTTGAGAGATATCCCAGTCGTTGAGGTGAATGTGCATAAGAATCCTTTCTGAGGTGCGGTTCCACCATCGTGGCATTCACTCCTCAAAAATGTCAACGTTACTGTAGCCTTAATGATTAAAACTGTTACTGTAGCTGTATGAGTACGGGCGGAGACAAAATCGTGTAGCTTATATATAAGGAGAAAGGCGAGCAGCGCAGTGCTGCATAGGTAAAATTACCTGGAATACCTACTAGGGATTGAAACACTGTAGCCTTCTGATTTCGGGCAAAACCCTTTCTCCGCAAGCTTTTGAGAATATCCATCATTTGCTTTTCCTGTAGCTTCTCTTTCCATAGGGATTGCAAGCATTGACAGTCCACTTCAACAAATCCACCCTTCATCCTCCTTCGGCTTCCAATGCCAAGTCAGAGTTTCCAGCAACAAAGCATCCTGTCCAAACGTAATGGTGTAGCGAGGGCTTCTGTCTTCTGGTTGATCGGTGACAGGGTAAGCTTGGAAGTGCATGGGTAGTCCGAGGGTGGCACGTAGATAGTTGCGATCGCGGTCAGAAATAAAGCACACTAGTTTTCGTCTCCCCATAGCATCACTAATTTGGTTAATCCCGTAGCCGTGGGGTTGGCAAATCTCCAAACCCTTGAGAAGCTGCACTTTACCCGATTTAGCCAGTTCCTTAATATTTCCCGGATAATAGAAGTGCCAATCCTCCCGAACCTCTCGGTAGTCTCTTAACTTCAAATAACACAACGCTTTCTCAAATCGCTGGGTAATTACTCCTGCTTTCTTCGCTTGTGCCATGAAGCTATCTTCATCCCACAACTCAAAAAGGAAATTGCTGAGAATTCCAGGAAGGTTATACATTTTGAATCGCTCGGCTTCGGGTTCGTTGGGATTGGTTAAATCATAAATTGCACAATCCAACTGACTACTTCCCCGAAAACTCCTCGCTTCATCAATAATTTTGATTTTACCTTCATTCTGACAGCGATAAAACTGTGCATTCATTTTTTCGATCTTGATACCCAAAGCTTTTTGAATACTGGTACCAAATTTTTGGGCTACCTCTGGGTATTTCTCTTTCAGGTGAGGGTTTCCTTTGAGCTTGGAATAGATATAAGCAGATTGAATCCCACCCCACCGCTGCGGATACTTTTCAAACTGATTTTTTCTTGTCCAAGAGTTACGAATAGAATCAGTAAAGGTAATGCGATCGTAAGTCTCACCATCCTGTAAAAGTGGCGATTTATCCTCAAACAACCGTCCAACTAGGAAGTTAGGTATTAATGCGTAAGCTTGGTAAGGATAAGGCACAAAATCTGGATGTCTACCAATTCTGCCAAAACGCTGAATGAAGTTTCCTGCATCAGCAGCTTCAAACACTAAGAAATTAATCCGAAAGTCTACCCCCACGTCAATAGTAGACGTACCAAGTAGTAAATCTGCTTCTTCAACGGACTTTGATTTTTCCGTCTCTCCTGTCAACCCTGTGTTTTCTCGTACCTGCCACCGAGGTTCAAAAATAGCCTTGAATTTAGGGAGTAGCTTTTTTACAGATGCAATTGAATTAAGTATAATTGCTCCTTTACTATTCGGATAGTCTTGGAAAAACTTTAAAATGACCTTTTCCGCATTTTCTTCTAGCCAAGTGTAACTAGAACGTAGATTAGGTTCGAGTCCTTGGGGAAAATTCAAGTCAATAGGTTGGCTAATCTGCCGCCAGCTATCATTGGTTGAATCTGACGAAAATCGATAAGCACCCTCATCAACTGGATCGATAATTTTAGGTTCGATTCCAGCTTTGCTTAGAAAGTCCTGTAATAATTCATTGGGTGTAGCAGAAAGAAAGAGGAATTTTCGTTGATGAGAAGCTGTGTGCTTAATTAGAAGGATAGTATTGATGACACTAGCAATTTGTGGTGATGAAAAGATATGAAATTCGTCATAAATAAAGAGCTTGTACTTTTCATCAATGCGTCTAAATAACCTGTCAGGATTATCAATCTTACCTCTGAGGTAGTAAAAGTTATGGATGTAGTGAAACAAATCGGGGTTAGTCAGAAGAATTTCATACTGAGTAGAGAAATCTTCTATCCCTTCTAATTTGGAAGGTAGTTTGCCAGTAGCGATGTATTTCTCCAAAATAGCGGCTGTCAATCGCTCGATTTGTGGATCGTATTTAGGCTTGAACTTCTTTTTGTAGCCTTGTACCTGTTTTTCCTGATCTCGCGCCAGTTCGTTGGTAGGATACATGGCTAAAGTGTACGTGCGATTGGTCATGGCGGATAGATAAGCCGCTAAACTCTTGCCATCCCCAGTCATCGCTCTATTGAATACAACTTCAACGTTTGGGTCTTGCAGCGCTTCAAACGTTTTAGCTTGATGCCATGAGAGTGAGGAGAAATCCGGAGGTAAAGTGACCCCATCAGGTAGTGCTTCTGCCAAACGAGAGTACACCGGCTTCAGCTTAATAGTGTAGCCTGTCATGGTTAAATGTCTGTGATTCGATATATTCTGTATTTAGACTAAACCTACAATGGCATAGAAACAATAAAAGTGCAAGTATAAATTGGAAATGCCCAGAAAAAAAGAAGCACTTACACTGTCAGTCCCACCTGGAACCAAGGAGCAACTAGAATCGATCGCACGTCGCCTGAACATTCTTTGGGGCAAAGAACCCAGCGTGTCAGGCTTGATTGTCGCGATCGCCCAACAGCAGCTAGAGGTAGGACAGCCTTTCAGTTTGAACCCAACTCAAGTCGCAGCACTACGGCAAGCTACTAAAGTCCTCATCGATTCGGGATATGTCGGAGAAGCTCAAACCCTCTCAAATCTTCTGCTAGAACGAGGAAACCTAGAAGCCCCCCTTCGCCAATCTCTCCTGCAAGAGGTGAGCCAGCCTACCGTAGCATGGCGTATCCTTGCCGAGCAACATATCAACAATCAGCAACCCTTTCGTTTGCTCTACGACAATGCTCAAGAACAGGGGTTGGCGTTCACTGTTCGTTACGCCGAGATTTCTTTTGAAGAAAAGCGCTTTTACCTGCAAATCTGGTGTGAGGAAACTGAAGACATCAAAGATACTGAGTTTCCCGAAGTTATTCACAATCGCTGTCTACGCTTGGATCGGATTAAGTCAATCGTCACAATAGATGGACAATGGCGTCAGGAAGGTCTAGATTTCATTAAAGTGCAATTACACTTCAAGAAAGGAATGGTAAAAGCTTACGAACCGAGAGCCGGAGACATCAGCGATGAAGTCATAACCGTGGGAGAAGAAAAAGTGCGGCAAGTCGTGCGGCGGGTATCTAATCCATTCTGGGTAGAACGAGAAGTCTTGCGGTATGGGGGAGATTGCGCGGTAATGTCGCCCGATAGTCTGCGTGATCGCCTTAAGCAGAAGCTACGCACCTTATGCAATTTGTACGATATCGAGACTAAGAGTTAGCAGTAGTGCGTTACAGCAACATCACCTCAGTGCGGACAACTCCAGCGCGATCGTGACGAGCCAAGAGTTTGACTTTACCACCAGCGTTTGCCCGTACCACCCATTCCACTTTCGCCCGGTCTTGAGTGGGGTCGCTCTGCCGCCTTGTGGGAGCACAAGATTTGTAGGCGCGGCCCTCCAGTTGACCCAATTCTTCTCGCTGTTTTCCCATCTCTAAGGTTGCCCCCTCAGGTAGCTCAATTTCACAGATGCAGCCTCGCACTAGCTTTTTCTCTAAAGCTTTTTGGGTCACGTAGGTGGGTAACCAACCCGTATTTTGCACCACCAATCGCACTCGATACGTGCCCTCGCTCAGTGGGTAGGCGCTAGCTTCGTAAATCTCTAACCGGGGAGAGATTAACAGGTGCCACACCAACCAATCGGGAAAGCGGGAAATCTCCTTTTCCAGAAACTCTGGAGGTGGATTTGACCAAGCGTACATCGCATTCCAACCGCCCAATTCCACCTGACCGAGTTGAGGATGATTAAAGGAATACCAATCGATATAACCCTTACCTCCAAGTTGTAGGTCGCTCCAATGCAGCAGCTTGAGGTCGTCTTCTAGGGGGTGTTCTCGGTACCAGTCGATGTATTTGTATTCCGTAATTCCAGCTTGGCGCTGAAGACTCCAAACTTCTACCGTCCACCCAAATAACCCTTGCTGTTCATACGCCCAATCATCGAAAGCGCCCGTAACGATTTCTTTGGGGTCGTAACGGAACTCATGAAAGACGGAAATGGCGGGATAGCCGGTCAGTTCGGTGCCCTTTTCGCCGATGCGCTTATAGGTGCGGAGGTCGTTGACGGGCAATTCTTCATCGCTGGCGTGGCTATAGGGGCGCAACAGAAGGCCACCTGAGGTGTGAAAGGTGATTGCTCCGGTGATGTTGGGATGATTGGCAATGAACTGAACCAGCGATCGCACTTCTGGTTCAGAGGTAGGATAGGAACCAGCCCCTTGCTGCTCAGACTCGGTGCGCCATAGGAAGGGAAAGTTACGGTTTAAATCCAGCCCTTCTTTTGGGCGTGGAACGTCAATGAGGACGCCATCATAATTCTCAATCCGTCCCTCCGGCAGCAGGCGGTAATAGTTCCCCCCAGTTTCTGTTGGGTCGCGTTGTACCAATAGGCGAGGTTCTTCAGGGCAGATTTTCCAAGCACCATTGGCATCGGGAATTCGCATCAACAAGATACGACCATCCCCATCCATGTCTTCCATCACTAAGCCACTGATAGGCTCTTCATCATAGGGATAAGGGCGGGTACTGGAGCGCAGGAATTTTGGTTTATCTGCTAAGGCTAACTCAGCTCCATCCGGATTGACGCGAGGGCAGATGTAAAAGGCGCGGGTATCCAAACAACGGGTAATGTCGGGATGAGTACCGTAGCCTTTGACTAAGGTTTGCAGGAGGTAGAGGCAGACACTTGATGGTGATAGTTCAATGGCATGGATGTTGCCATCCACCCAAAGGGCAGGTTTTTCTCGATCCGAACCTGTGGCATAGCAGGTAACTGTTAATAGCCAGATGTCTCGACTTTCGTAGCTCTTACCGATACTTTCAATCCTTACAAGCTGGGGGAATTCCTCAGCGAAGCTGTGCAGAATATGGGTCAAGTCTTCGTAACGGTAAATTTTATCGAATCGAACGTCTGGCATGGGAAGTTTTGTAGCACCTTTGTTAATCGTGCACCAAACCCTTCACATCTAGTCCAGAACTTGATATCTACCGTTTTGTTTTAGAATTGAACTCGCTTTTTTCCGGCAGCATCAATCTTGTTTGCAGTATAAAAGTGAAGGAAAACTGTAGGGTGGGCATTCGTTAAGCAACAATAACATAAGCTTTTCTAGCTAGCTTCTGCCCACCCTACCCTTCTCCAGGATTGCCCTTGAATGGTGCAAGATGTGACTTGATCAACAACCCTTGTTACTAGATGTGATTGAAGTTTCCCTATCAGTTTTGTTGAAGCTCCTCTATAGTTGGGTCGCCGTTTTAGCGATCGCTTATTTAACCGCTTGCCTCTATCTGTTGCTTCGACAAAAGTACTTTATTTTTAAACCG
>CBKWLJ010000198.1:0-15318 GCA_966675205.1 uncultured bacterium
AGACCTCTGAAAGTGTTGTTAGTTCAGGGTTTCCGCTTTTTGCAGCAAGCCCTACTTAAAACTGCTGTTGAACGAATCCATCAATATCTTCCTTTAGCGATGCAACATTTGAAGAATCCGAAAGAAATACACTAGTCTCTCGACGTATTTGAACCGCTGGATTAACTAATGATTTATTACAAAAATCTCGATACTGATGAGAAAGCCAATTCCAACTTCCTACTACTGCAAATTTATTATCCCAGAACAAAATTCTTTGATTCGTTCCACCATTATGCGAACGGAGCAGGCGAGAACCCAATACATCTTTAAGCTTTTTCTCAGCTTCAGTATCATTATCATCATTGTTGGCATCATTTCCATCCTCATGACTGAGATATCCATAAATGACTGTTACATTAACACCTCTTTCTATGGCTGAAATAATACTATCCGCAAACTTTTTTGGTTCATCACCTCGAAGCCAGGGGGTAACTATTATGAGTTCCTGTTCTACTTCCTGAATCGCTCTACTGAAATAATCCAAATGCTCACAATCAAAAACTAGAGAACTGCTAGAGGATTGATAAGGATTCTCTATCTCAGGCTTATACTCTATAATATCTCCATACTCTCGAATATGCTCAACAAGCTGACGAGTATAGCTTCCAGCTTTCTCTAGCCTGTAAAGGTTGCCAATCAAAATAAAAAGTTCTTCAGCTCTAGAGACAGCAACATTAAGAAGGTTTAGTCGCTTATTAATCCATCTATAGTTATCTTGTGTTCGGCACACCTTCGTGGACAGGATAATTACTTTCTTCTGAGAACCCTGAAAATTGTGAATTGTTCCAATGGAATCTTTCGGTAGCCCAGGAAATTGTTTCAGTAAACAGTCCTTCAAGGCATTAGCTTGTTTGCGAAAGGCTGAAATAACACCGATATCTTTTAGTAAGTAACCTTGTTTAACTAGGTGCTGAACTAACTCGCGTATCGCAGTTACCTCTTCCTCATTTACATCATTCCTGATATTTCCCTCAACATGGTAAGCAATTAAGTTTGATTCCAAACGTGAGGGAGTTGGTGTTGTCTTTACCTCTAACCTGTATCCAGCTATGCGATCGCAAAACGAAATAATATTAGGTTGACAGCGAAAATGCTCGCGTAGAAGAATTCCTTGACCCTTATCATTGTCTTCTCCACTTGCTCCTGCCGCTCGATGATAGGTAGTCGCACACTCTACTTCATCTGGACTATAACGATGGATGTCATTTTCAGTTAATCCTCTGCCAAGAAAAGCTTCCTGATGGTACTGTTGTAAAGTCTCCTTAACTGGCTTAATAATAGGTTCAATCTGAAGCGGGTCACCTACAATAATGGCTTGGCGCGATCGCACCAGCAAGGGAAAGGTTTGATGCAGCGGAATCATTCCAGCTTCGTCTACAATACTCTGCTCCACACATTCCTCAACCCAGGGCAGCATATTTCGTACTGAGAGTAACGTGCAGGTAATGACAGGAAACATTAAACTTAGAGCTTTGAGATGCTCATCCAAGTTATTCGCTATTTGGTTTCTTGCTCTCCTATCTCTGGATAGAACATTTGAATACAATTCCAAAGTAGGCGTTACGCGGTCTTTACAACGAAATGCTTCCTGACGAAGAAATTCTCGCGATAGCCTAAATAGCTCCTTGTGCTGTTCGTGATACCGAGTATGGAAGAAAGCGTAAAAATCTTCCAGTTGAGTCTCTAACTTTCTTTCCAAGGAGTTTAATTCTCCACTTACCTGATGTCTTTCCTGTTCTACGCTGGATAGAGCTTCAGAATTTTCTTGCAATCTATATGGTAAACTTTGTAACTCTTGTGCGCTAACGAGTTGTTCTCGAATCAACTGTCTCTCTCTAGCTAGGGCGCTGCGACTAGTCGGAAATTCTACACCAAAGGGAGTATCTAAAGTTTCTTGGATTTCTGATTTGCACGTTGACTTTATAGCTAACAAAATAACTTTGTCTATCCGGCGAGCCAGCCCCCGCCATATAAAAGCCAACCAAGACAGAACTAGATCAGCCAAAATTGATTGAGCAAGGTTCAACCTTGACTGAATTTTTTCATAAGCTTTAATTGGAAGCTGTTCATACTCTGCTAATTCTGTTGCTCGTTCTTCAATGTGGACTCTATCGGTGACTAATGCGTCTCGCTCTTGTTTCAGTGTCTGTAATCTTTCCAGGAGTTGAGTCAATCGAGCTTCATCAAAGTCACGTTGCTCGCGCAGATCTATATAGTGGTTCTCCTCAGCCTTTAACTCTTGTTTAAGCCGCCGGATTTCCTCTACGAGAGAACTCTGATAGTTTTCATCAAAACTAGAGTTTTGTAAAAAATCAAGTGCCTCCTGTAGCTGTTCTCTAGCACCTCCAGCCGAGTTAATATTCTCTTGATTTCCTCCCTTAAGATAGAAGAATTCGCCCCTTAAAGATTTATCCAGCTTATCTACAACGTTGTCAACTGCTTTATTAACGGTACTACTGACAACCACTAGGTTATTATTGATGTCCTTACCTTCTTCAATTAGGTTTATTGCGCGTTTGACGACTTGCTGGGCAATTAAATGCAAGATGAGAGTAGTTTTCCCAGAACCTGGTGGTCCTTGGACAGCCGTCAGTGGTTGGGATTGGGCGTGCTTGAGTACTCTTAATTGGGAGTCAGTCGGTGGATCGGTTGGGTAAGCTCCCATGTACGTGACTTTGTGTTCTGGAGGTTGAGGCGCACCGAACAGATATTCACGGGCTGGATGCCCTGGTTTCAAGCGATTACTTGGGCGTAACTTGATATCCTTCAGGTCTGGCTTGAGATTCCAAGAAAATCCACTTCCCTGAAACTTAAACAAGTACGGCTGCGGTTGAACCTGGTATGAGCGAGGCAGAGGTATGTTGACCCGCTTCATCCACTCTTCATAGGTTTTAAAGTCTTGCTTAAAGGTAGTTCTGAGAAACTGCTCAAGTCCATCTCGAGTAATTAGCTGTTCGCGCTCATCGTCCTCAAGTTTAAGAAAAGTCGCTAGGCGTTCTCCTGCCTCCGTGAGTTTAAGGTCGTTCAGGTTCCACCCCTCTTCTCGGTACTCTCCCTTCAGAATCGATGTAACATCCAAGCTGAATAAAGGACAAGATTCAGACTGCCCTCGGTTTCCAGTAGATATTCGAGGAAAGGATAAGACCCATGTTGTTTCCTGCTGACCTCGCTCTTGTTCGAGTGCCTGTTGTAGGTCTGAGAAGGTAACTTCATCAATTCGTACATAGTCCCCTACTAACTCAACACCTCGCAGCACTGCTTGATTTCCGGGAACTGTGGCATTGCTAAAATCTTCTAAAGCAATGAACTCTAACCAGGCGTCGAGAATAGCTTCTACCTTGCTAGCTTCGTTCAACATCCCCTCCAGGCTACCCTGTATACCTTACCGTCCTTTCTAGCATCTTCGAGTTCCTAGTTCCAATAGCCCAAAACGATAAATTCTGTGCATACAAAAAAACAGGCTGTACTCAGAGTACAACCTGTTAGAGATTAAACATCTCGTGTTTGGATTAGCTAGGCTGAGTCGTCAGCAACTCCGCAGGTAAACGCTTGAAGGCAAGGCGCTCGTTTTCCACATCCACAAAGATGGTGTCACCATCGGTGAACTCACCTCGCAGGATGGCCTTAGCGATTTGAGTTTCGAGTTCGCGCTGAATCGCTCGCTTCAGGGGTCGTGCGCCGAAGACTGGGTCATAACCTACTTCCGCTAAGAAGTCGAGAGCATTGTCGGAGAGCTTCAGCGACATCTTGCGGTCGGCAAGGCGCTGTTCTAAACGCTTAACTTGCAACTGGACGATGTAACGCAACTGATATTTTTGCAATGGATGGAAGATGATAATCTCGTCAATCCGGTTGAGAAACTCTGGACGGAAGCTTGTTCGCATCGCATCCATCACTCGATGTCGCATCTCATCGTATTGTGACTCTTCACCGGCAACATCCATAATATATTGAGAACCGATATTGCTGGTCATGATAATCACACTGTTCTTGAAGTCTACCGTGTGACCTTGAGCATCGGTAACGCGACCATCATCGAGGATTTGCAGCATCACGTTGAACACATCAGGATGCGCTTTCTCGATTTCATCGAAGAGAATTACGGCATATGGACGGCGACGAATGGATTCGGTGAGTTGACCCCCTTCTTCGTAACCCACATATCCCGGAGGGGCACCAATCAGGCGGGAGACAGCGTGCTTCTCCATGTACTCCGACATATCAATCCGCACTAAAGCATCTTCAGTGTCAAACAGATAGGCGGCAAGCGCTTTCGCTAGTTCCGTCTTCCCTACACCCGTGGGGCCGAGGAAGATAAAGCTAGCCGTGGGACGATTGGGGTCAGCTAAACCCGCACGCGCTCTTTGGATGGCATCGGCAACAGCAGTAACGGCTTCCTCTTGACCAACAACTCGCTTGTGCAATTCATCTTCGAGGTGCAGTAGCTTCTCCATCTCCGACTCAACCAGCTTGCTGATGGGAATCCCCGTCCACTTGGAAATGATTTCCGCAATGTCGGCTTCTGTCACTTCTTCCCGCAACAGCGACCGACCACTGGTTTGGGTTTGAGCCAGTTGGGTTTCAATCTGTTCGAGTTGATGCTGCAACTCGGTTAACTTACCATATTTCAGTTCAGCGGCCCGGTTGAGGTCGTATTCTCGTTCTGCCTGCTGAATTTCAACGTTGATGCGCTCGATTTCTTCCTTCAGGGTTTTGCGCTTGTCGAGGACATCTTTCTCAGCCTGCCATTGAGCATTGAGTTCTCGTTGCTCTTCTTTTAAGTCAGCGAGTTCTCTCTCTAGTCTTACCAACCGCTCTCTAGAGGCAGGGTCGCTTTCTTTTTGCAGCGACAGACGCTCCATTTCCAATTGAAGGATTTTGCGATCGATTTCGTCAAGTTCTTCTGGCTTGGAGGTACTCTCCATGTTTAGCCTAGCAGCGGCTTCATCCACCAAGTCGATCGCTTTATCTGGGAGGAAGCGATCGCTAATATACCGAGTGGATAATGTTGCTGCTGCAACCAGAGCACTGTCAGAAATCTTGACGTTGTGGTGGGTTTCGTATCGGTCTTTCAACCCTCGCAGAATCGAGATCGTATCTTCTACACTGGGTTGATCGATATAAACTTGTTGGAATCTGCGCTCTAATGCCGCATCTTTCTCAATGTATTTGCGGTACTCATCAAGGGTAGTGGCACCGATACAGCGCAACTCCCCTCGCGCCAACATCGGTTTAAGCAGGTTGCCAGCATCCATTGCACCTTGCGTTGCACCAGCACCAACAACGGTGTGAATTTCATCAATGAACATGATGATTTGACCACCCGAGTCGGTGACTTCTTTGAGAACTGCTTTTAAACGCTCTTCAAATTCGCCCCTAAACTTGGCACCCGCAATCAGTGCCCCCATATCCAGAGCAATGAGTTTACGCTCTTTAAGAGACTCTGGCACATCCCCCTTGACAATCCGCTGAGCGAGTCCTTCGGCAATAGCCGTTTTCCCGACTCCGGGTTCTCCAATCAGTACCGGATTGTTTTTGGTACGGCGAGAAAGGATTTGAATCGTGCGGCGAATCTCATCATCCCGCCCAATTACCGGGTCAAGTTTCCCTTCACGAGCGGCTTGTGTCAAGTCACGTCCGTATTTTTCCAGTGCTTCGTACTTGCCTTCTGGGTTTTGGTCGGTCACGGTCTGGTTGCCTCGAATCTGGGTAATCGCGTTTCTAAGCTTGGCTTCATCTAGTTTAAATTCTTGAAACAAACCTTTACCAAAACGATCATCTTTGGCAAAAGCCAGCATCAGATGCTCGATGGAGATGTAGTCGTCTTTGAACTCTTTGCGATAGGACTCTGCTCGATCTAATAGCGTATCAAGACTGCGTCCCAGATAGACAGAGCCACTGCTACCGGAAACTTTGGGCTGGCGCTGGATAAAGGTATCTGTATGCTCGCGTACTCGCTGTACAGGCACCTCAAGCTTTTTGAAGATGCTGATAGCTAGGCCTTCTTGCTCCAGCAGTGCTTTCATTAAATGTTCGCTTTCGAGCTGTTGTTGTTGGGCAGCTTTAGCAATATCTGGGGTGCGGACAATTGCTTCCCAGGCTTTTTCTGTAAATTGATTAGGATTATTAGGTTGCATGGTGAATCGTCTCTTTACTCTTTAATACATAATTTTTCTAACTACAGTCATTCTAAAAATTTAGGATGCAACGGCTAGATCGGTGTTCACGTCTTCCTTGGGGAGTATTGCCGTCCATTTGAAGGGGAAGGGGGAAAGGGGAAAGGTTAAAGGGAAAGGGGGAAAGGGGAAACGAGCAATTCTTCTCCGGAGTCAGCCTAAATTCGTAGGACTTAGGCAAATTGGTATCTAAATCTTTATTGGTAGGGGCTTTGATATCGTGCCCTTAGTAGATGTGGCATCTGTGGGTAAGTCCTGAAAAATTAACCGCAGATGCACGCAGATAAGTAAGGATGGTGATAGGATGCGATCGCTTAGGGGCGTTTACAAACAAATCCATCGTATGTAGGGGTACGGCAACCGTAAGAGTTCAGTCTCTGGACAATATTTGAAGATGCCGTACCCAAAAAAAGAAAATGCAAAGTTAGTTGTGGACTACTGAAGAGTGGGAGTAGATTTTTCATCGGATTAGTCGCCAAGGGGAATCCAATTTCAACGAACGGGTACTCATTAGTTGCCAAGGGGAACCCAAAATCAACAAATGGGTACTCATTCATAAGGAATGCCTTCATCTTTCTTTGTAACGAGAAAGCGTTTATTATGAATGGGAACCCAAAATCAACAAATGGGTACTCATTCATAAGGAATGTTTTCATCTTTCTTTATAACGAGAAAGCGTTTATTATAAATGAGTACCCAAAATCAACGAATGGGTACCCGTTCCTTATCATCAAGTTCACTTTCCTTTGGAACAGGAACGCCTTACCGATTAATGAGAACTCAAATTCAATAATCGCAGCGATCGTTATCACACATTTGTTGCCGACAGGTTGAAACCTGCGGCTATACAAACAAAGTGTGCCTACGCACACTCATGAAATCTCTTAACCCGCGCAGGCGGGTTTTGTTTGTGTAGACGCGATTTCCAATCGCCATCTATCCTTCTCGCGTTTTGTACGGAACGGGATGCGATCGCATTGTAATTACTTCCAGAACAGCACGGTAAGGGCATGACATGTCATGCCCCTACGAAAAACACCCAAACGCTGGCAAACACATCATGAAGGCTCATGAAGTTCTGAAGCGATACGCAGACGGGAGACGAGATTTCAGTGGAGAAAATCTCAGTGGGCAATCTTTCAAAGGCAAAAACCTAGCAGGTGCAGACTTCAGTGGTGCTGATATCCGCAGTGCCAACTTCACCAACGCCACTCTCACAGGTGCCAACTTCAAAGACGTTAAGGCGGGACTGCAACGCCGTTGGGCAATTGGTTTAGTTATTTTCTCATGGATGGTATCGGGACTATCTGGAATTTTCTCAGCACTTGTTGGTTATTTGGTAGCACTCATCGATAGCAGCAGTGTTGAAAACATGATTACTGGCTGGGCTGCTTTGATAACCCTGGCGACTTTCTATATCCTCACCATCCGCAAGGGTTTTGTCGCTGGAGCTGTCGCTGTCGCTTTCGCTGTCGCTGTCGCTTTCGCTGTCGCTTTCGCTTTCGCTGGAGCAGGTGTCGCTGGAGCAGCTGGAGCAGCTGGAGCAGCTGGAGCTGGAGCTGGAGCTGTCGCTGTCGCTGGAGCTGTTGCTTTCACTGTCGCTTTCGCTGTCGCTGGAGCTTTCGCTGTCGCTGTCGCTGTCGCTGGAGCTTTCGCTGTCGCTGTCGCTGTCGCTGTCGCTGTCGCTGTCGCTGGAGCTGTTGCTTTCGCTGTCGCTGAATCTGTCGCTTTCGCTTTCGCTGTCGCTGAATCTGTTGCTTTCGCTTTCGCTGTCGCTGAATCTGTCGCTGTCATGCTGCTCAATGCTTACATTAGCTGGCGTGCCCTTAAAGGAGATGAGCGAGATGCTTGGATTCGGACGTTTGCCATTGCCTTTGCTGCCACAGGCGGCACCAGCTTTCGCAACGCTAACTTAACCGATGCTAACTTCACATCTGCTACGCTCAAAAGTACAGACTTCCAAAGGGCTAACCTGACTCGTACCCGTTGGCACCAAGCCAAAAAGCTCGATCGCGTTCGCCCCGGAACCAGTTATCTTCAGACTGCCAAAGTACGACAATTACTCATTACGGGACAGGGACAAGCTCAGAACTTTGACCGCCTACCCCTACGATGCATTAACTTACAAGGTGCTAACCTAGCCGATGCCAGCTTCATCGGAGCCGACTTAAGCGAAGCCAACTTGCAAGATGCTGACCTATCCAGAGCCAAGTTGGTGCAAACCCAGCTAGACGAGGCAGACTTAACGGGTGCTACTCTCACAGGCGCTTACATTAAAGACTGGGGCATTACCAGTCATACCAAGCTGCATGGGGTGAGGTGTGAGTATGTCTTCATGCGACTGCCGACAAAAGAAGACCCCAATCCCCGCCGCAAACCAGACAATTGGAACGAAACCTTTTCTGATGGTGACTTTGCCGACTTCATCAAACCCATTGTCCATACCCTCGACCTCTACCACAACCAGGACGTTGACCCCCGTGCCATTGCCATTTCCTTTAAGCAATTAGCTGAGAAGCACCCAGAAGCAGAACTAGAAATCGTGGCAATGGAGAAACGGGGTGGAGATAAATTTATGCTCAGGGTTGCAACCGCTCCAGAGGCTAATCACTCTGAGCTGAATGCCGAATATTTTGATACTTACAACCAAATCAAAGCCTTGGCAGAACGAGAGCGACAAGCACTATTAGAAGAAAAAGATAACCGAATTCATAGTTTAGAAAATATGATAGCGACGGCGTTACAGTGCCCTAGCTTTTATGCACAAAACTATCACAATCAAGGACATACTATGCCAGAAGCCCCAAACAATGAATACAATTTTCACGGTTCTGTAGGCAGCGTTGCTAATCAAGGTAAGATTGGCAGCTCTGGAAATCCAAATGCTATCGGTAATGCCGCCACTGATGTTAAAGGCGACCAGAAAAGTATCCAACACAATTACAACCACACATCAGAGCAGCGGCAAACCCTAGCTGAAGCAGCCGCTGAAATTCAACAACTCCTAAAGCAACTCGAACAGACGAATCCCACTGCTACAGAAGTCGAGCAAAAAGCATTCCTGACTGCTGTCATACCTCCAACCAAGAGAGAACGGTTTGTCAACGCTCTCCAATCAGGCGGCAAAGAGCTATTCAAAGAACTCATAGACAATATGTATGTCAATACAGCGATCGCAGCGATCGAAGGGTGGCAGTCAGCCAAATAAGCAAGTGACCGTAACTCACCCTAATACTACTCTTGTTCCCCCCTTTTTAAGGGGGGTTAGGGGGGATCGATCTATATCACCTCACCCACCGGAATCCCTTTCCCCTCAGCAATAATTTGAGCAATATCAACCTCTGTCACTTCTTGCCGCAGTAACGACTTCCCCTTAGATTGAGCATTTGCTAACTGATACTCTGCGGTTTGGAGAACTTTTTGCAATTCAGATAACTTACCATATCTCAACTCAGCAGAACGATTGAGATCGTCATCAAGCATCGCTTGCTGAATTTCGATATTAACTCGAACAATCTTTTCTCTGGTTCTCTCAATGCGTTCAATCAGACTTTTTTCTAACTGCCATTGAGTATTCAATTTGCGTTGCTCTTCTACCAAATTAGTTAGATCTTGGTCTAATTGTTGCAGTCGTTCTACAGAAGTACGATGAAAAAGGTTCAATTCACGACTTTCGCTCTCTGCTTGCAGGGAAAGCTTTTCCATTTCCAACTGAAGGATTTTGCGCTCAAGGTGTTCTAGTTGTTCCGGCTTAGAAGTAATTTTAATTTTCAACTTTGCTGCCGCTTCATCCACTAAATCGATCGCCTTATCTGGCAAAAAGCGATCGCTAATATGACGAACGGATAAGGTTGCCGCCGCAACCAAGGCACTATCCGCTATCTTCACGCCGTGAAACACTTCATAACGCTCCTTGAGTCCCCGCAGAATCGAGACAGTATCTTCCACACTAGGCGGCTCAACCTGAACTTGCTGAAACCGTCGAGCTAAGGTTGCATTCTCTAACGTAAACTTGCGATACTCCTCTACCGTAGTTGCCCCAATACAACGCAACTCACCCTGCTCTAACATCGCTTCTAATAACTTTCCCGCACTAGTCGCCCCTGGCATTGCACCAACACCAAAGACACTGTGCAGTTCATCAATAAACAAAATCATTTGAAATTGCGAATCTCTAATTTCCTTGAGTACCGCTTTTAAATCCGCTTCAAATTCACTTTGGGATGAAGCATTCGCAATTAACGTTCCCCTATCTAGGGCAATCACTTGTCGATTTTTCAGGGATGGGGGCACATCACCACTCGCAATGCGTTGAGCTAACCCTTGAACAATCGCCGTCTTTCCCACTCCAGGTTCCCCAATCAGGATGAGATTGCTTTTGGTGCGACGAGAAAGCAGTTGAATCAGGCGGCGAATTTCATGATCCCGTCCAATCACTGGATCAAGTTTTCCGGCAAACGCTACTTGAGTTAAGTCACGTCCGTATTTTTCCAAAATTTTGGACTTGGTTGCTGAGTTTTGATCAATGGCAGTTGTCTCAGCTCGAATTTGAACAATTGCATTTCTAATTTTGACTTCAGTGAGTCTAAATTCATGAAATAATGCTTTACCAAAACGGCTATCTTTAGCAAACGCTAGCATCAGATGCTCAATGGATATGTAATTATCTCGGAACTCTTGCCGATAGGACTCTGCTCGATCTAAAAGGTGATTGAGACTGCGTCCGACATAGGGAGTACTCGGATTACCAAAGTTTTTTGGCTGCTGCTGGATGTAGGTATCTACATAATCCCGCACTTGCTGTACAGGAACTTCTAGCTGATTCAAAATGCCCAGACTCAGTCCGGGTTGCTCCAGCAGTGCTTTCATCAAGTGTTCACTCTCTAGGGTTGAGTGCTGGGAAATTTTGGCAATATCTGAGATGCGTGCGATCGCTTCCCAGGCAGTTACTGTAAATTGATCGGGATTAGTGGGTTGCATCTTATTTCATCTTTTGGCTTTCGAGTAGACGTTTTGCATAAGTGGCGAAGCCCCTAGAGATAAATAATCAGTGCTGCGAATTCAGGAGACATTGGGTGTAATCGCTGAAGGAGATAAGGGAGATAGAGAAGACAACAAAGCCAAAAATAGAAAGAAGTATAGCTTTTTCTTCTTGGTAATCTGGAGTTTTTGGGTACTAATGCATCCTGGTGGAAATAACGATCCAGTTGAAGAAGGTTAACAAGCCATTGTTCAAGCAATATTCCTTCTGTCTTCTGTCTTCTAACTTCTGCCTTGGAGCCTTTTGCCTTTTGCCTTCTACCCTCTTGCACTAGCGTTACAGTTTTGACAACCCAGCAATGGATAGCCAGCAAAGCGAGTACAACTAGGAAATCACAGCCAAAAAACCTATGCTATTCGGCTTTTCAAGCCAACTGTGTACCCATCAGGCTGAATGTAAAACTATGCAAGATAAATATAGAGCGATCGCTATTCTCGCAACAGCCGTCGTACTTGGACAGCTAACGGTTGCTTGCAACTCTGCATCTGAGAACAGGATAGAATCTCAGAACGCAATGCCACCTAGCTCACCCCAAACCGCTCAGCCGCTCTCATCTCAGGTGGCATCTGCACCAATCGTGAAGTCAGTCCCCGCTCAACGCACTTTAGGGCAAGCCTCTTCTCAAAAGAGTGACAGCGAGCCGACAGCTAATCGCGAGTCTTATGATCGCATAGAGGAAAACTCTTTTCAAAGCGCTCGCAACAGCCCTCTTTCCACCTTTTCCATCGATGTCGATGCAGCATCCTACAGCAACATCCGGCGCTTTATCAATCAAGGGCAACTGCCACCCAAAGAAGCGGTTCGGATTGAAGAACTGATTAACTACTTTCCCTACGACTATCCTCAACCGGAAAGCGATCGCCCTTTCTCTATTAATACAGAAATTTCTCAAGCACCTTGGAATCCCAACCACCGATTAGTTCAGATTGGCTTACAAGGTAAAAAGATTTCAACGGAGAATATACCCCCCAGCAATCTCGTATTTTTAATCGATGCTTCGGGTTCAATGGCTGATGCCAACAAACTGCCCCTGCTTCAATCAGCTTTCCGCTTACTGGTTAATGAATTAAGAGATAAAGACCGAGTCAGTATTGTCGTCTATGCTGGGTCTGCTGGGGTGGTTTTACCGCCAACTCCAGGGAATGAGAAAGACAAGATATTAAATGCCCTAGATAAATTAGAAGCAGGCGGCTCTACCGCAGGAGGAGAGGGAATTCAACTCGCTTACAAGTTAGCGAAAGACAATCTCCTTCCATCTGGAAACAATCGTGTCATTTTAGCGACAGATGGAGACTTTAATGTTGGAGTATCCAGTGATGCTGAACTAGTGCGCCTCATTGAGCAGAAGCGCAATGAAGGAATTTTCTTAACGGTTCTCGGTGTAGGAATGGGGAATTTACAAGACTCCAAAATGGAGAAAATTGCGAATAAAGGCAATGGAAATTATGCCTATATCGATAATATGCTGGAAGCCAAAAAAGTCTTGGTGAAGGAAATGGGAGGAACGCTGCTTACCATTGCCAAAGACGTAAAGATTCAAGTAGAATTCAATCCCGCTAAAGTCCAAGCTTACCGTTTAATCGGGTATGAGAATCGCCTGCTACAGAACCAAGATTTCCAAGATGATAAAAAAGATGCAGGTGAGTTAGGGGCAGGACATTCGGTAACTGCGCTCTATGAAATTGTTCCGGTTGGAGTGAAAAGTGATGTGCTCTTTTCCCAGGTAAATTCCTCAAGAACTAACAATACTGGGGAAAAAACGGCGTTTGGCACGGATGAGTTGATGCAGGTGAGGTTACGTTATAAAGCACCCAATCAAGCAACGTCTCAGTTGCTTGCTTCTTCAGTGGTTGATCGAGGGGTAAAACTGGAGGATGCTTCAACAAACTTTAAATTTTCTGCCGCTGTTGCCGAATATGGGATGGTGTTAAGAAATTCTCAGTACAAGGGGAAGGCCAGTTTTGATGAAGTTTTGCAGTTGGCACAGCAGTCACAGGCAGAGGATTTAGACGGCTACCGAGCTGAGTTTATCCGTTTGGTTGAGCGTTCTAAGTCGCTCAGGAAACAATAAGTGAGACGCCCATAAATGTTGCTCAAGAACACTGCGATGAAAATCCTTCTTCCTCCATTTCCTGTTCCCCATTCCCTGTTCCCCATTTTAGGATTGACAATTTTTGAATTTTTAACGGTAAATTTTGATTTAAATTGGAACTGGGGACGCTAAAGACGACTAAAAATGTAGGCAGTAGTAAGGAGAATACCTGTCACCATGGATAGTATCGACCCAAAAGTTGGCAGTGCATTGCAGCACAAAACCCCGAAGAACTTTCCTCAGGTAGCTGAATTCGGCTATCAAATTGAGCGGGAACTAGGACACAACAGGAGTGGGGGGCGAGTGACTTACCTCGCAACCAAAACCTCCCCTTACCCAGAAGAGCAAGAACAAGTACCTGTCGTCATTAAACAGTTTCAATTTGCTCAAGTGGGAGCCACTTGGTCAGATTATGAGGCACACGAGCGAGAAATTGAACTGCTGCAACAGCTCAATTCGTCCAGTATTCCCCGATACCTCGATGCTTTTGAAACGCCCAATGGCTTTTGTCTGGTACAAGAGTATAAAAAAGCCCCAACCTTAGCCCAGCAACTGCACTTCACGCCAGAAGAAGTCAAACAAATTGCGATCGCTATTTTAGAAGTTCTCGTCTATCTGCAACAGCAAGCACCACCGATCATTCATCGAGATATTAAACCCGAAAATATTTTAGTCGATCGCCAAGAGCAACCCTTGAAAGTATACTTAGTCGATTTTGGATTAGCGCATCAAGGGGCTGGAGATGTCGCCTTTAGTAGCGTAGTGAAGGGCACGTTAGGGTTTATGCCACCCGAACAGATGTTTAATCGCCAGCTAACACAGGCGTCTGACTTATATAGTTTGGGTGTGACACTGATTTGCTTGCTCACCCAAACACCTTCATCGGCAATTGGCAACTTAATTGATGAAAATTATCGGATTAACTTTAAACACTTAGTTCCTCATCTAGGTTCCGACTTTATTAACTGGCTCTCCAAGATGGTGGAACCTAACTTAAAATATCGCTATCCCAATGCGGCTACTGCCCTCGCAGCACTACGAACCATTGATGTTTTCGCTACAGTAACAGCCGTTAGCAATATTAGAAAAGCGCGAAAATTCAAGCACTCAACCAGTCAATTAATACTGCTAGGTTTAGGTTTGTTTACGCTGTGGAGTACAAGTTTGAATCGAGACTACAGGAGATTTGAGCCTGTAGACTATGACAATCTTCAAAATGCTCTCAATCAATTGCAAGAGACAGGTCAATGTAAAGGATGTAATTTGAGTGGAGCAGATTTACGGGGTATAAATTTAACAAGAGTTGATTTAACAGCAGCGAATCTTCAAGGAACTGATCTTAGAGGGGCTGATCTGAGAAGTTCTTACTTAAAGAGTGCTGATCTCACTCATGCCAACTTGAAGGGGGCTGACTTGAGGGGAGCTTATCTGGAAAATGCAGACTTAACAGAGGCTAAACTCAAGGGAGCTAATCTCAAAAGTGCTGACTTCACCGATGCCATCTTACCTGAAGACTTTATTGCTTCAGATAGATTTGAGCATTGGCGGCACAGAGAATAAATTCAACAGAATTATTTTTGGGTAAAGGTTGAAAATAATGATATTTAATGTTCTTAAACTCTTATTGTAGAGAGAGATTTAACCAATCGTAAACTAGCTATGGTGAATCCTTTTGACCCGGATAAGGACGAATTGCCTTTCGATGAAGAAAATGACCCTTTGGGTCGGACTTTAGAAGATTTCACCTTGACAGGTAAACTTCGTCGTTTTCACGAATCGTTTGACAGCAGCATCCGCGCTATTTTACAAGATTGTCTATTCCGCATCTATGAGGAAGATGGCTTTCTCACCTTTCAGATCCTTTGCCCAAATGAAGCTGTGCAGAAACGCCTTTACATCAAGCGAGAAAAGGTTCGTAACACTCTTCAATGGATTTGGAGTGACCTTGATTATTATGCTTTCTGTAT
>CBKWLJ010000199.1:0-15292 GCA_966675205.1 uncultured bacterium
CCGACAGCCCGACTTGACAGCCAATTTTTTGTCCCCAAAGACCCTGTGGGTACTAGTTTTCTCATAGCCTCGGTTGCAGATTTCCTGTGCCGAGGCTATATCTCTGTCAGCTTCATATTTGCATTCTGGGCAATTATGCCATCTGTCTTTCAGCTCTTTTCTAACTGCAACACGGCAATTTGGACAGGTTTGAGATGTTCCTCTGTGGTCAACCCCCCAAACCCCCGTTAATTAAAAAGTCAAATTTTGAAAGAAATTCAACCCGGAAAATCTAAAAAAAACATAAAAAAAATTTGACGGGATCGATGAAGGAAACAGCCCTTAAAATGGCTTATTTTTCAATTAAAGAGTAGCTTAAAAAAAATTCAAGATAAATTTTCTAAAAATATATAAACTGGTATTGCTTAATTTTACTTTTTATGGGAAAAAGAAATATGCCTATCTTGAGAAGTTAACTCTCATGCCATAAGCCATCTGAGTTATTAGATATCTAATAGCCAAAAATTAATTGCACTTAAGTAAAAGGGTCGGTTTCCGCAATTTTTGAAAAACGATCTGTTTTACATTTGGGCGTTACACGTTACTCCTCCAAACTTTCCTTATCAAGGATGGAGACAGGAGAGTATTTGTAGAAAGTATTTAGAGAATTGGGAAGAGAGTTGCTATAGCCCTCTTGTCCCAATTGAAAATTGAAAACGGTACAGACTATTTAACACCCATTCTTGGATGGGGTCGAACTCATTTCTAAAATTCTTTCAAACCCCCTGACGGTACTGCAAACCTTATGATGAAGTGTCTCACAGCGGTTGCTGCCTACCGACTTGCTAACGGCGGAGTGACGAATTTATTGCTAACAGGAATTTTATCAGTTTGTAAGCAGTTAAAACTACTTTCTCTGTTTCCTTTCAGCACTAAAGTGACTGAATTTCCAGCTTTGGAGGTGTCTTGATGAAACGTCTTATTGTTTGCTGTGATGGAACTTGGCAACAACTAGCGAGTCCTTACCCAAGCAATATAGTTAAACTGGCTCAATCCGTCAAACCGATCGCGAGTGATAGAGTTCCACAGATTGTGTTTTATGACGAGGGGATTGGAACGGATAGCTACAAGCTTTTGGGCGGAGCTACTGGATTGGGAATTGATCGAAACATCGAGGATGCTTATCGGTTCCTTAGTCTCAACTATGTTGCTGGTGACGAAATTTATCTGTTCGGATTCAGTCGCGGTGCTTATACCGTCAGAAGTCTAGCGGGGATGATCTATTGCTCCGGTCTTTTAGATCGTCCTCATATTACCAGAACACATGAAGCCTACGAGCTCTATCGTAACCGGGGGGTTAAACCAAGAGATCGGATTGCAGTCGATTACCGTGATACCTATGGCGATCGCGTCCCTATCACTTTACTCGGTTGTTTCGACACTGTCGGCTCTCTCGGTATTCCCGGATTACCTGCCTTTAAGCAGTTTCAACAACAACTTAACAAGCGGTATCGATTCCATGACACTACATTAAATCCGTCGATCCAGAATGCGTTGCACGCCGTTGCGATCGATGAAATCCGCGAAGTCTTTGATGTCACCCCTATGAAGAAAAATTCAGATGCTGAGAACCAGAGGGTGATTCAAGTTTGGTTTCCAGGTGGGCATGGTTGCGTTGGCGGTGGAACGGAAGAACACAGTGGCTTATCAGATGCCGCTTTACAGTGGATGATGGATGCAACCGGTACCCTTGGATTACGTCTTGAATTTGATCCGAGTGTCATTCCAACAGGTATCAATCCTAATTATGAGTGCGATTTTAGGAACGATCCTGGGTTCTTCAAGCTCGCAGGAATCAAGCTCCGCGAGGTAGGCGATGCCATTGAAGATCTTCATGAAAGCACTATCAAGCGCCTAAAAACGCGAAAGGACTACCGCCCTAAGAATCTAGAAAAGGTTCTCTCCAAACTAACTCAAAACATAGAGAACTGAGAGAACTTCATCAAGCTCTCAGAAATTGAATACAAGTAAGCAATTTAATCTATAACATCAAAAGGAAAAGTAACAATCATGGCAAGAGATACATCTAGAGATGGATTCAGTAACAAAGCTTTAACCTATACTTTGAGCAATTTCAAGCCTATTTGGGATTTAGTTCAAAGCTATGAACCTCTAAAACGTAAAGTCAACAAATTTTTTGTTAATAGTATCATTTACAAAATTCCGACTCGCCCCCTTCCCCATAGCTTAATGACTCTAGAGCCCTGCATTCCAGGGACAGATCTTCCCAAAAAAACTGATACCTATACCTCTTGGGATTCGCTTACAGACCGGACTTATACGGGACGACATTTACCTCCAGACCCGGAATTTAACAAAGAGGGGAATTTGCCGAAACTAGAAGATTTAAAAATTTTATTCCAAAAAAGAGACGGAAAAACAATTTATTCGCCAAAATCAACTTTGCTTTTTCCCTATTGGGTGCAGTGGTTTACTGATAGTTTTCTGCGGATCGATCAGCAAAACCGCTTCAAAAACACCTCTAACCATCAAATTGATATGTGTAATGTTTACGGGTTGACCCGAAAACAGACAAATCTGATCAGAGCTTTTAAAGACGGTAAATTTAAAACCCAGAAACTCAAGCGTAAAGATGGAGTAGAAGAAGAATATCCACTCTTTTATTATTCCGATCCGGAGAATGGTATTGTCGATCCGCAATTTGCGGATCTTCATGTACCTCTTAATGATGAGAAAAGACAACCCCCTGAAAAGAAAGCCAAGCTCTTTGCAATGGGAGTTGAACGGGCAAATGTCCAAATTGGCTATGTCATGCTCAATACTTTATGCATTAGGGAACACAACCGAATTTGTGATATTCTGTCAAAAAACTATCCGCAATGGGACGATGAGAGGCTCTTCCAAACCGCGAGAAATATTCTCATGGTGATTGTTCTCAATATCATTATGGAAGAGTATATTTTCCACATTACGCCCTATAAATTTAAATTCTTTGCCGATCCTGAAGCGTTTGCTAAGGAAAGCTGGTATCGAGAAAATTGGATGGCTATTGAGTTTAGTTTTGTCTATCGCTGGCATAGCGCACTTCCTGAAACCTTTATCTATGATGGTCAAAAAACATCCATGCACGATTCCCTTTGGAATAATCAGATGTTAATTGATAAAGGTTTGGGCGCATTAATGGAAGAGACTTGTTCCCAACCGGGCACCAGAATTGGTTTATTTAATACACCGGATTTTCCGATCGAAGGAACAGCCTACACATTTATTGATATTACTGAACTAGCTAGTATTAAGCTAGGACGAATGGCGCAATTAGCCAGCTATAACGATTACCGCGAAATGTGTGGTTTTCCCCGAGTGACGGATTTCAATCAAATTACGGGGGATGAATATGCTCAACAGAAGTTAAAAGAATTGTATGGTCATGTTGATAATATTGAATTCTTTGTCGGATTGTACGCCGAAGATGTACGGGAAAATTCGGCAATTCCTCCTCTAGTAGCCCGATTAATTGGTATTGATGCTTTCTCCCAAGCCCTAACTAATCCTTTGTTATCCCCGAAAATCTTCAACAAGGACACTTTTTCTCCTGTGGGTTGGGACATTATTCAGAATACCAAAACTGTCTCCGATTTAGTGAATCGTAATGTTCCTCCCGGCGATCGCAAATACAAAGTCAGTTTCAATCTTTAAGTTGTAACTTACAACGAAGAGTCAAGGTAATTAGGGGCGCTTTCGACACCTGCGCCCTCACGCAATGAACAAGACCAAGAAAATACTATCTTGTAGCACAACCAGCCAGAAGCCTAATAAACAAGCTCTACGGCGTTGAGAGAAGGTAAATATGAGCCAGAAGTTATTTACAGAGTATCCCGAACAGGATGAACGCAAATACTACGATCTCCTGGTCGAACAAGCCAAAATCCGCATGGATAATCTGTATAAAGACAAGGAGCGAGCGCTGCGAGATACCCACGCCAAAAGCCACGCTGCTGTTAAAGGAACTCTCGAAATCTTTGACTTTGATGAAGAAGCAATTAAACGCGAGTTGAAGAAACGTGCTTCCTTGACTCCTTCACAGCTTAATGCCATGTCCCTTAAGCAAGGCTTGCTCTCCTTACCCAAGCAATATCCTGTTTGGCTGCGATTTGCCAACGGGGGCTTCACCATAAAAAATGATTACGAGCCAGACACCCGCTCGATGGCAATAAAAGTGATGGGAGTTGAAGGGGAACGACTTGAGCAAAGTTATGAGTCGAAAACCCAGGACATTATTGTTCACAATTCAGCGTTTTTCTTTGTTAAAAGCATCCGAGACTACCACGGCTTTTTTAGTGCTGTCGTGGAGTCAAAGGAAGCAACAAAGAAGTGGCTCTATCAACATCCCAGGCAGTTCTTAGCACTCCTCAAGGGGACGAGCCAGGTTCCGAAAAGTTTACTAACACAACGGTATTGGAGCAGTTCAGCCTCTGCCTTAGGCCTCAAACCCGGTTTTGATGCCTCAAAGACGAGTCTAGTTCCTGTCGAATATCCCGCTGTGATTAAATATGCGTTTACTCCGGTTTCAAGCCAACCTCCACACAACCCAATTCCATTCCAGTCTCGGCCAGGAATTCCTAAACTTCCCTTTAGCGATCGCGCCAAAGCACTAGGCTTAGAGCCCAATCAACCCGACAATTACTATCGGGATGACCTCATTCAATCTCTTGCGAACCCGAATGCCCAATACTGTTGGGACTTTGGCATTCAGTTCCAAACGAATCCGAAGATGTCGATTGACGATACCACAGTTCTCTGGAAGGAAAACGAATCACCCTTCTTCACAGTTGGTCGTCTCACCATCAAGCATCAATTCATTAATTTTGAAAAACAATACGATTTTTGTGAAAACTTGCGATTTTCTCCCTGGAATGGCCTTTGTGTCCATCGTCCGGTTGGTTGTATAAATCGGCTACGCGGTGTTGTTTACCCCGTTGTCGCTTCCTATCGTAATCAAAAGCGAGGTCTCGTCTTCCAAGAGCCAACAGGAAATGAAACGTTTTAATAATTCGCAATTCGGAATTCGCAATTCGGAATTGATAAGGCTGTGGCTCACTGCTTTCGCTAGATGGAAATTTATCACAACAGACATATCGGTTAGGACGTTAAATTTTGCTTTCAAGGCAAAAGCAATAGAAAAATGTTCTAACAATTATGGCGACTGCTATAAACCCTAACTGAACACACACAAACCTACGGATCTGATTGCAAAAACCCAGACCTACTGTGTTGAGGTCTGGGTTTCTCTTTAAAAGAGAGGCGCTAAATGTTAAAAGAAACTAGGTTGATGGCGGATGAGATTTAGGTATTCTTCACGAGTTTTTTGGTCATCTTGGAAAACGCCGACCATTGCACTAGTGACTGTCCAAGAACCGGGTTTCTGGACTCCGCGCATCACCATACACATATGAGTCGCTTCCATGACCACAGCGACACCTTGAGGTTCCAAAATTGTTTGAATCGCCTCAGCAATCTGGCGAGTTAAACGTTCCTGCACTTGTAACCGTCGTGCATACATTTCCACAACACGCGCTAGCTTGCTCAAACCGACTACTTTTTGATTGGGGATGTAAGCAACGTGAGCCCTGCCGATAAAAGGCAGCATGTGGTGCTCACAGAGGCTAAAGAAATTGATATCCCGAACCAGCACCATCTCGTTGTGACCTTCATCAAAGATGGCTCCATTGACTAATTCTTCTAGGGACTGATTGTAGCCACCGGTCAGAAAGCGCATCGCTTCTGCCACTCGTTTGGGCGTTTTGAGCAGTCCTTCACGCTCTGGATCTTCGCCTACACCCAACAGCAGCGTCCGTACTGCATCCATCATTTCTTCATTCAGTTCTTCTGCTGGTTGTTTTAGATTGGGTTCCCGACCATTGTGGGTATTGCGATCGGGTCGTGTCTCGACGTTGGGAATAGGATTAGTCATGTTGAGAGTTGAAGCAGAGTCAGATCGGTAGGAACCGTTGGAAGGAGCCATAGTCATGATTAGCCTGATGATTGAAGGTTTGCAACAAGAATAGGTGTGATGGCAGCCAGAGAGCGACTTTATAAAGCCCCAGCACTGGGCATTAAAGTTAGTGATTCGACGGTAGCTTGTTCTGGAAGCAGAGCAGCGTGCAGAATGGACTGAGCCACAATTTCTGGAGTCAGCATGGCTGACCGATTGAAATCCATGTGAACGGTGTCCGTATCCCATAAGGGAGTATTCACAGCGCCAGGACTGATGGTAATCACCCGAATGCCATGAGCGCGTTCTTCTGCTGCCAAAGTTTTTGACAGAACCATCAGACCGGCTTTACTGACGCTGTAAGCACCCCAACTGGGAAAAGGTTGTTGAGCTGCGATCGAAGCAATATTAATAAGGGTTCCCCGTTGCCGATCACGCATAGTGGGCAAAACACCTTGGATGCATTGGAATACACTGGTAAGATTGAGGTCAATGACCCGCTGCCAATCTTCCAAAGACGTATCATGCAGGGAACTGGTGTAACCCATGCCCGCGTTGTTCACCAAAATGTCAATGGGAGCAAAGTCTGCTGCGATCGCACTTATTCCTGATTTTACTTGCTCGATTTTTGCTAGATCCAAGACATAGGCTTTTGCCTGAACTCCAGCTTCACGAGCAGCCTGTGCGATCGCTTCTAACTTATCGATGGAACGCCCTACTAAAGCAACATCAATTTCTGCCTTAGCAAATGCCAAAGCGGTTGCCTTGCCAATACCACTACTTGCCCCAGTAATCAGGGCTCGTCGTTTATTTTGAGAAGTCATGAAAATTTTTCCAGTACTCTCTACCTAAATACTCCCACTCTTATACTTTTAATGACTGAATTTTTGCTGAGGAGCCGCTAACATTGACCTGCTAAGATTTCTATTTCTGGTTTTTGAATAAGCAGGCTGCCATGCATAAATGAGGTTGAACACAACAAAGTTTCTCCTGGCTTTTTGGTAGCACAGACTCTCTCACCTTCCTTTTTGGCAGTCAATCCCCAAAAAAACGACGGATACATTTATTTATGCCGCTCAAGTTGGGTGGCAAATAGATTAACTCCCTTCAATAAGGAAAATGTAAAAAATTGTTACTCCTTCAAAATTATATCACCTGGGAAGTTTGGCAACTCAAAAGTTCTTACCATTAATAACTTCCCAGATGGTGCACAAGGCCACAGCCGATATTGAGACTCATGTTTAAGCAGAAAGCTCAGTAAACACACCAATGCGGCGGAATTTCTGATATCGTAACTCGCGACGTTGCACAGTGCTCATCTGAGTCAAGGTTTCCAGATTTTCCAGAAGGGCATTTTTAAGGATTGAAGCGGCGGCTAAGGGGTCAGAATGAGCCCCTCCCACCGGTTCTGGCAAGATTTGGTCGAGAATGCCTAATTCATCGAGATCACAAGAGGTCATCCTCAAAGCCGCAGCGGCTTGCGGTGCTTTCCCCGCATCTCGCCAAAGGATAGCGGCACAGGCTTCAGGAGGGGCTACTGAATAAACCGCGTGTTCAAACATTAATAACCGCTCACCCACGCCAATGCCTAAAGCCCCTCCCGAACCTCCTTCACCGATTACCGTACAGATAATGGGGACATCAAACCGAAACATTTCTCGAAGATTGTAAGCGATCGCTTCTCCCTGACCTAGCTTTTCTGCCTCAACTCCCGGATAGGCAGCAGGGGTGTCGATAAACGACAAGATGGGCATCCCAAAGCGATCAGCGTGTTCCATCAGGCGTATCGCCTTACGGTAGCCGCCGGGAGAAGCCATGCCAAAATTTCGAGCGACATTATCTTTCGTATCTCGTCCTTTTTGATGACCTAACATCACCACGGGACGCCCTGCCAAACGCCCAACACCACCGACTATCGCTGGGTCATCCCCTCCGCAGCGATCGCCATGGAGTTCAATCCATTCGTCACTAATTGCCTGTATGTAATCCAGAGTACTCGGTCGCCTGGGATGGCGTGCCAGTTGCAGCCGCTGCATTGGCGACAAACTGCTGAAAATTTCTTGGCGCAATTGCACCGCCCGTTCCTCCAGTTGGCGGATCTTATCAGAGACATCGACGTTATTCTCTTCAGCAAGTTCGCGAATTTGAGTAATTCGTGCCTCCAATTCAACAAGCGGTTTTTCAAAGTCGAGAAGAAAAGTTCTATTTTCGGTTGCCATCGCTGAGTTGCCAGAGGTCAAAGGGTTAACGGTTAAGAGGTTGAAAGGTTGGAAGGTTAGAAGGTTGGAAAGCTCGAAGGTTTGTTGTTCTGCTGGCTAACCTACAATGGGTTAACTTGCACACCTGACAACTTGCTAACCTATACCCTCTTTGTTAAAAACTCAATAGTGGTCTAAATCCGTGTTTGATTGATACTTGTCCAATTTGTTCCATCTTTTCTACCGTAATCTGATTCCGCCCCCAAGAAAAGTTGGTGTACCACTTTTCAAATTCTAGGAGCATCGACTCTGCAAAACAGGCAAAAAGCTGACGCCCTGGAACTTCCATATTGACTATTTGCATGATTTTCCAGTCAATTTCCAAGGAATGCTCGACAATACCACCATTGAGAACATAAAGCCCTGGGTGCTGGATTCGGGTTGCCAGGTTTTTGGGGTAGCCACCATCAATGAGTAAACAGGGTTCTTTCAAGACTTTGGGGTCAATTTCAACCCCTTTCGGCATACTAGCAACCCAAACGATAATATCTGCATGGGGTAAAGCTTCTTCTAGCCCCATGATTTTTCCGCGTCCCAATTCACCTTGCAAAGCTTGTAACCGCTCTTGATTTCGAGCAATCAACAACAGTTCTGCTACATCAGTACGAGCATCCAACCAACGGCAAACGGCACTACCAATATCACCCGTTGCCCCACAAACGGCGACAGTGGCTTTCGAGAGTTCAATCCCCAACTTCTGAGACGCCTGTTCGACTTGGCGGCAAAGAATGTAAGCGGTATGAGTGTTCCCCGTGGTAAAACGATCAAACTGGAGCTTGATGTTGCGGACTTGCTTACTCTCATGAAGGTTGAATTCCTCAAAAATAATTGAGGAGAACCCTCCTAGTGCAGTAATGTTAATTCCATGCTTTTGAGCATGGGCCATGGCGTTGAGGATTTTACGCATTGCCGCTTTGATCCGGCGATTAGCGAGCATTTCTGGGAGAAAGCAAGACTCTACGTACCGACCTTCAATTTCCTGGCCTGTCAGGCTTCTGACTTTAATCGTATCTACGATTTGAGGTGGGGCGCTACACCAAAAATCTAGACCTTGGTCGGCATATTCTGGGTAGCCTAGCTCTTTAGCAACGGCTTGAGCGTGTTCCAAACTGGTAAGGTGACCGATAAGACCAAACATGTATTGCTCGCTTGTAAACCTGTCAATCAGGCAAAAAATGGGTTAAGGGGAAAAAATTCTTAAAGACTCTTAAAAATATTACAAAAAATTGCCGCTGACAAGAGCGGCGAGTTGGAAAAAGAGTATAGATAATTTCTGTTCAATTTAAAAAAAGTGATGATTAAACTCACGATTAGCTAGCCAGCAGTACAGGTTCGGGTTCAGGTGGCGCTGTCTGTGTAAGCGGATCGTACCCTAACTGAGCAGCAATACGTTGTTTGGCTACAACACGGTACTGCCAAAAATGCTCTCCGGCGGCACACAAGCCAAGATACATATTCAGAAATTGGGGCTTAGTCCGTAAAATTGTCCAGAGTTGTCGCCAGAACTGAGCACGAATACTGGGTCGCCGAATACCTTGATGCCAAATAATCTGGGCAACAAGCCGCAATCCTTTACCTGGAGGAAAGTACATATTTTGGTGGATGCGGTGATTAACACTGATATTAAGGCATTGTTGAAAACAGCGTCTGAGATAATTTTCCGGTTCGTACATCGTCCAGAAGGCTTCGACATACTCTTTGGCAATTTCATCAACCGGACGAGTGGGAATGAAATTCATCAAGGTGTTCTGATCACCGGTTTGAACCATACCAACGCTACTGCTTGCATGGAGGCGCTGCTCTTTTTGTAATCGCTGCCAAAGGGCAGTATTAGGCAAGGCTTGTAAGATGCCTAACATGGGTTGGGGAATATTAGTTTGTTCAACAAAAGCTTGAATGCGTTGACCTGCGCCTGTTTGCTCTCCATCAAAGCCGAGGATAAATCCAGCATAAATCAACAATCCTGCCTCGTTAATTTTACGGCAGGCTTCTACTAAAGGATTACGGGTATTTTGAAACTTCCGAGTCACTTGGAGACTGGCTTCATCAGGGGTTTCAATGCCGAGAAAGACAGCCCAAAATCCCGCTTGTACCATCAAATCCAGCAGTTCTGAATCTTCGGCTAAGTTTATCGAGGCTTCCGTGAGGAAGGTAAAGGGATAGTTGCGCTCCTGCATCCAGGGAATTAAGGCTCGCAATAGCTGCTTAACGTTGCGTTGGTTGCCGATAAAGTTATCATCAACGACAAACAGAGTTCCCCGCCAGCCCAAGTCATAGAGGTATTGCAATTCTGCTAAAGTTTGGTCGATGGCTTTGGTACGGGGTTTGCGACCATAGAGATTGATAATGTCGCAAAATTCGCATTGGAAGGGGCAGCCGCGAGAAAATTGGATTGCCATCGCAAAGTAGGAATCCAGTTTCAGCAGATCGAAACGAGGCATAGGACTTTGTGTGACGTCGGGCTTTTCCAAGGTACGAAAAGTTCCCTTCTGTTCGCCATTTGCGATCGCTTCTAGAAATAGCGGGACAGTAATTTCTCCCTCATCCAAGACTAAGTAATGAGCGCCAGAGGCAAGAGCGTCTTCTGGCACTGATGTGGGGTAAGGGCCTCCAACCGCAACCTTTTTCCCTAAATTCACAGCTTTGCGAATGAGATAGTGAAAGTCGCCCCTCTGGGCTAGCATCGCTGAGAGGATGACAATATCACACCACTCCCAATCGCTATCCGTTTCCTCAGTGACATTGCGATCATAAAAACGAATTTCCCAGTCTTGCGGTAGTAGTGCTGCTACCGTAATAATTCCTAAGGGAGGAATCACCGCTTTGAGTCCAGCTAATTGCATAAAGCGGTCATAAGACCAGAAAGACTGAGGAAAGCGAGGATAGAGCAATAATGCTTTCATAGTTTCAGTCCTTGAAACAGATTGCTCTACTTTTAATTGTCGAGGTCTAGGAGCTAAATCCTCCTAATGATAGATTTCAAGGCGAAAAAATTAATTATTAGCAAAAGTGATATATTCTGTGTTCAGCTATTGATAAACCCGTCTTCTGAACAGAAAACGGGTCTTGAGAAAAGAGTCAAAAAAAGACGCCATTGTGCCGATTGCACGAGCTATCAGCTAATCGCTGAAGAGTCTGAAGAAATTGCCAATCCCACTCGTCGAAGCGTGTGGGATTCTTGAATTGAAATGGCTCTGTATGCGATCAACAATTGGGGTGAACGACTAAGCAGCGGCAAGACCGTAAGCCGACATCCGCATAATATCGCGGGTGGTGAAGCCGATATTGCTTAAGGCTTCGCCGTAAGCAATCATGAAGTCCTCAACGAGAGCATCTTTTTCCATTCCCAGAATGTGAGCATCGTTTTCAACTTGATTGAGCATTCGCCAGACGATTGGGAGATTCTGACGATTGGCTTGTTCGAGTTCGGCTTTCGATTCTTCAAAGTGCTCTTTGAGCCAAACTTCGCCAAAGTTGAGATGAGCGTATTCGTCTTTCACAACACCTTCGGTAATTTTGCGAGCAAAGGGGTCAGCAACGGGAATATAGATGTTGTATGCTGCGATCGCAAAACACTCGATAATTAGTGATTGGATCAGCAAGCAAGTCACAACGTTGCCTGTTGCTGCACCGGCTTGGAAGTTGCCATGCAAGCCACTAAAAAACTGACGCGCAAATTCCATATCAGGTGTAACGCTCAAGTTCCGACCACAGGCTTGAAACCCTTTCATGTGGCGGTTTTCCATCTTTGAGAGGCGAATGAGCTCATCTTTGTGATCTGGCAGCAGTTCAGCCAATTTGACGTAATTATCGTGAGCCTCCTGTTCACCTTCAATCACGATCGCATTGATGCGGCTGTAGGCGTCCTTGTAGGTTTCACTGTTGAAATCTAGCTCTGCACTGACTGCAAGCTGCTGCATATTTCGATTTTCTCCTGTTTCCATGAGTAGGCTGCTTTCCAAGTCGTTTAACCCAGTACCTTAAGGAAAGGGTTAAAAACGTTACGTTGAACTTAATCAGACAATGGTATACGGTGCTAGTCTTTGAGCAATAGCCCCCTAGACAGAGAATATTTCACCAAACATTTACAGCATAAAGTCAAATCAGTAGAAATGCTTACGACCCTCGTGAAAAATCGTTCATCACAGCTAGGAAAATGGCTCATTGTAGTTTTGCTCTTAGTAGGGGTCACGGTAATGTTGCTTCCCTTAGTGATTGTTTTCCTAGCCTCTTTAGCACCTACTGAGACAGCAACGAGCAGTGACAACATAGTCCTCAAGACACTATCTTTTGCTTATTATCAAGAGGCTTGGCAACGGGGAAATTTTCTTTTGGCCTTTTTGAACTCAACCTTGGTTGCTTTGGCAGTAACAAGCTTTCAGGTGATTACTTCCGCTTTAGCGGGTTATGCTTTAGCGCGGCTCAAATTTCGGGGGCGTCAAACCCTACTGTTGATTGTTCTGGCTACCCTAGTGATTCCCTTTCAAATTCTCGTTGTGCCTATTTTCTTGGTATTAAAGTGGGGGCACTTAGTTAATACCTACGGTGCATTGATTTTGCCAACAGCAGCAAGCGGCTTTGGTATTTTTCTGTTACGGCAGTATTTTCTAACAGTGCCTGTAGAGTTAGAAGAGGCGGCGGCACTAGATGGAGCAAATCGATGGCAAATTATTTGGCGGGTGATGCTCCCTTTATCTCGACCTGCTTTAGTGACATTGTTTTTGTTTACCTTTATCGGAGAATGGAATGATTTATTTAAACCCTTAGTTTTTACTACCAGACCGGAATTAAAAACGGTGCAGCTAGCATTGGCAGAGTTTCAGGAGCAATTTACTAATAACTGGTCGTTACTCATGGCAGCCGTAGTGATTGCCACCGTGCCAGTGGTGTTATTGTTCCTTGTGGGTCAACGACAGTTTATTCAAGGAATAGCCACAACAGGAATTAAAAATTGAATAATAGAAGGCATAGCAACGCCATGCCCCTATTATGAATATGGGTATTTTTTACAACGCTATATTTTCCGGTTTGTCAACACAATGATGCTGCAAGATAGATGAAGTGCGATCGCTTACTTTTGGTTGGATTGACCTTGCTGATTCTGCTGGAATTGCCGAATTTGCTCCTTCTGCTCGGCAGTCAAGATCGCACCGATTCCATCATTAAAATCTTTCAGAATCGTACGAATTTGGTTTTTTTGAGCATCGGAAAGATCGGTTACGGCATTGAATCCCTGACCATTTTGTATTCCAGCTTCCAACTGAGTTCTCTGCTGTTCTGAGAGAGTATCGTTAATTTTAGCGATGGTATCGGCTTGAAGCTTCTCAAACTGAGCCTGTTGTTCTTGGTTAAAACTAATACGTGGTCTAGCCTGATTGGGTTGTGCGTTTCCTTGAGCTAGGGCGGCTACAGGAGTCGCAGCCATGGCAACTGCCGCAATCACTCCAGTCAGTCTCAGTAAAGGTTTGAATGACTTCATGTTTCTTGTGAGCAAGATGGATTCATCCATACTAAACTCTCTCAATTCAATTGTGCTTGCCCTCCCTCAAAGGTATCAACCTTTTGAGGTAGGAGACTGCGTTCGGTACAGGAGATAAAGAATTAAGCTTCAGACTTGGGCATAGCGCTCATTTCTTCTAGATCTAACACTTTTGCCAAATCTTCAGGACTCATTAGCCCTCGTTCTAAAACAATCTGTCTTAGAGATTTGCCCGTTTCCAGGGATTCTTTAGCAACAGCGGCCGCATTAAGATAGCCGATGTGGGGATTGAGGGCAGTTACCAAGGCAAGGCTACCTTCTGCATAGGCTAAACAGCGATCGCGATTGGCTTGAATTCCCTCAATACAGCGCTTTGTTAAAGCAGATACTGTGTTCCCTAAAATTTCAATGCTATGAATCAAATCATAGGCAATTAAGGGCATCATCACATTCAGTTCCAATTGTCCTGCTTGAGCAGCAAATGCGATCGCACTGTCATAACCCATCACCTGAAAGCACACCATTGAAGTCATCTCTGCCATCACCGGATTATACTTCCCTGGCATAATTGATGAACCGGGCTGCACGGGTGGTAATTGTATTTCCTTCAAACCTGTTTTGGGTCCCGAATCCATTAACCGCAAGTCGTGGGAAATTTTGACCAAATCCTGTGCTAAATTCCGTACACTCCCAGAAACACTAACAAAAGGAGCCATACTCTGCATTGCTGCCATGAGATGGGGGGCAGTTTTTAGGGGTTGGCCGATGAGTTCTGAGAGAATTTCAGCAACTCGATACCGATACTGGGGATGAGTGTTTAAACCCGTTCCTGCTGCACTACCGCCCAATCCCAGCACCATTAAATCTTCAGATGCTCGTTCAATCCGATTCATGTGATCACAAAGGATTTGCGCCCAAGCACGAAAGTTTTCTCCTAGTCGCACGGGTACGGCGTCTTGCATATGAGTTCTGCCCGATCTAACAATATCTTGGAAATCATCCGCCTTGTTATCTAGGGCAGTAATAGCATCGGATAAAGCAGGGTAAAGGGAGTGTTCCAAAGCTAACAAGGCACCAATGCGAATTGCAGTAGGAATCACATCATTAGTAGACTGACCGTAATTGACATGATCGTTAGGGCTGACGCGCTGGTAATTACCTTTCGTATCCCCTAAAATTTCCAGTGCGCGATTGGCTAGCACTTCATTGATATTCATATGATGGGACGTTCCCGCCCCAGCTTGATACACATCGACCACAAATTGGTCGCGGAACTGCCCTTTGAGGACTTCATCAGCCGCTTGGATAATGGCATTGCTGATATCTTGGGGAATACAGCCGAGTTGACCATTTGCGATCGCAGTGGCTTTTTTAATCAATACACAGGCATCCACATAGGTCGGTAAGGGTTTAATTCCACTAATTGGGAAGTTTTCCACGGCCCGTAGAGTCTGGATACCGTAGTAAACCGTTTCGGGAATCTGCCGTTCCCCCATTGAATCTCGTTCTATGCGATAAGCTGAGCCAGTTGATTCAGTCATAATGTTTTTCAAGCCCTCTCAA
>CBKWLJ010000200.1:0-15255 GCA_966675205.1 uncultured bacterium
TCAATAATTAATCTCCGACCCCACATTCTAGCAGTGAGCTTTCGAGCAGACTAAAGTTGTTGTGTCGCTATCGCTATGGGCACAAGGAGAAAGTTAAGCTCATCCCCCGACTGAAGTACGGGGGATTGACTGCGTCCCGCTGCGCTTTCCCTAACCGAACAGTTTGGCAAGAAATCAGTTGATTTGTTTGAGATACTGGAGTGTTAAGGATAATTTCGATCTGACAAGGAATGATATATAGTATGCCTCAAGACCGTCTCTCAACAGGAGTTCCAGGTCTCGATGAGGTTCTTTATGGAGGTCTCATCCCAGGACGAGCCTATCTAGTCCGGGGTCAGCCCGGTACTGGCAAGACAACTCTCGGACTTCACTTTCTCAATGCTGGTATAGAAGCAGGCGAAAAGTCGCTCTATATCACTATGGGCGAACCGGCCGAACAAATTCGCACCAATGCTGAGTCTCTCGGTTTCGCTGCCAGTGATATTGCCTTTCTTGACCTTAGTCCTACCTCAGAATTTTTCACCGAGGTTCAAACCTATGACATTTTTTCGCCCGCCGAGGTTGAACGAGAACCTACAACACAACAAATTATTGAAGAGGTAGAGTCACTCAAACCCAAGCGGGTCTTTCTGGATGCAATGACCCAGTTCCGCTACCTGTCCTCTGACCCCTTCCAATTTCGCAAGCAAGTGCTATCATTTTTGCGCTTTCTCTTAGAGACAGGTGCTACAGTCGTTTTTACCTCCGAAAGCAGTGAAGCTGCGCCGGACGACGATTTGCGATTCATGAGTGATGGGGTCATTCACTTAACCTACTCCCCCAAAGGCAGAACAATTAATGTAACCAAGTTTCGCGGCTCCGATTTTCGGGGAGGGTTCCACTCGTTGCGCTTGACCTCAAAGGGGATGGAGATTTTTCCCCGCCTACAGCCTGAATCTTACAAGCAAAAGTTTGTGGCTCAGAGTGTCTCCTCAGGTGTTCCGGAACTTGATGAGCTGATGCATGGAGGGTTAGAGCGGGGGACAGTCACTATCCTCACCGGCCCCACTGGTGTTGGTAAGACCACAGTAGGGCTCCAATTCATGAAAGAAGCAGCGGGAAGAGGGGAACGTTCAGTTGTTTACACTTTTGAGGAGGCAGAAGACACCCTTCGGTATCGTTGTGAATCGGTTAATATTCCGGTTTCTGCGATGATTGAGCGCGATACTCTTGCGGTTGTCCCCATAGAACCCTTGCACTACACACCCGATGAATTTGCTCGCTTAGTCCGTCAGGAGGTAGAGGAAAAAGGGGCACGAATCGTTATGATCGATAGTGTTTCCGGCTATCGACTTTCGGTTCGCGGCGAAGACTTGGTCAGTAACTTACACGCTTTGTGTAAGTATCTACAAAATATGGGAGTCACCACTATTTTAGTCAACGAGATGGAACACATCACGGGTGACTTCCGGGCAACCGAAATTGGAATTAGCTACATGGCAGACAACATCGTTTTTCTCCGCTATCTGGAGATAGCCGGCGAAATGCGGAAGGCAATCGGCGTTTTGAAAAAACGACTGTCTAGCTTTGAGAAGACGCTGCGAGAACTCGAAATCACCCGTTACGGTATCAAAGTTGGTAAACCGCTTACTCAACTGCGCGGTATCCTAAGAGGTACTCCTGAGTGGGTTGAGCCGCCTAAATAGAGATAAGCAATGAAGGAAAACCCGTTAATCTTGGCAGTAGATAAAAATCAGCGCAATTTAGAATTGTTGGCTCAATTCCTAGGCAAGGAAGGATACCAGGTGATGAAAGCTAACAGCTTGGAAGCGTTTGAGCAAGCTTTGACGAGCCTAGAAGAAATTGATCTAGCGATGATTGATATTGCCGGTTTTGATCGCCGGATCTGGGATTGCTGCCAACGCTTACGGGAGGAGAAAATTCCTTTTTTTGTCCTATCGCCCAAGCAAAGTACCGCCCTCCAAAATGAGAGCCTTGCCCATGGCGCTCGGAGTGTACTCGTCAAGCCACTGGTTGTTAAAGAATTGCTAGGAATTATTCACAGCCTGATAGGTGAAAAAGGATGAACCGCATTTTACTGCTTCTGGCTCACCGAGAAAACTGCCGCTTGTTATCGGAGTGGTTATCTCTGCGCTACCAAGTGTTTTTTCCTCAGTCAGGTTGTCCAGTAAAGCCACTAGAGAAGTTATTCGAAGAAGCGGCTTCGCAAGAACTTGATCAACCTTTTGATTTATGTATTTTAGATGGACCAATGCTTGACCGCCTCTGGAAGCAGGTGCAGCGTCGAAGGCAGGCAGAGTCGGTTTTTCTACCTTTTCTCCTTGTTACCTCCCGTCAGGATGTAGGCATGGCGTCCCGACATTTGTGGCAGAGTGTGGATGAGTTGATTATCAGCCCGATTGAAAAAGTAGAGTTGCAGGCGCGGGTGGAAATTCTGTTGCGATCGCGCCGCCTCTCCTCAGCACTTAACGTGGCAAATGAGAAAATCCATAGTGAAATCAATGAACACCAACAGACGCAAGAATCACTGGTTGAAAGCCAAGCTAAGTTGAACTCTCTCATTCAAAATTCTTCAGATATTATCGCCATTTTAGATAGCAATGGCACCATTAAATATAAAAGTCCATCAACTCAAGAAATTTTAGGGCTTAGTCCTGAAGAGCTAGAAGGTCAAAACCATTTTGATTTAATTCACCCTGATGATTGTCAAGAAGCCAGAAACTCTTTTCAAATTGGGTTAAAAAGTCCCGGAAAGACGCAAGTCTCTGTGTATCGTTTCCGTCATCGAGATGGGTCTTGGCGTTATTTAGAAACAAAAAGTAATTTTATTAATCATGGCTTAGATCAAATTGTTATCAATTCAAGAGATATCACAGAACGCAAGCAAGCAGAAGAAGAAATTCAAAAAGCTCTTGAAAAAGAAAGAGATTTGATTGAACTAAAATCTCGCTTTGTATCGATGGTTTCTCATGAAATCCGCTCTCCTCTGAATGTGATTTTAGCTTCGACACAAATCCTTGAGCGTTACGGAGAGAAATGGTCGAACGAGAAAAAAACTGAGTTTTTCTCTCGAATTAAAGAAGCGGTGAGAAAAATGACAGAATTGTTAAATGATGTTTTGCTTTTGGGGAAAGTGGAATTTGGTCGAAAAGATTTCAACCCCATCCCAGTTAATCTAGCACAATTTTGTAACGAATTAGTGACAGAAATCAAAATGAGTGCTGGGGGTAAGCATGAAATTAAATTCGTAAATCAAAGCCAAGATACTAATGCTTATGTAGATAAGAAACTTCTACGGCATATTCTGAGTAATTTGCTCTCAAATGCTATTAAGTATTCACCTCAAGGGAGTAAAGTGAATATTGAATTATCTTGCCAAGATGCCGAAGCCATTTTTGCGATTCAGGATGAGGGGATTGGCATTCCTCTAGAAGAGCAAAGCAAATTATTTGAATCATTCTATCGAGCCAGCAATGCCAAAAATATACCGGGTACGGGACTCGGTTTATCAGTGGTTAAACAATCGGTGGATATCCACGGTGGGAAAATTGCTGTGAATAGTAAGACGGGAGTAGGTACTACATTTACTGTGACGCTTCCGATCGCTCAACCTGATAGCAAAAATAGTGGGGTGACAACGGTTGCAGTGAATAATCAAGCGGCTGTGCAGTGAGTGATAGCAATCGCCAAGGTGAATAGGACATATGCAAATCCTGAAACCTTGACCCATCAATCTTTTTCTTTCTGTTTTCTGCCTTGGAGCCCTCTGCCTTTTGCTATAACCTCTCCTTTAAAATGAGAATTCCTGATCAAAATAAAGAAGAGAGCCACTTAGGCGACTCTCTCGATCATCAGGGTGCATCTACTAAACATAAGTATAGTTCTCGGGGTGAGGGGTGTCACCCCTTATTTGTAAAAAGTTGATGAAGAGGACGTATAACCCACATTTTGCACCCTCATCCCGAGTTGCGTTCAAAGATAGTAGTTGAGACTGAATTACTTTCCCCCACAACCACCTCTTGTGTCAAGCCAAATTCTGTCAAATAAAGAGGTGACAATGCATAGTCTGCTAGAGGAGGACTATTCATCTTATTAGGTGGAGCTGGAGCAGCAGTTGGCATGGCATCAATCGGATACCGTCTCACACACTTAGTCGTAGATGATGGACTGATTAATGGCAGAATAGTCCGGCAACAGGCTCCTGTTTCTGGTAATATCAAAGCCTTTTATGCTGAACCAGGTACATTGGTTAAGTCGGGACAAGTGCTAGTTCGTATCGGCATTGAGCGCACTCCTCAAGAAGAGCAAGTTCGCTTACAAACTGAACGTTCTCAAGATGATCAAATTCGTACTCAACTGGAAACTGTCCAGTTGCAAGGAGAAGTTCAGGCAAGTGCTACCCAGCTAGCGGCAGCAAAGCAATCTCTGGATGCTTTAAAAAGCCAGTTGCAAAACTTGGACATTCAATATCAGGCAGTACAGAGAGTAGATATGCAGCTCGCAACCGAAATGTTGCGGCAAAAGCAAGCGGATGTTGAGTCTGCGATCGCAAAATCTACAGCAGCTCGAAACGATTATAATCGTTATCACTCCTTACTTGCCGCAGGAGCAGTAACCCAACAGCAAGCTGAACATCTACGGTTTATGTGGGAATCTGCCGAAGCACAAGTCAAGCAAGCCAAAGCTGCTCTGAATTCTGCTCAAGCCTCTTTAGAAGCTTCCAAAAACGGCGTTTCTCTCTCGCCCCAAAATAGTTTAGGAAGTTCTCTAGCCGATCAGCGCAGTAAGTTGCAGCAAGCAATTCAATCTCAAGAGATGGTGGTAAAAACCTTAGAGGCGCAAGTGGCTAGCGGCTCTGAACAAGTCAAGCAAGCCAAATTTCTCTATCACAAGCCCTCATCTCCAAGCGCTGAAAGTAAAAAGCCCGCTTACTTTGCAAAAGAGCAGAAAGTGTCCGCCGCCCTCACTGGAGTTGTTTACAGCACCGAGCGAGAGCAAGGCGAACGAGTAAACCAATCTGAACCAATTCTAACACTGCTGGATTGCAATGACCTTTGGGTTGAGACAGTTGTTAGATCCGATCAAGCGAGTGGGATCGATACGAAAAAGCCTGTCAGCGTTCAGTTGATTGGCTCTACCGAGACGATACCGGGTGAAGTTGAGATCATCCAACCAATCAGTAGTATTCAAGCGATCGCAGAACGGACCAAGCTGATGCAAGTGCAGGCGCTTTTACCTGCCATTCCGCCCAAATTAGTGGGGCAAGCTTTGTCACGAGTTACAGTTAGAATTCCACCCCCACCTCAGCATATGCAGTCTCAACAGTTCTGTGGTTTGGGACAGGCAGCACGCATAACTTTTGGCAAGAAATCTATCGCTCAGATTCAGTCTTTTAACTTGAATGTTGCTGCAAACTGGATTAGTAGTTTTGCAAACTGAGTTCTAATTTCTTGGATGACTAATGTTATAAGTTATTCATCTAAAAAAGGTTACAAGTGACGCTCACGAGAGTCGAAAAGAGCTTCACTCAGGCAAGCTAAACTAACCGTTAAATTAGCCTACATTCTGTTGGAACATTTCTGCTCTTTGGCAACAGCTTACTGGCGGATTAGACCGCTAAAATTTGTCCTGCTTGTGCAGTCATTCAAGCGAATTAGAGACAAGAATATTGATTCAGTAATTTCTGCAAAGCCTGGTGATTTAAACCTTGCTCCTTCCTAGCGCTCAACTGATTGCTAGATGACTGAATCAAAGCTGTAATCCAACAAATTCAAGCTTTCCAACAAACAACCTTCTAATTTTAAAAGGCAGGTTCAATGCCATAAAACTCTGAGCTAGACAAGGTTTCATACAACTAGTAATTTTTCTACGGAAAAACCAAAAAGTATAAAGCCCCCGATTTTCAGCGGTGGGAACAATCCAAAATCCTTGCATCGAATGACTCAGAACCTACTTAAAAATCAGTCGTGTCCTAGTCGTCTAACTTGGCATTACTATGACTCCTCTTAACTGATTCAAATGGAGTCCTACCCAAAAAATTTATCTTCACTCATCAAAGTTAGTCATTCACATTCATTATTGAGGAGTTTTACAATGCGAGTACTTGTTTGGGGTTTAGGTTACGTCGGTACTGTTGTTTCAGCTTGCCTTGCTCAATCCGGCCACGAAGTGATTGGAATTGAACTGAGTGCAGAAAAGGTTAAAACCTTCAATGAAGGCCGCAGTCCGATTAAAGAACCGGGTTTAGATGCGCTGATTCAAGAAGGAATAGCGGCTGGGCGTCTGCGGGCCGTCATTGATGGTGAGCAGTACGTACCTTGGGCAGACGTTTCACTCATTTGCGTGGGCACACCGAGTATGGCAGATGGCAGCCCCATGCTGGATTACATCCAAGGTGTTGCCGAACAAATTGGACATGGAATAAAGCATTCAGAGCGCTATCACGTTGTTGTGCTACGCAGTACCGTGTTTGCTGGTGTTGCTCGTAAGTTCTTGCTGCCCTTGCTGGAACTGTATTCGCAACGATCAGCAGGAGCCGATTTTGGTCTCGTGGTGAACCCAGAATTCTTGCGCGAAACAGATGCGATTAAAGATTTTTACGCACCCCCATACACCGTGATTGGGGAGTTAGATCCTCGTTCCGGTGACCAAATTGCATCCCTCTATGAAAATATTGAAGCTCCTCTTTACCGTGTGGCTTTGGAAGAAGCCGAAGTTCTCAAGGTTGTCAACAATGCATTTCACGCGCTCAAAGTGGGATTTGGCAATGAAATCGGCCGGGTTTGCGATCACTTAGGCATCGACAGTCATGTCGTGATGCAACTCGTCTGCGCCGATACCAAACTCAACATCTCCCCAGTCTATCTCAAACCCGGTTTTGCTTTTGGTGGCTCTTGCTTGCCCAAAGACTTGCGCTCCTTAACTTTCCACGCTCGTCGCTTAGGAGTAGAAGTTCCCATCTTAGACGCGATGTTACCCAGCAACCGTCTACAAGTGGAAGCAGCACGAATCAAAATCCATGAATCGGGTGCGAAGCGTATAGGCATCTTGGGCTTAAGCTTTAAGGCAGGTACAGACGACTTGCGTGAAAGCCCAATGATCAGCTTGGTGCGCGAACTGTGGCAAGATGGGCTCGAAGTGATGATCTATGACCCAGATGTCAATCCAGAAGTTTTGTTAGGCAGCAATCTGTATTACCTAAAACGCCAGTTACCTCAAATTGATGAAATTCTGCACAGTGATTTGAAAAAGGTATTGAACGCCTGTCAAACCCTAGTCGTTTGCCAGAAACGTCCAGAATTTATGACAGCCTTACAGGAACTCGATAGCAGCACTGCTGTAATTGATTTGGTGCGATTAAGCAAAGGGGCTTGCTTACCGGGCATCGCTAAATACGAAGGAATTTCCTGGAACAAAAACGGTGCAACTCAGCTATCACCGACAAGCTTCGACATTGCAGCAGCCCAGACCAAAATTGCGGCCGCCATCTCGCAGTTGCAACACAGCAATACTACTGACGTCAACACTGCCGCTAATGCTTTGCAAGTGAGTAAGAATGGGGCGGCTCACGCAACCCATTAGCCAGTGTTTCAGGACTTACGTTGCCCTCACTAAGCTGTCGTGCTTACAAGTTGCACCCTTGTGAGGAAAGGTAAAAGGGGAAAAGGTAAATCAATCAAGCCTTTCACTTTTTTCCCCTCATCCAATACAGTGTCAAGCCCACGCGCAGCACCTGATCACTCCCAGATGTCTCAACAGCGTAAGTCTTTTTTCTTCTTCGCTTACTCGTTGCTATTCGTTCCAAAGGGGTTACATCCCATGACTGAATCAGCTACAAACAAACCGATACAAAGGTTGATGCCCTACCTGAATTGGTTATTAATGATAGGCGTCTCAGCCTTGGGATTTACTGGCTTAAAACTTCTGAGTAACCCCGATCAATTAGCCATCTTGGGCTTGACTAGTCTGATGGTGGTTGGAGTCATGGGAACTTGGCGGTGGGGTTGGTTTACTTTAGCACTGGTTCGATCGCTGATTTACCGACACTTAGTGTTTAAACGCTGGCGACGGAGGGCTAATGCCGTGCCAGTTGAGGATTTACCGCGTCTTTGCTTGATTGCACCAACCTTTAAAGAGAAGCCTTGGATTACAGAGCGAGTCTTTCGTGCGATCGCTCAAGAAGCCAAAACTCTCACTCAACCCGTCATCTTAGTCATTGTGACAACAGATGCAGAAATTGTTGCCATCCGAGAGATTCTCCAAACAGAAGACCCCGAACTCAAATCCATTCAACTCGTCGCCTTGTCAGACCCTGGTGGTGGAAAGCGAAAAGCCCTAGTTTCGGGTTTGCGAGAATTAGCAAGCATGGATCTTCCTGAAGATACGATTGTGGGTTTGATGGATGGCGACTCTGTGATTGACTCAGGTGCCTTCCGTAAATGCCTGCCGTTTTTCCTCATGTTTCCCAAGATGGGAGCCTTGACAACCGATGAAATGCCCATTGTTGTAGGGTCTTACTTATTTTCCGAGTGGTTACACATACGGTTTTGCCAACGGCATCTTTATATGTGTTCCCATTCCCTATCGCGGAAATTGCTTTGTTTGACGGGGCGTTTTTCTCTCTATCGGGCAGAAGCGGCTCTAGACCCCTCCTTTGCTGATTTGCTAGAAAATGACAACTTAGATGACTGGCTGTGGGGGCGGTTTAAGTTTCTCTCAGGAGACGATAAAAGTACTTGGTACTGGTTGCTGCGGCGGAAGTACGACCTACTGTATATGCCTGATGTCATGGTTTACACCATTGAAACGATTTCAGGCTCCTTTGCCACACGAGCGTACCAAAATATGCGACGCTGGTTCGGCAATATGCTGCGGAATGGCAATCGTGCGATCGCGCTTGGGCCGCATCGAACGGGTTTGTTTATTTGGTACTGCTTGCTCGATCAGCGGATTAGTATTTGGACATCTCTGATTGCCCCTGGTTTGATGTTGATGTATCTGTTGCAGGGGAATTTCACGGCTGTAGCGATTATCTTATCCTGGATTACATTTAGTCGGCCCATCATGCTGATGATTGTCTTCTGGGGACGAGAATCGCATCTTAAGCCAATTCATCTAGTTATCCTTTTGCTGGCTCAATGGGCTTCATCATTGATTAAAGTTTGGACTCAGATGAATCTGCCCAAACAAAAATGGAGCAATCGAGGCAATCAGAGTCGTTCCGTTGAAGGCGAAGCTTGGAAGAAGCGGCTCAAAGATAATACATCCAATTTCCTGCTCGTCACGCAAAGTTTTAGTTTTATCGTCCTTCTACTGTGTCTATCGAAAATTCTCAATCCGGTTCAAGACTTGGCGGGATTGTGGTGGAACAACCAAGTGATAGCTCAACCCCCCCTCATTCAAATCATTGAGGCGAGCGATCGCGGTATTATTCCGAATGATGGTCAAGACGATTCAGCGCCCCTACAAACCTTAATTAATCAATTACCCCCTGAAGGTCGAATTCAGATTAATCTCCCCATTGGTGAGCTTGATCTATTTCACCCCCTAGAAATTCACCGCAGCAACACCATTATCCAAGGGCAAGGCGTCAGTCGAACGGTCTTACAATCTCGCTTTAACCGAAAGCAAGGAAAAGCAATTCTTACTATTCGTCCTCGTTTGCCTCAGGTTCTTCCTGTTTCATCTTCAGCCCCTAACACTGCTCAAAACCGAGTTGAGAATATCGAGTTGAGAGGTTTTACCCTCTTGCAGATGCAACCCGAAACTCAAACCAATGCAGTAGACGGCATTGTGTTGGAAAAAGTGGTTCAAGCATCTCTGCAACACTTGGACTTAGAGAAAAGCGGTCGTCCTTCATTGCGCCTTCGTCAAACTCAAAAAATCAAGATGGAGTACGTCTTGAAAAATGATAGCTACCCTCAATAATCCCAAACCCGAGATGACCTATTTAAGAATATTGGAGGAGCTGGGGGAACTCCCAGAGTCAGCTTTTAATGTAATTCTCTTGAAGTGCTGGAAAACTTTTTCCGCGTTGCATTAGTAAGTATTCTGCCTAAATTCGTCCCTAAAAATCCACTTTCTTTTTTGACGGATACCTACTTATAATTCCAAGTTCAAAATTAGAATATTAGGATTTTATGTTTGTGTAAATTTTGTGTTTCTATTTTCTTGATTTTTTTAAATTATTGAGGCTTGTATCAGAATTCTCTCAATCTTAAATCCACTAAATTAGTGGAAATAAATACTCTAGCTCGCCCCTGTATCTCCGTGTTACTGTGTCCATCTTAATTATAGTTATTCAATCGAATTCGATATGACTCTACTAACCACTCTTCCCAAAAGTAGAGTTTTTCCCATTTTTATTTTTTTGGAGGTAAGTGATGTTTGACTCTTGGTTAGATAACCTGGCATTAGATCAAGTTGTAAGTAGTCAAATTCCGGGAGTAACGGCTTCAACTCCAGTTTTTGATGCGAATTACTACAGTTCCCAAAATTCCGAGTTTGTACCAGGAGGATTGAATGCTGAACAACTGTACCAACATTTTCTAGATTATGGGGTTAAGCATGGTCTTTCTCCCTCAGCGATGTTCAATGCCGAAGTCTACCTAGCCAATAATGCTGACGTGGCCGCTGCCATAGGACTCTATAACTATGAAGGAGCTTACAACCACTACATTACTGCTGGACAACTGGAGGGACGTCCGGGTAGCGACTATGCCGGTAACACCCTCACTGCCGCTCGCAATATAGATACCTTAACTGGGAGAAGTACATATACGGATTTTGTGGGTAGCACCGACCCGATAGATTACTATCAGTTCAACTTAGCTACAGCACAGACGATTAGCACCTTTGTCAACGGTCTGGCGGCGGGAACCACGATAGAATTGCTCGATATCACAGGCGCTGTCATCCAAAGTTCTACCAACAGTGGTACCACTTGGAGCGCAACAGATAGTGGCACTACAGGGGGTTCGATGACTAGTACTTTAGCCGCAGGTACTTACTATGTCCGCGTCACTCCTGCTGAAATTACCGGAAACCCAATCTATGCCAATAAAGACTACTACACCCTAACTTTACAGCCCCATGATGCGGCTAACACGATCACCATAGCAACGGCTGACACACCTAATAAAGGTGGAGCAGATTACGTTACTACTGGAGTGAATGATGACATCATCATCAACCAAGCGATCGAGCAAGTAGGGGCGAATGGTGGCGGCACCGTCTTGCTACTAGGGGGTACTTACAATGTTTCCGATAACATTCTCATCACCCACGATAACGTTACCCTTTCTGGCGTTGGCTGGGGAACACTGGTCAAATTGGCAGATAATACGGAATTACAAAGTGCAGGATTGTTGCGATCGGCGTTCCATCGCAGTCGTGACAATATTACTACCAGTCATTTCATCAATCAGCATTTCCTCTCAATGCGTCTCGATGGCAACCAAGCCAATCAAGTCACCAAGCACAATGCTTATGGCAACTTTGGAACTTACGAAGATAGTAGTTTTGTCGATATCCGCATCACTGATTTTCCCTATTACGGATTTGACCCTCATGAAAATAGTTGGGTAGGTCAGCCTACTATCCGACTCACGATAAAAGACTCCATAGCTGACCATAACGGACAAGATGGAATCACCATTGATGACCTTGAAGATTCATGGATAGTTAATAATATTGCCGACTCCAATTATCGACACGGTATCAATATCTGCACCGATGCTGACGATAACTTTTTCTTCGGCAATGTCGCTAGCAACAACGGTGGCAATGGCATCACAATTCAACCCGGTACAGAGCTAGAAAGAACTTCAGATGGCAACCAGCTCATCGGAAATATTTCTAAGTTCAACCAGCTTTCTGGAATCTTAAACTATCTGGGAGATAGCACTGTAATCATCGGCAATACAGTGAGAGATAATGGTCGGCAAGGTCTACGCCTCCGGTCTGCTTCAAACACCACTATTGAGGGGAATTTATTCTTAAATAACTCTCAAGCCCTACACAACAAATACGACGAGATTTACCTCGATAATAACGGTGAAACATTCTCGGTCAACAATACTATCTCCAAAAACTGGATTATCAACAACACAACCATACGAGCTCGATATGCGGTATCCGAGAGAAGCACGAGTGAAAACTTTAATGTTGTATCAGGTAATTACATTGACGGAACCTTAAAAGGTGTAAGAATTCAGGGAGCGAATTCGCAATTTATTGCCTAAAAAATTGATAATTTCCCGGCGGCATTATCTAAGAAGCTATGGTGACTAATTCTCAGTAGTGTCGATCGCAGGTAGGGGCACGGCAATGCCGTGCCCTTAGTCTTAAGACGAATGTCGATCTCGATGCCGCTTTACAGCAAACACCGAAAAATCAGCAAAATCCGCATAGACATCCTTAGGAGTCGCCCAAGAGCTATCTCCTCCACCAAAAAAGGTTGAGAAGAGGATACCTTCGATTTTTAAATTCTCAGTAGTTCGGAAAGTCAGCCCACCCTTATCTAAAACTTTTTCCCCATCAACCCAAACTCGAATTTGGCCATCACTTTGTCCTGGTTGATTCAGTACAACTTCCTGCTCTAAGTGATGCCAAGTTTCCCGTTCAAACCGCCAATTTCCTCTGCCAAGTGAGGTACCGTGTTCCCGACTACTAGGAAGATAAGAATAAACTTCTCCTCTGCCGTTTTTTCTCCACATATAGCGCGTTGAGAAGCCATTGGTACCATCAGGAATTTCCCTGCCGTCGGTAACCGTGCCGCCAAAAAGTCCTGGCAATTTTCCACCCTTAACAAAGTCAAAATCTTTTGAAAATCGAACGTAGTAGCTCAAGCGCACAGCATCCTGAGGTGGCATATCCAAATCAGCAAAAAACTGAACTCCACCCAAAGCGGATTGATCTTTCCGGGAAACAGTAGGGCTGGCAGAGCCTGCGGGATAACGTACCCTCAGCACTTTCGGAAATCTACCACTGTAGTCTGCCATAACTTCAGTGTTCTTTAGACCCCATTCGCCTGTTTTCCTAACGCCCCAATGTTTCATCCATTCTTTGGCTTCAAATCGATCGCACCAGATCGGGGTAGGGGCAGTTTCTGCGATCGCGCGATCGCTCTGACTCGATAACGGGGAAGGTTCAACGGCTACACTAGCAGATAGGAGGCTGCAACTACTTACAGCGAGTCCCAAAACCACAGCTCCTAACAAGGGGCAACCCTTAGCCGTCAATACGGTGGGAATTATAGATTTCATAAGCGTTGAGGAAAATGCTAACAAAAAGTTTTTGGTAATAGACAACCTAGAAGTGAGTGCTTTGAAGAGAATTTGCTTCTTGGTGCGTTGAAACGTACAGGCGTTGCCTACTTAGGTAACCCTTTCAAGCGTTAGACCGATGAAAAACTGACAGGAAATATACTAGCTGTCGTCTAAGCCTTATCCGGCTCTATGACAACTTTCAACTATCTTTACCATAAAACTAGCCACTTATATCAAGAATGTTGAAAGACAGTAGGCTAAATTTACTTTTCTCAACAAAATATTTTAAAAATATTTAAAGTTCATTGCAAAGCGAGTGAGGCCTTAAGATGGACGTGGTAACGTTTATTGATGTTAATAAACAGCGCCTAGATAAGATAAGGAGGACACCTTGGATTTGCGTTCTGCTCAAGCCCCCAACAATTTTTTTCATGAAGATATTAGTGAGTACGTAGCTCAACTTCAGCTTCATATGGCGTTGCAAGCCCGTAACTTAGTGCCTACTCTCACTCATGCTAAGGACAGCCGAGAGCAACTATTGCAGCAAACCCAAGCCAATATTGAAAAGCTTGTCTCACGACAAGCCATTTAGCTAAAAGTCCCACGCACCAGGAAACGAAACAAGAGCCTGGTGCGTGGGATTCTTTGTTTGAGTGGAAGCAGGGTTGCGACGCTTCTACAGGATACGAGAAGTCAATTAATTGCGAATTGCGAATTCTTGTGGTCACTTCCTCAGATACTGCTCCAGCAAATCCTGCCGACGTTCACCGATTTGTCGCAACTGCCGCTCAATTTTCACGATAGCTAGAGGTGAAGGTGTTGCCAGTCCATTTTCCCAACGACTAACGGTTGGGTAAGTAACACCCAAAACAGCCCCAAATTTTGCTTGTGTCAGTCCAGCTTCGAGGCGGAGTTCACGAATCAGGTTGCCAATTTCGGGTTGGTTTGTGACTAAAAGTGTTTTAATAGCCATATCACTAAATCGAGACGACATCAATAACATCAGCTAACCGTAGCTAGCTGTCACAAATCAAAAAAAATTATTATCAGCGTTCGCTCTGGGAAAAACGCACTTCAGATGCGATCGCTCACTTTCCTAGCCGACTCTTCCCGCTTTGCCGCAAGTACAGATTCGGCATAGTGTAGCGCCTCTTGCCAAACTTCGTAGCCACGGCGCGTTAAATGAATGCCATCTGTAGTCAACTCCTGCTGCATCTGGCTTTCCTCGTCAGTAAACCAGCTATGGAGATTGAGGTAGCCAGCACCTTCTTGCCGAGCAATGATAGCGATTTCTTGGTTAAGCTTCCGAATTCGCTCATTAGGAATAGCGCTCAAGCGCGTGGGAAGAATGGATTGCAAAATCACTTGAGCTTGCGGATGATTCTGACGTAAACGTTTAACGATCTGGCGTAAATTATTGAGAATGACTGGGTCAGATGCTCCTTGGCGCAAATCATTAATACCGGCTAGAACATAAATTGTATCAGGTCGAGTTTGAGAAAAAGCAGGTAATCGTCGCAAAATTTGACCTGAATTCTCACCCGAAATTCCTTGATTCAACCACAGTTGATTACCAGGAAATCCTTCTGAAGGGAACCACAATGAGATTGAATCTCCTAACAAAATCGATAGGCGATTAGAACCCTGTCCTTTAGCAACAGCTTTAGCCTCTTGTTCTAAAAGACGTTTCCATTGCTCATGTGTCGGATTTTGTAGTGTTCCTGCTTTGGTATTGACTGCTTTCGCCCAAAATTGAGAAAAGCTATCACCAGGCAAACGGGTAAATAGTTTTCCAGCTTTGAGGGCAGCGAATCGTTGGAGGTAAAGTTGGCTGCCAGAGGTGGGTAATATACCAGTCGTCTGAGGTTTGGGAAATACGGGTAAATAAGTCTCTGCTGCACTCGCCGCTCGAACTGCGCTAGGTGTAAGGACTGGCGGAATGGATTCTGGAAGAGATTGTGTGGGCCACTCCGATAAATTGGATGGC